>JALSPC010000001.1 GCA_026986155.1 bacterium
CAGGCCGTCAAGGCCAACAACGCGCGGGCCGCCGTCCTCCTCCTTCCCAAGCAGATGGTCGTTTACACCAAGAACGGCAAAACCGTGGTCAACTAGCTCCCTTTACCGGAGGACTTCATTGTCCGGGTCCTCCCCGGCGACAAGGACTTCCCGGAACGGCTCGCGAAGGCTTGCGAGAAGATTACCCGGCTGATCAAGAATTCCGTGTAGGCAGCTCCCTTCAACGTTGAACATTGAACCTCGTACATTGAACTCTTTTACAGCGGGATGTTGCCGTGATTCGTCTTCCCTTTCGGAATATTTCGCCTGGAAAGGAGAACCTCAAGGGTGGCGACAAGGCGGGCGCGGGTCTCCGCAGGTTCGATGATATCGTCGATGAACGTGGAGTTGGCCATGATGTAGGGGCTTTCCGTCCGCCTGAACTCCTCCACCTTCGCCTCGAAGAAGGCTTCGGGATCCTTCGCCGCCCGGATCTCGTCCCTGAAGAGGACCTTGACCGTCGCCCGCGCCCCCATGACCCCCGATTCGGCGATGGGCCAGGCGTAAACCACGTGAACCCCCAGGTCCTTGTCTATCCCCATGGCGGGCTTGGCGCCCCCGTAGGCCTTCCGGATGAGCACGGCGATTTTTGGCACCGTCGATTCGGCGATGGCGAAGGGAAGCTTGGCTCCATTCCGGAGCAGGCCGTTGTGCTCCTGCTGGGATCCGGGCAGGTAGCCGGTCGTATCCACCAGCATGATGAGGGGAATATTGAAACAGTCGGCGAAACGAACGAAACGCGCCGCCTTGACGGAGGCATTGATGGTGAGGGACCCCGCCATGAAAAGGGGCTGGTTGGCAAGGACCCCAACCGTATGACCGTTCATGCGGCCGAATCCGGTGATGATGTTCTTTGCGAATTCCGGCTTTATCTCGAAAAAATCTCGTTCGTCCACCAGCTCCAGGATCACCTTTCGCATGTCGTAGGTCTTCCGTCCGTCGCTGGGAACGAGATCGTTGAGCTTCGGGTTGACGGAGGGAGGAGAACCGGCGGGCGCCCTTTCGGGAGGGAACTGCGCGTGGTTGGAGGGCAGATAGGACAGCAGCTTACGGATCGCCGCGAAACACCCCTCTTCCGTTTTGAACCTGGCGTCTCCCAATCCCGATTTCTGGCAGTGGACCCTCGCCCCGCCCAGGTCTTCCATGGAAATCTCTTCCCCCACCTCCGCTTTTGTCCCCTTGGGTCCCGTGGCAAAGACGTAACTCAAGCCATCCACCATGAAGATGAAATCGGTCATGGCCGGACCATAGGCCCCGTTTCCCGGGGAGGGCCCCAGCATGGCGGAGATCTGGGGGATCAAACCCGAATTCTTCGCGAACCGCTTGAAGGTGGAATAGTGCGCGGGATTGATGTAGGCGTTGAGTTCCAGGCGCCCCCCGGAGCCGTCCCATAAGCAGATCATGGGAACCCCAAGCTCCCGCGCTTTGTCCATCACGTTGTTCATCTTGAGGCGGTGCACCTCGCCGAAGGACCCCCGCCAGACCGTGTAGTCCTGCGAAAAGATTCCCACTGTCCGACCGTCTATCTTCCCGAAGCCCGTGACGATGCCGTCCCCGTAGATCCCCTTTTCGGCATCCTCCCGAGTCGCTCCAAGCATGCCCAGCTCGACGAATGTCTCTGGATCCACGAGGCGTTCGATCCGTTCCCTGGCCGTCAGTTTCCCCTTGGCATGTTGGCGTTTGACCTCGTCTTCTCCGCCCCCCAAGAGAGCTCTCGCTCTTTCTTCCCGGAGCCTTTCGATGGCTTCTTTCAACATTTTGTCCATAAGTCACAATCGCCTTTACAATAATTCAATTCCTGCAATGTCGAAGTTACCTCAACCACTCCTCGATTTTCCAAACGAACACGACAAACTGTCTCCTTCTGTCGACACGAAAAACAACAGAAGTCCCAGGCCTGGTGAAACGGGTCAGGAAATATTTTTTTCCATGAATCAAAAGGGCATAGCCGTTTCGGGTAACTGAATCCACCACGAAAGGGATATCCTTTTTTATTTCATGAAGCCCCTGGAACGTTCTCCAACCATTCGACAGGTTTTTCGGTATTCCATAACGAGAATGCCCTCTTTCGTGACTCGACCGGAAGGTCAATCCCGTCAGTTCAAAGGCTTTCCCTTTCATGATTCGATAATGTTCCACATAGACGGTTCCATCGGTGGGATGCCTGTAAGAAAGGGAAAAAGCATCATTTCCTCTAACTTTCAACCAGAAGAGGGGAGCGTGAGTTTTGGCGTTTTCAAGCCTCAAGTATACCTGGGAGGAAGAAAGATAGAAGGCCCATGCCGCGAGCATAAAAATCAGCAGAGACTTTCCGCTAAAAAGCTCCGGGCTGAAAAATCTCTTCCCCCGTGACACCTTCTTAAATCTCCCCGGCGCCCATCACGACGCCTTACAAAGAGTAAAAAGATTTACCATTAGTCCCCAGATGATCTCCAATTTGTCACAAATTACTCACCTTGTCACCCTCATATCCACAACCCTGCGGGACTTGAATCCCTTGTCCGGGTCGTAGATGTTATTTTTCGGGACGAAAAGAACCTCGGGCCGCATCTCGACGGTCTGGAGGCACAGGTCTATCACCTTGTCACGCACGGACGCCCGATCCAAGGTTGTGGCAACCCGGACCTGGAGATGGTCGGCCGAGAGGGGATCCTCAGGGTCCTGCCGTGTAAACACCACCTGGAATTCGTCGATCTCCGGGACGCCCGAAAGGGCCTTGACCAGGGGCTCCGGGTTAATAAGGGTCCCCTTGAACTTGATGAGGCTGCTTTTCCGGTACGGCTGGGAGACGACACGGGTCGTCCGGCGTCCGCAGCAGGGACATCGCTCGCGGCTCAAAACCACGATATCTCCCGTCAGGTAGCGGAGAAGGACCGTCCCCCGCCGGTTGAGGTGGGTCACGGCGAGGTAGCCTGGCTCGCCGTCCTCCACGCGTCTCGCCGCCTCCACGTCGACCGCCTCGAGGAAGAAGTGATCCGGAGCGGGGTTGTGGAACCCGCACTCTCCCGCCTCGTCACACTCGACAAGGACCGTGCTGATTTCGGTGAATCCGAACCGGTTGTTCACGCGGGGGTTCTTCGCCCCGAGCCTCTTCATGCGGCGGACGAGGTCCTCCCGCAATCCGCGGGAACAGGGCTCGCCCGCCACGGCGGCCATGCGAACGCGATGGTAATCCAGGTTCATCTCTTCCGCCAGAGTCAGGAGCCTCCTGAGGAAACTGGGGATTCCCCACAACACGGTGGCACCGGAGGTTTCCACCATCCTGGCCGCGTGTCTGGATGAATTGGTCACAGGAAACTCGGGATTGGGTGTCCCCGTCAAAGTGCTCACCAGTCTCGCCCCGATGACCGTCGCGTACCAGAAGGCGGCAAAGAAGGTCAGGTGCGGAACCGTGGTCAGGGGATAGGTGTTGGCGATGGTATCCTCCGGCGTCAGGCCGACGATCCGGGCCACGCGCTTGGAGATCATGAGGGTTGCGTAATAGTCGTGGGCCGTATTGTAAAACGGGGTGGGCCTTCCCGTTGTAGTCCCCGTCGTGTAGAGCACGTTGTAGATGAGCCGTTCGAACAGGGAGGCGTCGGGCAGCTTGAGGACAAAGTCCTCGGGACGCGCCATGTAATCCGCCTTTGAGGTCAGGGGGATCGATTCAAGGTCGTCAATCCCCTTGACATCCGAAAATCGAATCCCCCGTGCCTTGAAGATCTCCCGGTAATAGGCGTGCCCCTTTTCGCAAAGGGCCATCATGCGCCGGATCCCCGCGTCCTGGACCTTGCGGATCTCGTCGGGAGACCTCGAGAAAACATTCATAATATCTTCCATGTCAAGCGCCGTTTCAGGTGTCGTTGTTCTCCAGGAACGAAGAGGCAACCCTGGCCGTTTCCTTCAGGGGATTCAGATACTGTTTCTTCATGGCCTCCAGGTCGAAACGTGACGCCGGCATGGCCGCGCTGACGGCCCCGCGGGGAGAGCCGCTCCCGTCCAAAAACGCAACAGCCACCGCGCTAGTCCCCAAGGCAAGTTCCTGGTAATTCACCGCGTATCCCCGTTCACGCGCGTTCTTGAGGGCCTCGGTGAGTTTTTCCGGTTCCGTGAGGGTATAGGGCGTAAACGGCTTCAAGATCACTCGTTTGAAGAAATTTTCCAGCCGGCGGGTTGCCATGAGAGAAAGGATCGCCTTGCCCGCTGCGGTACAGTAGAGGGGCAGGCTCGATCCCGTCTGAAGGTTATACGTGAGGAGTCGCCGCTTCTCAAGCCGTTCCACGATCACCACCTCGTCCCCTTCCAGGAGAAAGAGGTTGACGGTCTCGTCGATCTCTCTGAAGAGGCCCTGAAGATAGGGGAGGAGGAAGGTCCTGAGGGCCATCGTCCGGGTCACCTGGTAGCCCAACTTGATAACCTTGAGTCCGAGATGGTAGCGCTTGGATTGGTCTTTTTTAAGGTAGCCAAGTTGGCAGAGGGTCGCCGTGAGGCGCTGCACCGTCGAGATGTGAAAACCGCATTTGCGGGCGAGTTCGGTCAAGGTCATGGCCGGCGTGTCCTGTCCGAAGGCCTCCAGAAGGGCCAGGCCCTTCTCCAGAGACTTCAAGTGATGAACCGAGCCGCCCGGAACGGCGGGTTCAATCCTTTCGGGTGCCGTCCTCGTTGTAGTCATACCATCCCTTGCGCGTCTTGATGCCGAGATGGCCCGCCGTCACCTTCCGCTGCATGAGAACCGGCGGGTAAAACTTCATGTCCTTTGTCTCCTCGTAGGTGGACATCATGGCCGTCATCATCACGTCCAGCCCGACCATGTCCCCTGTTTCGAAGGGCCCCATGCGGCGGCCAAAGGCGAGGCGCATCCCCTCGTCGATCTCCGCCACCGTGGCGATCCCCTCTTCCACCAGCCGGATCGCCTCGATGGTGCTGGGGAAGTTGATCCGGTTCAGGAGAAACCCGGCGATATCCCGCTCCACGCGAATGGGTCTTTTCCCAATCTTTTCCACGAAGGCTATCCCGTCGTCCATGACGGCGTCGCTGGTGGTCACGCCCCGGATGACCTCCACGGCCCGCATCATCTGGGCCGGGCTGAAGAAGTGCAGCCCCAGGACCCGTTCCGGGTAACGCGTGACTGCGGCGAACTCCGTGATGGGAATCGCCGAGGTATCGGTGGCCAAGAGGGTGTTTTCGGAAACGACGGCGGCAAGGTCCTTGAAGACCTCCCGCTTGAGGTCGCTATTCTCGTAGACGTTTTCAATGACGATCTCAACGTCCTTCAAGTCTTTCAGGCTTGTGGTTCCCGAGATGCGTGACAGGACCGTGTCCTTGTCTTCCTTGACCTTCCCCTTTTCGATGAATTTTCCCACGGACCAGGTAATGTTCTCCCTCGCCTTTTCAAGAGCGCCCGCGTCCGTATCCATCAGGATTACCCGCATTCCCGCCTGGGCGCAGACCTGGGCGATCCCGCTTCCCATCAATCCCGCGCCGACGATTCCAATCTGTTCGAAATCTCTTGCCATCTGTTCCTCCGCTTATAATTATCATTATACGATAATCAATATTTTATAAAGATAGGGCTAACCTTAAAAAAACGAGGGCCCATTGTCAATGGTCCATACCTTCACACCGTTATAAAAAAACAAGCCGGGGGTTTATCTCCGCAGTGAGATGGATTTTCTTGATAAATAATGGTATGAAAAGCCCGTCATGGGATTAAAGTATCCTATCAAGACCACCATCTTTCTTGTCGCCTTCCTTGTTTTTCTTGCGTCGTGCGCCACTGCGCCCTACACGGGAAGAAACCAGTTGATGCTCCTCAGCGCGCAGGAAGAAATGGCGCTCGGGCTCCAGGCGGAAAAGGAAATCCTCCAGAAGGAGCCCTTGAGCACGGACCCTTACTACAACAGCCTGGTTCGCAAGGTGGGCATACGTATCGCGCGGGTGGCG
>JALSPC010000002.1 GCA_026986155.1 bacterium
CATGGCGCTTCCCGTCCTCATGGCCATTACCGGACACCTGGACCGCCCCGGGGGAAACATCTGGTTTTTCCCCGCGGGACGGCTGGGCTTTTCCACCCTTTCGGAGCGGGTCGGCAAGCGGGCGAAGGAGCGGCTCCTTGGGGCAGACAAGTTTTCCGTCCGCGCCTCCGGAAAGCACGCCGCCTACTTCCCCAGCGTGGTGGAGGCCCTCGTGACGGGGCGGCCCTACCGCCCCAAGGGGATGTTGATCTTCGGGTCCAACCCCCTGGGAACGGCCCGGAATCCCGTCCTCATGGCGGAGGCCCTCCGGAACCTGGAGTTCCTGTTGGTCGCGGACGTGGCGCGGACCCCCACCTCCCGCTTCGCCGATATCATCCTGCCCGCCGCGACCCGTTACGAATGCCGGGAGCAGCCGGGGCTCTGGGAAGACCACCTTTCCCTCAGCCAACGGGTCATCCCGCCCCTCTGGAAGACCCGGGACGAGCTGGAGGTGACCCTGGAGCTGGCCTGCCGGATGGGGATGGGGGACGATTTCTGGGAGGGAGACTACGAGGCCATGATCGACGACTTCCTGAGCCCCGTGGGGGTGACCTTGGAACGCCTCCGGGAAAACGCCCTCGAAGGGATAACCCTCCCCCGGACGGCCTGGATGGACGCGCGCGAGCGATTCGATACCTTGTTCAAGGACCTCCCCGGCGGTAGGATTCAGCTCGTCAACCGGACCCTGGCCGCGGAAGGCGTGAGCGGGCTCCCCGTTTACCGGGGGGAGTCGGAGGACCCCGTGAACACCGCGACCCTGGCGCGGGAGTATCCCCTCCTCTTCACGGACGAGCACTCGGCCTTCATCAACCACCACGCCTGGATGCGCGACATCCCGTGGCTGCGGGAGATCCAGCGGCATCCGCGCGTGAAGATTCACCCCGACACGGCGGAGAAATACGGCATCAGGGAGGGCGACTGGGTGGAGATAACCTCTCCCCACGGCGTGATGAAGGCGGTGGCCCGCCTGTTTGCCGGCGTGCGCCCGGATACCCTCATGGGCCAGCACGGATGGTGGCAGGGATGCCCCGAACTCGGGCTGCCGGAAACCTCGCCCCTTAACGGGGGAACCAATCCCAACGTCCTGTACGACTGGCAGCGGCGGGACAACCTAAGCGGCGACATCACGAAGAATACCCTGGTGAAGATACGGCGGTCCGGGCCGCCCGAGCCGGCGGACGCCGGAAGGGGGAGCGCGTAAATGGCACGCCCGGGACTGCTGGTCGTCGTTGAAAGGTGCATCGGGTGCGAGGGGTGCGTCGTGGGTTGCAAGAACTGGCACGTGATCCCCGCCGGGGAGGCGGGACGTATCCGCCTCGTGGACGAGACGTCGGGGACCTTTCCAGATATCACGCGGCACATCTTTCCCGTGATGTGCATGCAGTGCGATTATCCCCCCTGCGTGGCGGTCTGCCGTTTCCAGGCCTGCGCCGTGGATGAAAACGGGATTGTCCGCCTGGACGAGAAACGATGCGTGGGGTGCGGGCTCTGCGCCGTGGCCTGCCCCTACGGGCTAAGGGTCATGCGGCGCAGCGGCTGGCCGGACGCCTGTGACCTCTGCCTGGACCGCCTCAGGGTGGGGAAAACCCCCTACTGCGTGGCGAGCTGTCCCACCCAGGCCCTCGTCTTCGGCGACCTCAGCGATCCCGAAAGCGAAATCTCCCGCCTCGTCAAGGCGCTGAACGCCCGACCCCTGAAGAGGGAATACAAGACCCGCCCCAGGGTTTACTATACCCGGGCGGACGAGGTGGAATCCACCCATACCTTTTCGAGCAAAGAGTAAGGGAGAAGGACTGAAGGCGAGTCAAGAAGTTCAATGTTCAACGTTGAGGATCTTGCAAGAACCCATGTTTTTACGAAGCCGTCAATGTTCAGTTTTGAGTAGGGCGGCGACTGCCTTCGCCCAGCCCTCGGGGCCGATACCTTCTATCTTGACGAGGTTGGGAAGCGCGGAAAGGTTTGTCCAACTTCCCCCGGGTTTCTGAACCAGGTAGGCCCGGTCCACCGCCCGGAACATGGGAAAGTCGTTCTCGGCATCGCCGAGGGCCACGGTCGTGACGGGACCTCTTTCCTTCCTGTAGAGATCCGCGAGAATCCGCACCGCCTTTCCCTTGTCGCTGTCCCCCAGGATATGAAAGAAGCGCCCTCCCCGCGTCATGGTGAGTCTCGCGGCGCTGATCTCCCTTTTTAGGGAGTCCGGGTCCCCGGAGAGAAGGATGAAGGGCTCGTCGTAGGCGCGTTGCCGGGCCAGGGTGGCCCCTTTTTCGTCCAGCCCCGTGAGGGCGCGGACCTCGTCCAGAGACATCTCTCCCATTCCCTTGACGGACGCCCCCGCCTTCCGGGATGCCTCCCGAAGGACCTCCCGGAGGCGGGTGACGGGAAGCCCGATTTCGACGATTTCGTAATCTCCCGCCCGTTTGACGGGGAGGTGAAGTTCTGGAAAGGACCCCGTGGGGAGGTAAACGGCCCCGCCGTTTTCGCAGATGAAGGGATCGGTATTCCTAAGCCTTTCCCGAAGGGCGAGGATCTCCGCCGCTGTCTTGCTGGAACAAAAGATGACAGGGACGCCGAGATCGCGGCACCGCTTGAGGACCGGCAGGGCCGGCCCCGGGGCGTAGGTGTCCTCCGACAGGAGGGTGCCGTCCAGGTCGGTGAAGACGATGATACGGGAAACAGGTGACATTCTGGGACCTTTTTTGGATTCAGGCGTTGTCCGCCTCCACCGCCGCTTTCAGGTCGGCCAGGAAGGCGGGAAGGGCGGCGTCCACCCTCCGCCAGCTCGGGATGAGGGAGGTTTCGTCCGGCCGGGCGATGAATTCCTTTCCGGCCCGCGTGACGGCCTCCGTGAAGGTCTCGACGTGGCGCAGTTCCTCGTGACGGTCGTAGGCGAGCCCGTTGATGTGGGCCTCGTGTTGGTACTGCCCCGCGGCGGCGTGCGCGAGATGGAGATAGGTGCCCCGCAAGGTGCCGAAGAAGGCGGGGGAGAGGATGACCCCCTCGCCGGAGACGACGCGATAGAGGGCCTTGGCAATATCCGTGGCCATCTTGAAGAGCCCCCTTTCGGGGGAGTCGGAGAGGGCCTGGTGCTTGTGGTCATAGCGGTCGCACAGCTCCGACTGGCAAACGCGCGTCGGGGCGCTGTTCCGGTAGATCTCCGCCAGGACGCCGATCTCCAGTCCCCAGTCCGAGGGGATCCTAAGCCCCCACGCCATGTCGTCCGTCAGGCAGAATTCCCCCGCGAGGGGATACCGGAAGGCGTCCAGGTAGGTCAGGATGGGCAGGTCGCCCGCCATCTTCCTCAGGGCGCGGATGAGCGGCGTTACGAAAAGGCGCGTCACGCGGCCGTGGAGCCGGTCTGAAAAGCGCGCGTAGAACCCCTTGCAGAACTGATAGCCCATGTCCGGGTTTGACACCGGAAAGACGAGACGGTCCAGGAGGTCCCGGTCATAGGTGACGATATCACAGTCGTGCAGGGCGATGACCTCGGCCTCTTCCTCCGCGAGGAGGTATCCCAGCGCCATCCAGACACTCCGTCCCTTGCCGTCCGGACCCGCGGGAAGTCCCGCTGCCTCCAGACGCCGGTAGAGTTCCGATACGCGGGGGCCGTCGTTCCAGATGAGGCGGACATCCTGGGGAAGCCGTCCGAAGAAGTTCCTCACCCGGGCAAACGCGCCCGCCGTCGCAGGTCCCAGCGTGACCACCACCTTCGAGAGGTAGCCGACGGATCCAAGGGCGTCCAGGATGCGGTCAAGGGCCTGTCCGTCCATCTCCGAGACGAGGGAGGGGAGGATGAGGGCCACCGGCCGTTTTCCGGCGAATTTTCCGATTTTCCGCTCCATCTCTTCCGGGTCTGACGTCCCAAGCTTGTGAAGCGTGGTGATGGGTCCCGTCTGGTGAAAATCGCTCATGCCAGGCTCCTTTGACTTTCCATTGCCCCTTTGCCTCAGTATACCTGAAAAGGGAACAGTTCGCAAAATAAAAGAAACGTTTCGGTCCTCCACGCAAAATGCGCTTTTCTGTCACATTTACCAGGCATTTTTCATTTGCCGATTTCGTTTGCATAATCGCTTAATCGGACATTGCCCCATGCCGTCCCGCGTGTTATTGGATAGACATGGAAACTGGAACCGGGAAAAACCTGTCGGACAATCCTCTTGTCACACGGGCGCGTTATGATCGAATTTTTCGGTTTTTAACCACGCGCCAGGAGACCCTTCGGCTGTTTTTGGACGACGTGAAGAACGCCCACAACATCAGCGCCGTAATCCGAACCTGTGATGCCACCGGGGTCTTTTACCTTCACTACTATCTCTCCGAGTCCCATCTCGCCGTCAACCGGGGCATTTCCCTGGGAAGTGAGCGGTGGATTCAAATGAAGCGCGAAAGAGACAGGGCGGATTTCCTGGAGCGGATGCGCGGGAGGGGATACCAGTGCCTGGCCACGTCCCTGGATTCGCCCACCATCGATTACCGGGAGGTGGATTACACCCTCCCCACGCTCCTCGTCTTCGGGAACGAAAAAGACGGAATCAGCGAGGAGGTCATGGCGCGTGTCTCGCAGCGGATTAAGATTCCCATGGTGGGAATGGCCCGGAGCCTCAATATCTCCGTGGCGTGCGCCGTCATCCTTTACGAGGCATTGAGACAGCGGGACGAGAAGGGGATGTACGAGTCCCGTAGCATCCCTCCGGAGGTCTTTGCGGCGCACCTGCGGAAATGGACCATTGAGGAAAGGTTGAAAAGGTAAAAACGGGAGGCTATTTGTGAATTTCATCTCCGTCGGCCCCATCGACGAGATCTTCGCCATCAGCCTCCTGACCATTGCCGGTTTCACCGGGGGAAAGCTCGCCCGTTTCCTGAAACTCCCCGCCATCACGGGCAACATCCTCGCCGGGATTCTCATCGGGCCCTACGGTCTTCGCCTTCTCTCGTCCCAAGCCATCACCATCGGGCTCAAACCCATCGCCTCTTTCGCCTTGGCCTTCGTCTCTTTCTCCATCGCCACCCACATCGACATGCGTGAGATCAGGGTCACGCGCGGTCGTGTTGTCTTCACGGGTGTGGCGGATGTCCTCGTCAGTTCCGCCACCGTGGCGTTCGCCCTCTATCTTGCAACCGGCTCGGTGACCATCTCGCTCCTTCTTGGGGTCATCTCCGGAGCGACCGCTCCCGCGACGACCCTGGCCGTGGTCAAAGAATCGAAGGCCAAGGGCCCCCTGACGCGGCTTCTGCTGCCCCACGTGGCCATCAACAACCTGGCTTGCGTGGCCCTCTTCGGGTTCGTGTTTGCAGGGATCAAGGGGCTTCAAAAGGGGGACTCGTCGCTTTTTGACGCCCTCTTTCATATCGCCGTACTTTCCTCCCTCATCTCCATTGCCATCGGGCTGGCAACGGGGGTAGCCCTGAAGTCCCTCTTTCGGCGGCTGGACCGGGAATCCCCTCTCCTTCCCATGATGCTGGTGAGCCTTCTCTTTGTCTCGGGCCTCTCCACCTTTCTCCACGTGTCTCCCCTCCTGTCCGCCATGACCTTGGGATTTCTCATCCACAACTACCTGGAGCAGAAAGAGGCGGTGGACAAGGCCTTCAAAACCCTTGAACCCATCATCTACACCGCCTTTTTCACCCTGGCGGGGGCGCACCTGAAGCTGAGTCTCCTGCCATCTGTGGGCACGGCCGGGGCGGTCTATATCCTTTCCCGTTTCGCGGGGAAGTGGCTTGGCACGTTTTTAAGCGGTCTGGCCTGCGGAGCGCCTACTGTGTTCCGGAACTTGGCGGGACTAGCGCTCCTGCCGCAGGCAGGTATCGCCCTCGGACTCATCATCCTGATACAAGAGGAACCATGTTGCGCGGCGTATTCCCCCACGATCACCGCCATCATCGTCACCGCCGTCGCCGTCCATGAGATTATCGGTCCCGTCCTGACAGGATTGGCCCTGAAGATAGCGGAAGAATCGGGTCGGGATCTTCATCCCGTGATGGGGTTCCTCGTTCCGGAGGGGATTTTCCTGAACCTGGAAGCGGCGGAAAAGTGGGAGGCCATCCGGTTACTCGTGCGCCGTCTCTCCCGGATCCACGGGTTGTCCCCGAAACAGGAGACCGCCCTTCTCGCGTCGGTGATGGAAAGGGAAAAGTCAATGACCACGGGGATCGGGCACGGGCTGGCCATCCCCCACGGCGTGCTCGAGGGAAGCGGCCCCATCATGGGGGTTATGGGGATATCGAGGCAAGGGATAGATTTCGACGCTATCGACAACCAAAAGGTTTTCATCGTCCTTTTGACCGCGGTCCACGGGGATCAGCTCGCGTCACACTTGGAGGTATTGATGAAAATATCGAGGAAATTCAGCCACGAAGGATTGGTTCAAAAGCTGCGCGGCATTGAATCAGCGGACGCGGCCTATAAGATTCTCTATGATCTGGAATAAGGTGTTTTTCTGACCCTATTTCTCTTTCAATTTCGTAAGTTCTTCGCTAATCTTAACGGCACGATCGGCATCCACAAATCCCCATATCTTACCCGCTTTCCTGCCATTCATCCTGTAAAGAATTGCCGCCGCAGTTTTCACATCGAGTTTGCTCAGCAAGGGACCGGCCTGCTCGGGAGGCGTTGACTCAAAAACCCGCGCAAGTTGCACCAAGCGCTTTTCTTCCCGTTCGTCTCTCTTTTTAAGAAGTTTTGACACCCTCGCCTCGAGGGCCCTGAGCTGCTGAATTTTCGCCTCGATTTCCTTCTTCAACGCGGCAAGGCGAGCCTCTTCCTGCCGAAGTCGTTCTTCCCTCATGGTTAATTTATCCAGATTGGTATCCTGGGCAGAGGGTTCTCTCTTGTCCCGCGCTTTTTTAATCGTTTCCGGTGTCTTTTTCCCTGTTTTCTTCTCGCTAGCTCGGACCTCTGAAGTCACTTCGATAAAATGGGGGACTGCCTGTCTGTTAAACAAGCGTAAGGCATCACCGACGTGGAGTCCCACATTCACGACGAGAAAAATAATCAGCAGGATAAAACCTCTTCGCAGCATTGCTCAATTCCCTTCAGGCCCCAGGTTTGTTTTTCTCACGTGACGCACGATACCCATCTCGTCGATAAAATTCTGATGCCTGGCTGTTTCCTCGCTCAAAGCCTCTATAAGTGCTTTCTCTTTGAGTTTTTCTAAGATTTTGCGTTTCTTTGACGCCACAAGCAGATCTTCTCGTTTTTTCTCGCGTGCCTCAGTAAGTTTTTTAAGTAATTTTTTTTGTTGAGAAATCTGCCTTTCGAGATCGTTCAGGTAAGCGTCAAAAATGCCAATTTCCGAAGCGGACAAACCTTCGACCTGACGTTCATGCAACACCTTCTGGCTCTGGGCCTTTTGAAAACGCAGAAAGTTTAATTTTTTCTCCGCTTCTTCCGCGGCGATAACAAGGCCGGCAAGTTCTCCTTGCAATTTTTCTTCTTCAATCTTCCTGACATTCAATACGGCCTGGAATCGAAACGCGACCAATTAAAAACCCTCCCCCAGAATTTTTTTCAATGAGGAAATACTTTCATCAAGGTTCGCGCCTTGTTCAACGGGCTGTCTCAGGTAATCATTGACGCGGTCTATCATCTTGATGGCATAATCGATCTTGGGATTACTTCCCGTGACATAAGCCCCTATATTGATGAGATCCTCGGATTTTCTGTAAGTGGCCAGTATCTCTATGATCTTGCGAGAAAGCGAAAGGTGGGTCTTGTCCACCACGTCCGGCATAACCCGGCTGACGCTCTGCAAGGGATCAATGGCGGGATAGTGCCCCCTTTCCGCGAGAGGACGACTCAGCATAACATGTCCATCTAAAATGGAACGCACGGAATCGGATATGGGCTCATTGAAATCATCCCCTTCCACGAGAACGGTGTAAAAAGCGGTGATGCTACCGGAAGACTGGTTCATGCCGGAACGTTCGAGAAGTTTCGGCAACATGGCAAAGACTGAAGGCGTGTATCCCCTGGTCGTGGGTGGTTCCCCAATGGATAGGCCGATCTCCCGCTGAGCCATGGCGAATCTCGTCACGGAGTCCATCATGAGCACGACGTCTTTCCCCTTGTCGCGGAAATACTCCGCGATAACGGTAGCCATGTAGGCTGCCCGGATACGAACCAGGGGCGGCATATCAGAGGTGGCCACCACGACCACGGATCGTTTGAGACCTTCCGGCCCCAAGTCGCGCTCAATAAACTCCCTGACCTCTCTTCCCCGTTCCCCGATTAGGCCGATCACACTGACATCTGCGCTGGTATAACGGGCGATCATTCCCATAAGGGTGCTCTTGCCTACCCCGGACCCTGAAAAGATTCCCATGCGCTGGCCTTTTCCAACGGTCAAGATCCCGTTGATGGCGCGAATGCCCACATCGAGAGGCTCTGAAATGCGCCGGCGTAAAAGCGGATTGATGGGATCCGCATAGAGGGGATAACTGGAATCTGGATTAATGGGTCCCCTGTTGTCGATAGGGTTTCCATATGGGTCCACGACTCTTCCCAGATAGGTCTCTCCCACGCCCACGGTGGCTGTTTCCTGCTCTACCTGGATTTCACACCCGGGCTCAATGCCTCTAAGCTCTCCCAGCGGCATAAGCAGGATTTTGTTTTCCTTGAATCCAACTACCTCGGCACGGAAAGAACGATCCGTTCCGCGAGGAAATATCCTGCAAACTCCGCCGATTGAGATTCCGGGACCCTGTCCCTCAATTACGAGACCGATAACCTTGGTCACCCTTCCGTTGAGAGAAAAGGTATTAAGGGTGTCCAAAGCTCTGCTGTAGATTTTCCAGGGAACCGCCGCTGTTTCCATTTTTCTTGTCGACCTTTCAAGAGGAAGGAGATCGCTCCTTTAAATTTTCTTTCATTATTTTTTGAAATAAGGCCTCTATCTTCTCGACCTGCCTGGAGAGCCGCGCGTCAACGCTTCCCATCTTGTGCTCCACGATAACACCGCCCACATCTACCTGGGAATCCGAATCAAAAACAGCATCCTTCAATTCTTCATGCTCTTCAAAAAAGGTCCGGAGGTTTTCCTGGATAAACTTATAGTCCATTGGGTTGAATTTAATGCACAGATCATCTTTCTGAGGCACCTCTTCCAGGGCCGCCCTGATTACCGAGCTTAAAATCTGATCATTTATTTTGGATTCTGTTTTGATAACCGAACGGGCGATTTTAAGGACAAGGGAGATAATTTCCTGTTCCTGAGACAGAATAATCTCCTTGTGAAGATTCTCAAGCTCCTGCTTCGCGTCGGCCAAGGCCCTGATTATCCCTTCGAGCTTTTTTAGCCCATATTCAAAACCCGCTTTTTCCCCTTCTGCGTAAGCCTTTTCATATGCATTTTCCGTTAACTCATCCGCCTTTTGCTTTGCCTCTTCTACAATTTCACGCGCCTTCTTCCGGGCCTCTTCGATCTCGTCCTCCCTGTCAGAAGACAATGCTTTCTCCCGCTTTGCGGAAAAAAGGGGAAAAAACTGCTTATCCGTTTTCTTTTTCCCTACCGGATCGTTTTTTAGGGATGGTTTCTCCTGGAAAACAGAAAATTCCACGGGATCGATTTCGGCCCTTTTTTCTGGAGACGTCATACTAGCACATCCCCTTCACCGCTACCCCGGCTGATAACAATCTTTCCTTCCTGTTCCAGCCTCATGGCGACCTTAATAATTTCCTGCTGTGCCTTTTCCACATCGGCAAGACGGACAGGCCCCATGGATTCCATATCCTCCTTCAACATCTCGACGGCCCGTTCCGACATATTCTTAAAGATCTTTCCCCTGATTTCATCGCCCGCCGTTTTCAATGCGAGCGCGAGATCCTGAGATGTTACTTCTCTCAAAATCGCCTGTATCCCGCGATCGTCAATCTTGGCCAAATCGTCAAAAACAAACATAAGTTGCCGGATTGAATCGGCCATTTCTGGATCCGTCTCTTCGATTCTTGATAGAATCGCCTGTTCTGTGCTTCTCCCCGCCTGATTCAGGATTTCCGCCACGGGCTTTATCCCTCCAAGAACCTGTCCAGATTTTCCGGTTGCCTGAATTTCATTTTCCAGGACGTCCGCGACTTGCCTCAAGATGTCCATGGAAACATCTTCGAGCGTGGCGATTCTTTTCACGATTTCGTCCTGTAGCTGTTCGGGCAACGTGGCAATAATCTGCCCGGATTTTGCCGGGTCCATCTGTGCAAGAATCAAGGCGATAGTCTGGGGATGCTCCGAACGAATGAAATTCGTAAGTGTCTTCGGGTCCGCCCGGTCGAGTATCTGTTTCAGGCGTTCCTGGGGATCGTCTTCGTCTTCTTTTTCTCCTCCTCCAATTTCTTCCTCTCTTTTGGCTATCTCTGATTGAGGGGGAGGGGAAGGATTCACCGGCAAAACATCATCTGAAATTTTCCCGGCCACTTCACGGAAAACCTCACTAACCTCTTCCGGCGGAAGCTCGGCAAGGCCTTGCTTTGCCTTTTCCAGCAATTCCACGTCCTCGGGACTCAACTTTTCGAGGATTTCCTTGACGACATCAGGACTTAGAATCGAAAGAATAATCGCCGCTTTTTCTGTTCCTTTCATCATTAGGCCGTCACTTTGAGCTGAATTCCATTCTTATTCCGTAGATTCACTCTCTTCTCTCTCTTTGAGCAATTCTTGAATCAATTGTGCCATCCGGTCCGTGTTAGTTCGGGCCAGCACGCTGATTTTCTGCACCTCGGGAGATAGGGCAATACCCAGAGAATACCCACCCCCGCCCAACGCCGTCGCGCCCTGCGGTCCCGGAAGTGCGATTTGCTGTGTCTTCAGCCACTTTAAAAACGGGCTCACGACAAAAAGGTAGAAAATAAGAAAAATGAGCAAAATAGTGCCATACTTGGCCGCCGGCAACAAAACATCACGGTTCAGGACTCGGTCAAGGAAGGAAACCTTTACTTCTTCCTCGGCAACCGTTTCAAAAGGAATATTTACAACACTGACCTTATCTCCGCGATCGGCGTTGAAGCCGATGGCGTTCTTCACAAGATTTTCGAGCTTTTTCAATTCTTCGTCACTCCGTGGAACATAGGTCTTGACGGGTTTTCCGTCTTTCCCTTTTTTCATCTTATAGGTGCCGTCGAGAAGGACCGCCACGGAAAGAGACTTGATTTCGCCGGGAGGCAGAATCTTTTTCGTCACAACCTTACTAATCTCATAGTTGATTGTGTCGCTGGTCTTTTTGAATTCATTCTGTTTCGACTGAGCCTTCTTCGCGCCCAATGCCTGCCCAGGGATATTGGAAGCCACGCCAGGAACACCCGCCGCGCCCTTAGAGGATGTGGATTTTTCTTCCGTATGCTGTTCACTTCTAACCACGGCGTTGGGATCATAGGTCTCCTCTGTCCGTTGCGCTGCCGTAAAGTCAATCTTCGCGGAAACCCGGGCCACGACCTTCCCTGGCCCCACGATACGTTCCAGAATGGTTTGAATTTTCCTCTCCAACCTTCTTTCCGTGGCAACTTGGAGTTCTTGATTGTCCGCTGGCGTGGCATTCGCCGCGGAAGATTCAACTTTCGAAGTAAGAATATTACCTTTTTCATCTATGACCGTCACGTTCTCGGGAGACAAGCCTTCAACGCTACTCGCCACCAGGTAGGCGATCCCGCGGATCTGATTTGAATTGAGGCGTTTTCCCGGCTTGAGCTTCAAGACAACGGATGCCTTTGCGGGTTTTTGCTGTTCAACAAACAGGGACTTCTCCGGCATGGAGATATGCACCCGGCAACGGGAAACCTCCGTGAGCTGATTAATCGTTCGTGCAAGTTCCCCTTGTAACGCCCTGACATAATTAATCTTTTCAACGAATTCCGTGACGCCGAGTTTGGTTTGGTCAAAGATTTCAAACCCGACGCCACCGCCTTGAGGCAGCCCTTTGGAAGCCAGGGCCAAACGGGTTTCGTAAACCTTATCCTGCGCGACGAGAATCGTGGTCCCCGATTCCGTCAAACGATAGGGAATCTTCTGGGCCTTCAGGTAAGAAACGATGGCTGAAGCGTCCTCGGGGTTTAAATTGGTATAAAGTGGCCGATATTGAACCCTTCCAGCCCACGCCACCAGAATGACAGTGACCGCCACGCTCAAGACAGCAATCGAAAAAAAGGCGATTTTTTTTCGCGTGGAGAGGCTTGCCCACAATTTTTTAATTTGTTCCAGCATTGGATACTCCTTCAGACATTAACACCATGACGAAACAAATCAGGTTTGACGGCTCCGTAAAGACATGGCTTCTTACGGGTTCATCAAGTTTGCATCCGCATTACTTCCTGGTAGGCTTCCACGATTTTGTTACGAACCTGCATCATCATTCTAAAAGAGATATCCGCTTTCTCAATCGCCAGCATGGTTTCATGGATATTCCCCCCGTTCCCCATGGCAAGCTTCTTCACCGCTTCGTCCGCCTCTTTCTGAAGAGTGTTCACTTTTTCCAGGGATTCTTTCAGGGTTTCTTGAAAGGTTTTTCCCGTGATCGATTTCTCTGCCGTCTTCGAAGGCTCTTTAAGGGTGGATTCAAGGTTATTCTGTATCGTAATATCATTCATCAGCCTTTCCCTCCATCACCTACCGGTTTGCGATATCTAAGGCCTTCAGCGCCATGTTTTTCGCCGCATCTATGGCCGCGATATTCGCTTCGTATGAACGCGTCGCATTGATGAGATTCACCATTTCCACGACGGTGTTCACGTTAGGCATTTTAACGTAACCGTCTTTGTCCGCGTCAGGATGACCAGGATCATACACCAGCTTGAAAGGGGTGGGGTCCTCAACCACCTTGCTTACGCGCACCCCTTGAATGGCATTCCGCATGGCATCTTTCAAGGCTTCCCGGAAGGACGGTTTGAGAGAAACGGCCTCGAAAACCACGTCTTTCCTTCTATAGGGTCCTCCCTCGGGCGTCCGGGTCGTCTGGGCATTCGCCAGGTTGCTCGAAATGATGTTGAGACGGTAGCGCTGGGCGCTCAATGCGGAACCACTGATTTCTATCGCCGTAAAAAAATCCATTGCTACCTCACTCCTTCAATGGCATCTTTCAACCATTCCAGTTTTCTTGCCAGAATCTGGGCGTAGGTGCTGTAGAGCAGTTGATTCGCCGCGAGATCCCCCATTTCTTCATCCAATTGGACGTTATTGCCATCCAGCCCCGTTCCGGAGTTTTCGCTCGTTTTTACGATGGGCGCAACCTCCCGGTCACCTTTAGGCGGGAGATGTAACGGATTGGTTCGAACGAGGGGAAGTCGATTTCCCATGATTTGACTTAATGTCTCGCCGAAATCGAGATGTCTCGCCTTGTAGCCAGGTGTGTCCGCGTTGGCAATATTAGCCGCGATCAAGTCATGTTCGAGGGATCTCAGATTCAAAACCTGTGAAAGCAGGTCCAAAGATGGGCTAAAAATGTTGAGCATTGGATTTCCTCCACAAACAATTCCTGTCTCTTTATAAGCAATATCCATTCCACAAGTTGCGCGTTTCACTCATTTGTTCGCGTTTGCTCTATGAAATCGGGATCCTGCTTGTATTCCGACAACTTATTCCTCAAGGTACGAATACTGATTCCCAGCATTTTGGCCGCCTTGGTCCGATTCCAATCCACTTCCTGCAGCGTTTTGAGGATAAGAAGACGTTCCACTTCCCGGACCGACTGACCGGCAGAAATGTTCAAATCTTTGACACTTTGATGGAAATTTTCGCCCTCGAGAAGGATGTCTTCGCCCTTTACGGACTCCCCGCGCGCCATCAAAACGGCGCGCGCGATAACATTCTGAAGTTCCCTGACATTCCCCGGCCATGGATGCGAGCGAAGTTTCTCCAAGGCTTCACTCGAAAATTCTCTCACGTCCCGCGAGTTTTCACGGGCATATTTCCCCAGGAAATAGCGGGCAAGAAGTTCAATATCTTCTTTCCGCTCCCTGAGGGGAGGCACTTTTATCCGAATCACATTCAAACGATAGAAAAGGTCTTCGCGGAAGGCATTTCCCTTGACCATCTCTCGCAGATCGGCGTTGGTCGTAGCCAAGACGCGCACATCGATAGGGATAGGGGTTTTCCCCCCCACCCTGTCAATTTCAAATTCCTGTAGGACCCTCAGAAGCTTTGCCTGGAGAGCCTTTTGCATTTCACTAATCTCATCCAAAAGAATCGTGCCGCCTTGAGCCAATTCAAACTTCCCGGTCTTCTGAGAAGAAGCCCCCGTAAAGGCCCCCCGTTCATGCCCGAAAAGCTCGCTTTCCAGAAGGTTGTCCGGAATTGCCGCGCAGTTTACCGCGACGAATGGGAAGGTTCTGCGAGGGCTCTTGAAATGAATGTACCTGGCGACAAGCTCTTTCCCCGAACCGCTCTCACCTTCTATAAGGATGGTGCAGCGGCTTGAGGCCACGCTGTCACAAAGCGTCAGCATGTTTCTAAACGCCGGGGCTTTTCCCACAAGGGCGCGTTCGAAACCCTCCAGCTCAAAACCGGAAGAAACTTGCCGCTCCGCCGGAAGGGCGTTATCAATAACCTTTTCAAGATCTTCAAAAGAAAAGGGTTTCAAGATATAATCCACTGCGCCTCGTTTCATGGCGTCAACCGCGTCTCCGATCGTTCCATACGCCGTAATGACAACCACCGGCACATCCGATTTTTTTCTAATTTCCGTAAGCACCTCAATGCCGCTCATGTCTTCCATTTTTACATCCGTTATCACCAGATCCGGCACGGATTTCTCGAACGCGCGCAGACCCTCTATCCCACCCGCGGCCAAGACCACGCGCCATCCAGTCCGGGACAAGGCCTCCTTAAGGGCGACACGCATGTTTTTATCATCATCGATAACCAGGATCATCCCGCCTCTTCCCATGCTTGACCTCTCCGCTTTTTATTTTTTGGAACGTTGCTTCTCCCTTTTCCTGCAGCCTGGCAAGAATACCTTGAAGGTCGTTCCCGCGCCTGGCGTGCTTTCGACCTCGATGGCTCCACCGTGTTGATCCACGATACTCTGAACGATGGTTAAACCCAGCCCCGTTCCCTTTCGTTTCGTGCTGTAAAAGGGGGTGAAAATCTTGCTTACTGCCTCTTCGGGAATTCCAGACCCCGTATCTGTCATGGAAACCTTTACAAAGCAAGGATGTTCTCCCTGACAAACCGATATAAAGGAGTCCCTTTCGGGAAACGCAAACTGACGCTCCCTTTTCGTTTCAATGGTGAGGGTTCCCCCGGAAGGCATGGCCTGAATCGCGTTCAAACCCAGGTTGAGAAACACCTGCCATATCAATTCCCTGTCCGCCACAAGGACCACCCCGTCAACGTCCGCAAACTCCCGTCGGAGCCCGATGGAAGACTGCGTCAGCAAAGGTGTGATAAATTGACAGAACTCTTCCAGGAACGGAATCAGAGGAACCCTTTTAATACTCGGTTTGTGAGGACGCGTAAACTGGAGAAGATTCGAGATGATATGGTCCATGGTTTTGACAGAGGTGAGGATATGATCACAAAAGGCCTGCTTGTCTTTCTGCCCCTTTAAATCTTTTTTAAGAACCGAGGCAAACAGTTCGATGCTTCCAAGCGGGTTTCGAATTTCATGCGCCACCTGCATGGCCATCTCGCCCATTTCCGCGAGCCGTTCACGCCGCGCCAGACGTCTTTCGAGACGTTTCAAGCGGGTGCGGTCCTGAAAGATAAAGATGGATCCGATTGCGCGCCCTGACCTGTCCCTTAACGATGAACGCCAGATCCCCACGGTTTGGAACTCTTCGCCTCTGCGCAAGGACTGTGTCTCAATAATGGGTTGCTGATCCTGGGGAAGGGACTCCAAAAACAGCGCCCCCCAGGAATAGCCGGAAAGGAGTTTTTCCTGAGACATCTCAATGGCCTCGTCAACCGGGATACGAAACATCTCGCTCGCCACACGGTTAAAAAGAGATACCTTTCCGCGATGGTCGCATACCAGGATACCAACGTCCAGGCTTTCGAGGATATTTCGGAGATAGTTGGCGAGCCGTTCTTTCTCTTTTAGGTTCTTTGCGAGCTCAACATTTTTCCTCTTGAGTTCGTCATTCAGGACATCGACTTGTCTTTCCAGTTCCTGATATGAAATCTCCAGGCTCCGCGTCGCCTCCGTAAAGGATTCAAAAGCGGACTGCAGCATCGCCACATAATCAGAGGAAACCTCCTTTATCGACGTCTGCTCGTTCACTACGTTACTCCTTCCTCATTTCACGAAATTCATGGGCATGCCGGACGAACCATCCGAAGGCCTTTTTCAGGTCCTCAGCGTTACGCTTCCAGAATGGATCCGATGCCTTGACTCCCAAGGTATCGTATAACTTTCGAACCTTCTTTAGGTTCTTTTCAGTTCCATACAGCAACCCCAATCGATACAATGCCCAGTCTTTCTGTTCTCCAGGAGGGGCATTCTTGATGAAAGATTGAAAGGCCGCAATGGCTTTTTGAGTCTTGCCCTCCTCGAACAACACTTCAGCTTCTTGCAAGACAACTTCACGGCGGAGCCACAGGATGTCACCGGAGGCCTTGTCGCGTTTCATCCCCGCCAGGAGCTTCCCCGCCTTCCCCAGCGCCTTTTTTGTCTCCAGAAACTTTTTTTCAGATTTAAGGCAAAGCGCGAGGCGGTAAAGAAGATACGCCCGCTTATCCTTTGGGAAATTCCCTTTCAAAGCGTTTCTGTACGCGGTTTCCGCGTGTCTAAACATGCCCGAACGGTAAGCGATATTCCCCAGCATTTGATTCACGGTCGGGCATTCGGGCGATTCGGGAAAAGCCTTGAGATACCAGGACAGCAAAGACAGGGCCCTATCACTATTTTTGTCTCGAATGGCAATGTTTCTGACATAGGTTTGAAAAAGGACGTCGGCCTGCTTTTCCCCGGCCGTATTTTGAGAGAGCGCCAAAAGTTTTTTCAAGGATGACGCAACGAAAATATCGTCCTTTTCCTTCATCAGATCCATAATGGCGCGCCGGAGTAAACTTAGAACTTTTTCCCTTTTCGAGGTTTTTGGATGCCGCTTCAAGAAGGAGATGGCCATTTCCACCGCTTTTCTGGAATCCCCTTTTTTGTAAGTAAGATACATCTTGTCGAAATCAAAAATTTCTTGGAGACTTGCCGCGAGCTTCTCTCGTTTCACGCGGTTCAAGACCTTTTCCGCCAAAGCGATCTTTCCTTCCTTCAAATAACAATCGAACACATGCAGGAATAAGGCAGGGTTTTCTTTAATACTTGTTTTTCGGTAAAGCCTGTAGGTTTCAATACAAGTTTTGTAGCGTTTTTCTTTTATGTTTTTTACAATCAAAGCGTCAAAAGTATCCTCCAGGAGCTTCCTCGCCTCCTTTGCCTCCGGAGAATTGGGATAATTTTGTATCAGCTTCAAAAAAACCGCTACGGTTTTCTCGGGATCTTTACTCTTCAACAGCTTTCCCTTCTGTAAAAGGGCCTTCTTGACCACGAAGGGATCCTTTTCTTCTTTCAAGATTCTTTCATACGCCTGAAGCGGGAAAGAATAGGGGTCAGGTCCGTAATTGAACCCTTTGTACCGAATTCCCGGATGGAGTTGTGAAAGCTCCGCCATCCGCATTGTGGCCTGCTCCTCTTCTCTCGTTTTGGGAAACTGCGAAATGACCTTTGAGTAAATTTTCAACGCTTCCCGGTAACGATTCATGCGTTCGTAAAGAGAGGCAATCTTGAGCAAGAGCCCCGGTTTTTGCGCCTCTGAGGCGGAAATGTTCAAGGCCGTAAACAACAGATCCAAAGCCCGATCGTAACGCCCATCCTTCTCAAAGATTACCGCCATATTCTCAAGGGTCTTAAGATCCGTCGAAGAAGCCTGGGGCCAGCGCTTCAAGGCCTTCTGGTATACCTTGACGGCCCCTTCGACCTCTCCCTGATAGTAAAGGGCATCCCCGAGTGAAAAGGTGGCTTCCCGGGCAAATCTTCCATCAGGATATTTTGACAGATAGGCCTCGAAGGTCTTCTCCGCCTCGGGAAAGGTCTGTTTCCGCAACTGAAGCCGGCCTATCATAAAAAGCGCTTCTTCAGCGCGGGGAGACCCAGGATATTCCTTTAGAATCCGCCGACCGACCTCAATGGCCTGGTTGTAAAAAGTCAATGTTTTATAGAGATCCAGGAGGTCCGACAGGGCTGTGGCGCACCAAGGCGCGCTCGGATATTCTGCAAGGATTTTTTTATAAGCCTCTGAGGCGCTTACCGCGCCCCTTTTCGTTTGCCCTCCCTTTAGATAAAGGGATTTTGCCCAAAAATACGCGCTTTCTTCGCCCTCTCGGGTCTTTGGGGCTTTTTTCATGATCTTAAAAAACAATTTCGCCGCGTAGCGGTATCTTTTCTTTTCTAAGGCCCCTTTCGCCTTTTCAAAGAGATCTTGGATAACAGAATCCTTGGAGGAAGGAAGCTGTGAGACTGAAACCGGAGGTGTGGCGGCGGAGAGCTTTTCCTTTTCGTTCCTTTCATTCCCTTGCTGAACCGGTTCAGTCTTTTTGATTTCATCTTTGGATCCCTTGAAGGAATGCTTGTGAAGACCCTTATCGGATTTCGCCTTTGCTATCTTTTTCTTCTCGGGTTTTTTGGCGGGTGGAGAGGTTGGCGGAATCCGCTTTACCGGCACCTGCTTTTTCTTTTCAGGTGGCGCCGTCCTTTTTCTTTTCCTCTTGGCAACAACGGTCTTGTTCCCCTTCCGCAAGCTCACTATCACACACGGGGGGTTGCGAAGCTGATACTTTACGAATTCCACGTCAGGTCTATTTAGGGCCAGGACCACCTTGAGACCCTTCGGGAAAACCTTAACCATGATTTTTTGTGCTAATCCCCTTTTCAGGCGCACAACCTTTTTGGGCAATCCACTGCGCGCGCCCGGGAAAAGAAGCACAAGCGTCTTCCCTCTCTGGTAGGTCCTTGTATGTCGGGGGACTCCATGCCTAAAGAAAAATTTAATCGTTTGAAATTTAGTGGTGTTCCGGGCGGAAATGTTCCGCAAGACGGGAACGGCTGCAGCCCGGGCCAGGCCGCCTACTCCGTTCGCGCACCAGCAGATGAACATTGCCGCGATACAAGCACAAACGGTTATTTTCTTTGCGTGACGCCTCATGGCTGATGAATTTTTACGCAATAACCATACCAGCAAACGGAGAAGTATCGTAATTACCTACCAGGAAAAAACGTTTTCAATCTTAACGCTTTTACAAACTAAAGGCTTGAGGGCTTCAAGCACCGAAGTTTATTGTTGCGGGTTCTCGGAAAACGTCAATTTTTTGACAGCGCCGTGGGAGAATAGCTGACCTCGTCCTCGCCGGGGTTCAGGCTGATCTTCCTTTTTTTCATCTTTTCCACAAGCGTGGTTCGGTTCATTCCCAAAAGCTTGGCCGCCCTGTTTTTAACCCATCGAGCCTTTTTGAGGGCGTGAAGTATCAATTCCTTTTCATACTCGCTGACCGCGGTGCTGAACTGGATGCCGTTTTCCAGCACCTTTTGTGGGGAAAAATCTGTTCTGATGGAAGATTCAAACATCTTGTCCGGAAGATCGTCCGCGGTAATAACCCCCTCACCCTTCAACACCAGGAGCCGCTCCATCAGGTTTTCCAACTCCCGGATATTTCCAGGCCATGGGTATTTCATAAAATACTCAAGGGCCTCCCCATCGATATCTTCGACCCGTGAACCATTTTTTTCATTAAAACGGTTAAGAAAATATCTCGCCAGAAGAGGGATATCTTCTTTTCTTTCCCTAAGAGGAGGGATCTCGATGGGAATGACATTCAGGCGGTAATATAGATCTTCCCTGAAACGATTTTCCCGGATCGCCTTTTCCAAGTCCCGATGCGTCGCGGCGATGATTCGGATATCCACGGGAATTGAACGCACCCCGCCGACCCGTTCGATTTCATGCTCCTGCAAAACCCGCAGAATCTTCACTTGGAGGGACGGGCTCATATCTCCAATTTCATCCAGAAAAACCGTGCCCCCGTCAGCCAGTTCAAACCGGCCAATCCGTGTATGCGTCGCGCCGGTGAACGCGCCTTTCTCATGTCCAAACAATTCGCTTTCCAGGAGATCCTCCGGAATCGCACCGCAATTCACGGGGATCATCGGAGCGGAACGGCGACTGCTCAAATCGTGTATCGCCCTCGCCGTAAGTTCTTTCCCCGTCCCGCTCTCCCCGTAAATCAACACGGTGGTATTCGTTTTGGCCACCCTGCGAATCAAATCAAAAACCTTCCGCATCGGCTTACTCTTGCCCAGCATACCTCCCAGCCCGTTCTCTGAATCCTCACTCTCTTCGGCGAATTGATAAGCGATCTGTGAGCAAGCCCGGCGCAAAACGGTCTTCAATTCATTCACGCGCAAGGGCTTCCGGATATAATCGAAAGCCCCAAGTTTCATCGCTTTGACCGCGGAATCAACGTCCGCATGTCCCGTAAACAAAATCCCTATCGGGGGTTTGGAAAGGTGTTTCGCGGCCTCGAGAACCTGAATGCCGTCGGCTTTTGGCATTTTCAGATCCGTCAGTAAAATTTGGAAAGATTCCTTCTTCAAAAGGAAGATTCCACGGGCCCCGTCTCCGGCGACTGTAACCTGAAAGCCCTCGTCCAAAAGGAACTGACGGAGAAAATCCCGGTGCTCTGGATCGTCTTCTACCACCAATACCTTTATAGATGCGCCAGATATTTTCTCTGTTTGCTCCGTCATCTCCGCACTTGCCATGGTTAATAAATAAAATTATTTTATATTCTAAGCCAACCTATGATAATCTAAAGAAAATATTTGTCAATAGCAAATCATCATATTTAAGGGGTTACCTGAACCTTTTTACGCCCGCCTTCTGGCAATGAACCTTTATGGGACACTGAGTGCAATGGGGAGACAGGGGGGTGCACAGGTTCTGGCCGAAGGTGACCAAAAGGTCATTGTATTCGATCCAGAATTCCCTGGGAAGGATCTCCCGGAGGGCCATCTCCGTCTTGTCGGGGGTCTTTGTTTTGACCAGGCCGAGGCGGTTGGAGATGCGATGCACGTGGGTATCCACGCAGATACCCAGTTTCCCATAGCCCTGGGTGATGACGAGGTTGGCGGTCTTGCGTCCCACGCCCTTCAATGTCGTCAACTCCTCCAGGGTGTCGGGAACCCGCCCGCCGTGCCGCTGAATCAGGATTTCGCAAATGTCGTGAATCCGGCGCGCCTTGGTCCGGTAGAACCCCGCAGGGTAGATGGCCTTTTCCATGACGGGGAGGGGAAGCTTCACCATCTCTTCCGGGGTGTCGGCCAGGGCGAGCAGGCGGCGCGAGGCCTCGCGAGTCACGTCGTCCTTGGTCCGGAGGCTGATGAGGGTGGCGATGAGGACGGCGAAGGGGGAACGTTGCGTGCGTGCCACCTCGGTGACGATGGGTTCCTTGAAACGCCGGTTGAAATCCCTCAGGGTCAGGACGATTTCCTCTATCTGTTGATAGGTCACGAGACTTCTCCAATCTTTTCTCCCTGCTTCTTGACCGCCAGGTGCATGGCAATGGCGGGAATCCGCGGATCGTTCCCCAGCCTTTCGGAGATCTCCTTCAGCGAGACCCCCGCCTCCTTCAGGGCCCGCACCTGGGAGACCAGGCGCGCCGGGTATTTCGACAGGAAGGCGGAGGCCTCCTCGCCGATAGCCTTCGAGGCGCGAAGGCGTGCCTCCCGAGTGGGAAAGAAACGGGCGATGGTTTCGCTTTCCTGGGTCATGTCAGTCCTTTAAGAGCCCGGGCAGTTCCGCCAACCCATGGATAATGA
>JALSPC010000003.1 GCA_026986155.1 bacterium
CGTCCCCGGGGTTTGAATCCCTTGAGAAAGGTGCGGATGTCATGGCGTTTTTTCCCGGCTAACTGGACCTCCTTGAGGTCGAGGGCCCCCCTGCCCGTGGCGACGCGCCACGTGTCGTCCGTGACGCGACATTCGCCGGGGGGCATCACCTCGACCGGTTCGGCGAGTTGCGCCCTGTAAATCTTGAGGGTCTTTCCGTCAAGGGTGGTAAAGGCGCCGGGCCAGGGGATCATGGCGCGGATCTGCCGCTCAATTTCCATGGCGGGCCGGCGCCAGTCGATCTTTCCGTCGCTTTTTTTAAGCGGCGGGGCGTAGGATGCGCGCTCGGCATCCTGGGGAATGGGATCGAGTTTGCCGGCGAGCCATCCCTCGAGGGTTTCAACGAGGAGCCGCGCGCCGTCATCGGCGAGCCTTTCGCCCAGAGATTCCGTGGTGTCGTCAGGTTGGATGTGTTCCTCGCGAGCCGCGAGGATGGGCCCCGTGTCCATTCCCTCGTCCATCATCATGATGGTAACGCCCGTCACGCTATCCCCGTTGTAGATGGCCCAAGCGATGGGGGCCGCGCCCCGATATTTCGGGAGGAGGGAGGCGTGAACGTTGAGACATCCGCGCGGGGGAAGCCCCAGAATGTGGCCTTTCAGGATCTGGCCGAAGGCGACGGTGACGATAACGTCCGGGGACAACGCGGCAAGTTGCCCGGCGAAGCCCTCTTCATTAACGTTTGCCGGTTGAAAAACGGAAAGTCCCAGCGTGAGGGCCGCCTCCTTGACCGGTGGGAAAGCGACCTTTTTCCCCCGGCCCTTGCGGCGGTCGGGCTGGGTGACGACACCGAGGATTTCGTGCCCCGCCCCGTGCAGGGCCAGGAGAGTCGGAACGGCGAACCGGGGGGTTCCCATGAAGACAAGTCGGGCGGACATGGTCTACCTACATTCTCTGGGCATACATCTTTTTGATTTTCTTTCGGTAGAATTCCCGCTTCAGCCGGCTCAGGTAATCCACGATCAACACCCCGTTTAAATGATCGATCTCGTGTTGCAAGGCGATGGCGAGAATTCCCTCCGCCGCCACCTGGACACGCTCGCCGCCAGGTGTGTGGCCCGACACGGTCACCCGGCTGGCCCGGGTGATCTTCACGTTCAGTTCCGGGACGCTCAGACAGCCTTCCTCCGATTCTTCCTTGCCCTCCCTTGAAACGATTTCCGGGTTGACGAGGGCCAGGGGTTTTGCCGTTTCGTCCACCGGGGACACGTCCAACACAATCAGCCGTTTTCCCACCCCAACCTGGGGTGCCGCCAGGCCGATGCCCCGGGCGTTGTACATGGTTTCGAACATGTCCTCAACGAGGCCGGTCACGTCTTCGTCTTCTCCGACGGCTTCCGCCGGTCTTTTCAAGAATGGATCCGGGTATTTCAAAATGTTCAACAAGCTCATGGTTCGTTTTCTCCTTTATCGTTCTGGCGCCTGAGTCGGACGAGGAAATAGACGCTCAGGGGAGTGAGAATGAGGCTGATCCCCTGGGACGTGGAGATCAGTCCCGGGATG
Organism: bacterium; assembly: GCA_026986155.1. Taxonomy (GTDB): domain Bacteria; phylum Desulfobacterota; class S145-22; order S145-22; family S145-22; genus JAOZMY01. The sequence continues at coordinate 1,543 of JALSPC010000003.1, forward strand.
GTGAATCCCCGGGGATCTCCCCTCAAAAACTCGATGCCGAACCGCGCCACGGAGTATATGAGAACATAAGACCAGAAGACCTGGCCGTCAAATTTTTTTCTCCGCTCAATGACAACCAAGATGAAAAAGATGATAAAAAGCATCGCGGAGGCAATCAACTGGGTGGGGTAGAGGGGGACCCCCAGCCTCGCGAGGCTCCGGGGGTCCTTGAAGACAAGGCCGAAGGAACAGTGGCAGGCCTTACCGTAGCAACATCCGGCGAAGAAACAGCCGATGCGACCGATGGCGTGTCCCAGGGCGATGCCTGGCGCGAACACATCCATGACACGCCAGTGGGGAAGATGGTGGCGCAGGATGTACCAGGTTCCCGTGATCCCGGCCAGGATGAGGCCGCCATAGAAGACAAATCCCCCTTCCCAGATCTTGAAGATGCGCAGAGGGGTTTTCAAGTATTCGCGGTATTCGATAAGCACGTAGAAAAGCCGTGCCCCGACAATGGCGGACAAGACCAGGTAGAAGGCGAGATCCAGGATCTTCCCCGGGTCGATTCCCTGTCGGGCCGCGTCGATGTAGGCCCACGCAATGCCGGCGGCGAACCCAAGCGCCACGAGGACACCGTAACTGTAGATAGTAAAGTGGCCGATGTGAAACAGGACGGGATGCATCCCAGTGCCCCTATCCCGGCGGCTCGGGTTTCTTCAGGATGAGGTTCAGGGTAAGAAGGATGATGCCCACCGAGATGGCGGCGTCCGCCAGGTTGAAAGCGGGCCAGTGGTATTTCTTGTAATAGATTTCGATGAAATCAACCACGGCACCGATGCGGAAGCGATCGATGAGGTTTCCAAAGGCGCCCCCGCAGATCATTCCCAGCAGCACGGACTGGAATATGTCCCGTTTCGCGAGGGCCTGGATGAGGAAGTAGAGAACCACGCCCACGGAGACCAGGGTGACGCCCGAAAAAAAGAGGTTCTTGGGGAGATTGTTGGGACCGTTGAAAAACCCGAAGGCCACACCCGTGTTGTGGACATAGACGAGATTGAACCATCCCTTAAAGACTTCTTTGGATTGGTAAAGCAGGAAGCGTGTGACGATAAGGTGCTTGGTCCACTGATCGAGGGCGATAATCACGGTCATGACCAGGATGAAAACGATGAGAATTGAGAACTTTTTTCTCTGTTTCATGATGATTACTATATCCCTTTCTGCGGGAAACGACAAGAACTACTTTTAATTTTATCGGGTTTGCCGGAACCGATCTGTGGAGGCATGATACAGGGCAATTTTTTAAAACCCTTGACGAATGGAGTTTTTTCTTTTATTCCAAGATGGAATATTTTATTATGGAGTAGCGATGAAGGAACAGACCTCCCGGCGGTTTCTCATCCTCGGGCTGCTGCTTGAGGGGACGAAGCACGGCTACGAGCTTCACCGGTCGGACCTGCTGCGTATCTGGGGTATCCCCATGAGCCAGCTCTACAATCTCCTCAAACGCCTGGAGAAAGAGGGGCTGGTCCAGGCATCGGTGGAGATGCAGGAAAACCGGCCGGGCAGAAAGACCTACGCCCTCACGGAAGCGGGGCGCCTGGCGTTTTTGGACTGGGTGCAAAGCCCCGTCGAGAAGATGCGGGACATCCGGACGGAGTTTTTGGCGAAGCTCTACATGGTTTACCGGTTGAACCTCGGGATCGGGAAGCGGCTTGTTCGGGAGCAGGTAAGGGTTTGCGAGAGACGCCGCGAGATGCTGGCCGAGAAACCCCCCGGCGCGGAACCCTTCGAGGCGCTGGTTCAACGATACCGCCTGACGATGATCGACGCGACCATCGGATGGCTTGCAACCTGTGAGGACCTGTTTGGGGAGGGAAGCGATGCGATGTAAGCGGCTTGTAGCTGTATGCTTGTTGGTGATGCTTCCCGTGCTGTTCGCGGGACGGGACGCGCGGGCGGGCAGGAAGATTTCCATGGCCGTGGAGTTCGTGGACCACGCGGCGGCGGCCCACATCGCCCTGAAGAAGGGGTGGTTCAAGGAGAAGGGGCTCGAGATCTCCTCCTTCGACAATTACATCACCGGCATCGCCCTGGCTGCCGCCATGTCTCACAAGGGGATCGACGTGGCCTACATGTGTCTCTGCCCCGCCATACTTGCCTACGCCAACGGGCACATCCCCATCAAGATCGTCTGCGGGACCCACAAATACGGTTACGGGTGCCTTGTGAACCCCGCCAAGGTGGGAAGGCCCAGGGACCTCCTGGAGCCGGGAATCCGGATCGGGTGCCCCCGGGAGGGATCCGCCTCGGATGTCTTCATGAACCGTTTTATCACACATTTTCATCTCAACCGGGTTGATGTCCTGCGGCGGGTTCGCCGGATGCCACCGCCCAATATCATGATGGCCATGAAATTGGGACAGTTGGACGCCGGTTTTCTGCCGGAGCAATTCCCCACCATTGGAGAGGCCATGGGGTTCGAGAGGCTTGCCGATGCCTCGGACGTCTGGCCGGGGATGCAGGGGAGCGTGGTCGCCGTCCGGCGGAGCCTCATCGAGGAGAACCCGGAGGGGGTGAAGGCCATCGTCGAGGTGACGCGGCTGGGGATCGATTTCATCAACACCCACCCGAAAGAGGCGTCCGACATCGTTTCCGCCGCCCTCCAGGCGGAGGGCAGCCGGATTTTCCCCGTCAAGATGACCGCGACCCTCAAGGACTTCCAGGTAACCCCCTCCATCATCCTCGATTCCCTGACCCGTCACATGACCTGCGACGTGGGAGTCGATCCCCGGCGCGTTCAGGAGGCCATCGACGCGATGGCGCGGCTCGGCTATATCCGGCGTTTCAAGGCGGAGGAGATTCTCGACTTGAGGTGGCTTCGTGAACGGTAAACGACGCGGGGCTTTGGGACCCGCCCTCGGTTTTCTGCCCGTCCTCGTCTTTCTCGTGCTGTGGGAGGCCCTCACGCGCCTGGGGCTCGTGCCGGCTTCCATGCTTCCCCCCTTCTCGGCCGTGGTCGTCGAGGCCGTCGACCTGATTCGAAGCGGGGTGCTGGCGCGTCATTTCTCCCTCAGTTTCATGCGGGTCATCATCGGGTTTACGGCCGGCAGCCTCGCCGGGCTTGCCTGCGGGCTCGTCATGGGCTGGAAGGAGGCGGCGCACGCCACCTTCTCTCCCATCGTCAGTTTTCTCTATCCCATTCCCGCCCTCGGCTGGCTGCCCATCTTCATGATATGGTTCGGCGTGGGGGAGATTTTGCCCGTCGCTATCATTTTTACCTGTTCCTTCTTCCCCGTTCTCTACAACACGGCCGGCGGCGTCCGTGACGTGGACCCGAACTACGTCCAGGTGGCGCGGACCCTGGGGCAGGGGGAGGGGAAGATTCTCCTCACCGTCCTCTTTCCACTGGCCCTGCCCAGCATCTTCACGGGGCTTCGCCTGGAGGCGGGCATGGCATGGCGCGTCATCATCGCCGCGGAGATGGTTGCCATACCCACGGGAATCGGAGCGCTGCTCATGCGCGCGGAGAGCCTCATCCGCATGGATATCATCATCGTCTGCCTGATGGTCCTGGCGGTCATGTGTTTCTCCTTCGAGAGATTCTTCTACTACCTGGAGAGAAAGATCACGGGCAGGTGGCGCCTTGGCTGAGATCGTTTTCGACTCGGTGTGCAACTACGCCTTGAACGGCGTCGACCTTAAAGTCCGAGAGGGAGAGACCCTCGCCATTGTGGGGCTGACGGGCGCGGGAAAGACCACCCTCATCAAGGCCGTCGCGGGGCTTGTTCCCTACGAGGGGCACGTCCTGCTGGACGGACGGGACATCAGGGAAATCCCCATCCGCGAGCGGCGCATCGGCTACCTGCCGCAGGACCTCTACCTGTTTCCCCACATGACCGTCTTCGCCAACGTTATTTACGGTCTGAAAGGACACGGATGGTACAAGAAGACGCTGCGGCGTGAGGGGGAGCGGGTGATGCGCCTCATGGGCATTTCACACCTGTCCCGCCGTTACCCGGCAAACCTAAGCGGCGGGGAAAAGCAGCGGGCGGCCTTGGCGCGGGCCATCGCCTTCCGGCCGGAGATCCTCCTGCTGGACGAGCCCTTCAGCAGCCTGGACGTGAAGACGGCCAAGTATCTCCGGCTCGAGTTCAAGCGGGTCGTCCACGACCTGGGGTTCACCACCCTTTTCATCACGCACAACCTGACCGAGGCGGAGGAGATGGGGGACCGTATCGCCGTCATGGACAGGGGGCGCATCCTCCGGGCGGGGAGTTTTTCCGAGGTCTTCATCGCCCCGGACCATCCCCTGGTGTCCGAATTTATGGGTTCCCACACGATTCTCGACTGCGTTTCCAGCCGGTCCATCGGCAACGGCCTGGCGCGGGTGGAA
>JALSPC010000004.1 GCA_026986155.1 bacterium
TCCCAACCTTGTGCTTTTGCTTATCATCATTCTCATGCTCGTGGTGGGAATGTTCATGGATATCGCGGCCGCGCTGATTATCCTCGGCCCCATTCTGCATCCTATCGCGGTATCGATGGGGATGAGCCCCATCCATTTCGGAATCATCATGGTGCTGTCTCTGAATATCGCTCTTATGACTCCGCCCGTGGGGGCTTGCCTTTTTGTCGTGTGCAGTATCACGAGGCTTAAACTCGGTGAAATCAGCCGGGCCATCGTTCCTTTTATCGTGGTAGAGGTGATAACCCTTTTCATTATCGCGTACGTGCCGATCATCTCTACATTTTTCCCGAACCTTTTGGGATTTCACTGATGAATCTGTTAAAGTGATGAAATTAATAGGGAGCTTGTCATTCCCTCCTGAAATATGTCTATAAAATTATTCGGGGATCTTGTTACCATTTTTCATCTTAAGCAGCTTCTTTCTTCGTCGAAGAAGCATAGACTTCAATCCAAGACTCCAATACAGACGTTGCGTGTTGGATAACTCTATATGGCCTGACAAGCTACCTTCAAGACCGCTGCATACCCCTTAAAACGACTGTCATGCGAATTACTCTGTCTTCAGGATCCAGTTGACCCGCTCAGCTATCGCATTGTCATACGCTTTACCTACATCTTTCATCCTCGACCTTTTCTCCATAGGCCTCCAAGTAGGGAAGAAACGCCTGACTTTTATTATTGTATCCCGTAACCCCACGCCACCCCCATATCTGTACATGGGACACTTTCACCGGACTTCTCCCACGAAGCTCATAGGCCTCTTCAATGATGGCTGTCCTGTTTTCATGTCCATATCATAGTCTCTCTCTATGACTGATAAGGTGTTTTCAACATCAATGTGTCCAGACTTAACTGCGCCATCAACTGCTCCAACCGCTTGTTACGCTCCCGTAATTCCTTCACTTGATCTCTAAGGCACCTTTTCACGTTTGAACTGCCCTAACACCGCGAGGTAGAACCGGGTGTCCAGGAGTTTTTGGCGGAGCCGCGGCAGGGAGGAGCCTAACATGGGGGTGTATGTGTCCGCGGCATACCGGAGGGTGAGTTCCAGCACCTCGTCCGTTCGACGATGACAGGCGGTGTAGGCGAATCACCCTGAATATCAAACAGTTACTCCGGCACGTAGGCGGGAAGAAGTTACGGAATGACCGCCAAAGGACATTTTTTGGGCATCAACAGCAAACCTTGACGGTTTAGTAGAAAGCACATGGGTTCTCGCGAGGCCATCAACCTTGAGCCCGTTAAAGTTTTTTATCAACATTCCGATAAATAGTGGCAGAAGAAAAAAATAGATAACGGAGGTGAAAAACGGTTTGGCGGTGTTCCAACAACCGCACCGGCAGGGAAGCCGGAAACAAGGAACATAAAAAATCAAACAAGGAGGTTTGAACCATGGGAATGGTCATCAACCATAATATCGCGGCGCTGGACGCCTGGCGGCAGTTGGGCCAGACGAACCAGGCCTTGAACAAATCCCTGGAGAAGTTGTCCTCGGGTTTCAAGATTAACCGGGCGTCGGACAATCCGGCCGGATTGGTCATCTCCGAGCAGATGCGCGCCCAGATCGCCGGTCTGTCCCAGGCCATTGAAAACACCGAAACTGCCACGTCGATGGTGCAAACGGCCGAGGCGGCCCTTTCCACCATCCACGGCATGCTGGACAAGATGCGCCAGCTGGCCATTCACGCCGCCAATGAGGGCGCCAATGATTCGACCATGCTGGCGGCCGACCAGGCGGATATCGAAAACGCCATCAATTCCATCACGCGTATCGCCAACACCACCCAGTTCGGGACCAAGAAGCTCTTGGACGGCACCCGCGAGAATGTTGTGTCCTTAACAACGGGAAATTCGTCTCAGGTAACCATCGGAGACAGCACCTTGTCGACCGGAACGCATAGCCTTTCCGCCTCCAAGGTGAGCGACGCATCCGCTTCCATCAGCACCAACCAGTACGGATTGGATCTGGCAAGCACGCCCAACATCAGCAATCTGGAAGCCGGCTTCCATACCGTCCAGGTAACCCAGGCCTCGGCGGGCGCCAGCAAAACCAGCTCCAGTGATATCCGGATTGCCGACAACTTTACAAATGGATTGGTGTTTGGGACTGCCTCCGCCGCTGCGACCATCAGCGGGGGAGATATTTCCTCCACCGGAGCGGGAACCATAACCTTTAACATCGGGTACCAAGGAGCGTCGACGTATCTCTCGGGCGTTGATGTAGCCGTTACAGTAACCGGCGCGACAGCCACGTCGGCTTTCATCGCCGCCCTGAATAGCGCCATTAGCGGAAGTTCCTTACAGGGTAAAGTTCAGTTCGTGGCGAGCGGAACAGGCGTTGCCTTACAGACGGTAGCCGATGGCAGTAACGAGAGCGTCAAGATTAACACGGTCAGCACAACGACAACAGCCATAACTACGACTGGCCTGTCCGCCGGTTCAACGGATCGGGGTGTCGCAAAGGCAAGCTCCGTCTTCACGATGAAACTGGATGGCGGCAGCGCGACGAATGTCGTGATCGCCACGGGAACCTATACCACGGTTTCCGCCCTCGCCGCGGCTCTCCAGACTGCCCTGAATGACGCAACTTCGGGATTCGGCGCAAACGCGTTTACCGTGACGAAGGATCCAAGCCACGACAGAATTCAGATCACGACCCTCGACGAGGGTTCCGAGGCAAGCATTCAGGTCACGACCACGAGCAACGACAACCCCCTGCACCTTACGACGGACAGTGCCGCCATCACGGGAACCGACGCCTTGGTCAGCTTCGACGGGTATGTGAATACGATTACTGATGTGAATTATAGCACTGATCAAACAGCAACGCTTTACAATGGTTCCGGCTCCTCGGCGGGTCACGCGGACTTTACAGTTCGGGCCATTCAGAACCAAGGTAGCGGCCAAGACTTTCTTGGTGTGGGAACCATGACCTTGAACGTAACACCGGCGCAGTTCAACGTGACGATTGACGGTGGGCCGTCAACGAGTGTGGCGGCGGGCACGGAAACCACAGTCTATAACGCCCAGCACGATGCCTATGTTAAGGTGACCTACGCTCTGGACAGCGATGGCGGAACGGAGACGCTGAACGTTTCCGACCAATCCCTCGTCTTCCAGGTGGGCGCCAACAAGGACCAGACGGTCAAGATCTCTATCCAGAGTATGAAGGCCTCGGACCTTGGCAAGAACGTAACGGGCAATATGTTTGACAGCTTGGCGGACATCAACGTGACGACCTCGGAGGGCGCGCAGGACGCCATCGAAGTTATCGATAAGGCGATAGACGAAGTTTCCCACGTGAGAGACGTGCTCGGTGCCTTCCAGAAGAACACCCTGGAGGAAACGCAGAAGTCCCTCAAGATCGCCAATCAGAACCTGACGGCGGCCGAATCGCTCATCCGCGACACGGACTTCGCCCTCGAGATGTCCATCTTTACCAAGAACCAGATCCTGCTTCAGTCCGGCACCGCCATGCTGGCGCAGGCCAACACGGTGCCGCAGATCGTGCTGCAGCTTCTGAGGTAACCATCAAATTCAGTCAGGGAGGGGGCTTCCCTCCCTGACTGAAAGTGAGGTGAAGAAAAATGGAAATTGGACAAGTTTACGCCATGCCGCTGGAAATTCCGGGGGTAAAAAAGGCGCAAACGGTTTCCATTTCGGGTGGTGAGCCCGCCTCATCACCGGTGGTGCGTCAGAAGTCAACGCAGCCTCAGCAAAACCAGGAGGCGGTGGTAGCGGTCCTTGCGCAGAAAAAAGGCCTATCCCAACCACCTGATCTGGAAAAACGGATCAAAGAGATGATGGAGCGTATCAACCGGTATCTCCAGGAAAACAAACTCGACCTCCATTTCTACCTTCATGAAGGAGTGGAACGGCTGGCGCTGCAGGTAATTCAGGATTCCACGGGGAAGATCCTTCGGGAATACCCTCCCAAGGAATGGCTGGACCTGGAAGCAAAGCTGCGCGAGATGGTTGGGGTTTTCGTGGACGTTGATAACGCTTGAACATGCAACGATTTTACCCGGGCGGGAGATTTTTTCCTCCCGCCCGGCAAAAATGGGACCGCTTGCACGAGGGGTCTGACAGGCAAATAAAAAAAGAAGGGCAAATCTTCGATTCTTCAGCAAGGCATTATTATTGCGTGAGATCAGAAAAAAACAACGGGGAGAAAACTTAAAATGGCGTCAGGAATAGACGGAATCGTCAGCGGCCTGGACACGACAAAGATTATCCAAGGCATTCTCAAATTTGATCAGGCAAAGATAGACCAGCTCAAACAGGAGCAGGCCGAAAAGACCAACATGCTGACGACGTGGCAGTCCATCAACTCCCTGTTGCTGGGCGTCAAGACCTCGGCCTCCGCGCTTCACGCCAACGCTACCTGGCAGGCACGCTCGGTTTCATCCAGTAACGAAGACATTTTGACGGCAACCGCGTCAGGCAGCGCGACACCCGGCACGTATCAACTAACCGTGAGCAGCCTGGCGCAGAACCATCAGATCGCGTCTCAGGGCTTCGCGGATGTGAATCAGACGAGCATCGGCACGGGGACATTGGAAATTCGGGTTGGAAACGGCGCCACAAAAACGATTACCATCGATGCCTCTCACGATACCCTACAGGGACTGGCTGACGCCATAAATAACGCGGACGCGGGCGTGACGGCCTCCATCATCAATGATGGGTCGTCTTCAAATCCCTATCGACTGATTATCCAATCCAACGATACGGGGCTTTCCAATGAGATTCATTTGACCAATAACTTAACGGGGGGGGATCGGACACCCGATTTTTCCAATAACCAAATTGATGACGTGGAAACCGACACGAACAATTCCGGGACCTACACCGGCACGGCCACCTCGGTGGGGTCTTACGCGGGATCGTCCAACACACGCTACATGATTGAAATCATGAACGACGGCGCCGTTGGGGCGGCAACCTTTAAATTCTCCACCGACGGGGGCCAAACCTGGGACGACAATGGTGGTGCCGGTTACGCCACCTCCACATCGGGGACCACGTTTGACAGCGGTGTTGGGATTGCCTTCTCAAATGACGGCACCCTTTCGGCGGGAGACCGTTTTTATATCGACACCTTTGTTCCAACCCTTCAACAACCCGTGGATGCGAGGGTTACTCTGGGAAACACCTCTGGAGACGGCTCTCCCATAACAGTCACAAGCTCTTCCAACACTGTTACCGATCTGGTTCCGGGCGTGACGCTGAATCTTTTGAGCGCGGATTCGTCATCCCCCGTAACAGTGACGGTGACGAATGACACCAGCGCAATTGAAAACTCCATCCGAGGATTCGTGGACGCGTATAACAAGGCCATCAGCGCCATCAATGATCAATTTAAATACGATCCGGATACGGGAGAGGGCGGCATTCTGATGGGTGATACCACCCTGATGAATATCCAGAGTTCTCTGCGGGATATGGTGGTGGGAACGGTGCCGGGGCTTTCCTCTGCCATGAACACACTTTCCGCCATCGGGATTACCATGACCGACACGGGAACCCTGGCTATTGACAGCTCCAAGCTTTCAACAGCCCTTTCAAGTGATTTTGACGGTGTTGAACGTCTTTTCAAGGATTCCGGAGTTTCTGACAACACAGGGATTGAATTTGTCCTGGCGACGGAGGACACCGTCGTGTCCTCCTCCGGCGGCTACGCCGTCGACATCACGCGGGCGGCGGAACAGGCGAAGGTGACGGCGTCGGGGAGTATCGGGACCTTGACCATCGATGGGACGAATGACACGTTACAGTTAAGTGTCAACGGAGTTTCTTCGGGAAACATTACCCTGACGCACAAAACCTATTCCTCGGGCTCGGAGCTTGCGGCAGAGCTTCAATCACAGATCAATGAGGCGCTCTCCACACAGGCGGTAACTGTCCAATTCCGCTCGGGTCACCTGGAGATTGCCACGCCGGGATACGGTTCAAACATGACCCTTACGCTCGAAGGAGGGAACGCCTACGCAAACCTTGGGTTCTCAGGAACGGAAAGCGCCGTGGGGAAAGACGTGGCGGGAACCATCGCGGGAGAGCCCGCGACGGGGAACGGGCAAATCCTTACGGGGCTTGACGGCAACTTGCTGACGTCGGGGCTGCGACTTCTCGTGACGTTGACCCCTTCGCAGGTTGCCACGGGCGCGGAAGGGTCCGTGACATTTACGAGGGGGTTAGGAACCACCATTGACACCTCCATGAATTATCTCACTGATTCAACATCTGGGACCATCACCTACGCGGAAAACGCCCTGAACAGCCAGATAGACGACCTTGCAAATCAAATCAAGGATCAACAAGCCTTGATGGACGAAAAGAGCGCGAGGCTCTTTCAGGAATTTAGCGATCTTGAATCTACCTTGCAAAGCCTTAAAACACAAGGAAACTATCTATCCAATCAATTGGCCAGTTTATCAAAAAACTGGAAATTTAATCAGTAAAGAGGAGGTTAACCATGAATACGCGACTTGCCGCGCAAACCTATCAAGATGTCCAGATGGTTGTTAGAGACCGGCGACGCGTTTTGATTATGGCCTTTGAAGGAATGATAAAATTTCTTCACCAGGCGAAAGAAGCCATGAAAACCAAAGAGATTGAAACGGCGCACGAAAGATTAGTTCGAACGAAACAAATTCTATTTCACCTTCTTAATGGGCTGGACATGGAAAACGGCGGCGAAATCGCCTTAAACCTAAAACGGCTTTATCTCTTTCTGATTGAAAAACTGACCGAGGCAAATCTAAAAAAGGCGCCGGAGATTATCGACGAGATTCTCCCCATATTTCAGAATCTCTGCTCGGCATGGGAAGAACTGAAACCCCACACCGAAGGCAAAGGCACGGTATCTCCTGTTCCATCCAAGAAACCCGCGCAACCAACATCGCCAATCCCTAATTCTCACGTGGGCGGTCATCGGTTTCAGGTCATGGGGTAATGTATGTGACAAGGAAGTCTCTCGAAGAATGTGTGGCGCTTATGGAATCGCTAACTGGCTCTCTGGAGCGTTATGCGAGTTTGGCCGAAGATCTCTGTAAATCGCAGGTTCCTATCGTTTCTTTACAGTCGTTCGTGACAAAGCGTGAGGAAATTTTACGCCAAATAGACAGGGATATTGAGGCGTTAAAATATTTTGAGGAAACTTTGAATACCAACCAGGAAGCAAACTTACGGAATTTAAAAGAAAGAATACGAGATTATCGGCAACGTTGCGAGGCGTTGGACACTCGCCTAATAGAAAGGTTAGAAAGAAGACAGAACCTGCTTAAAAATGAACTAAAATCCCTCCATAACGCGGGTCGCGCCATGCGTGGGTATGGCAAGCGATCTCCCTTGCCTCCCCGTTTTCTGGATAACGAGAGCTGAGAATAAGCGCGTTTGTTAATGGGGTGAGCGGTGGATCCGCCCACCCCATTTTTCGCTTTCAGATATCGTAATAGAGGGCGAACTCGTAGGGGTGGGGTCGGAGGCGGATGGGGTCCACCTCGTTTTGCCGCTTGTAGTCGATCCACGTGAAAATGGCGTCGTCCGTGAAGACGTCCCCCTTCATCAAAAACTCGTGGTCCTCCTCCAGGGCAATGAGCGCCTCCTCCAGGGAGCTGGGCGTCGACGGCACGTTCTGAAGCTCCTCCGGCGACAACCCGTAGATATCCTTGTCCAGTGGCTGTCCCGGGTCGATCCGGTTCTCGATCCCGTCCAATCCCGCCATCAGCATGGCCGCGAACGCCAAATACCCGTTGCACGAGGGGTCCGGAAACCTTACCTCGATCCGCTTCGCCTTGGGACTCACCGAGTACATGGGGATCCGCACCGAGGCGCTCCGGTTCCGACTGGAATAGGCCAGATTCACCGGCGCCTCGAACCCCGGCACCAGCCGCTTGTACGAGTTGGTGGTCGGCGCCACGAAGGCACATAACGCCCGGGCGTGCTTCAAAATCCCCCCGATGTAGTAAAGGGCCAGCTCGCTTAATCCCCCGTAGCGATCCCCCGCGAACAGCGGCTTGCCCCCCTTCCACAAACTCTGGTGCACGTGCATCCCCGAGCCGTTGTCGTTGAAGACGGGCTTGGGCATGAAGGTGACGGTCTTGTCGTGACGAAGCGCCACGTTCTTGACGATGTACTTAAAAAGCATGAGCTGGTCCGCCATGACCACCAGCGGGGCATACTTCATGTCGATCTCCGCCTGGCCCGCCGTGGCCACTTCGTGATGCTGCGCCTCTACCTCGATGCCCATCTCTTCCATCTTGAGGACCATCTCGGTCCTTAAGTTCTGGTAGCTGTCGATGGGGGAAACGGGAAAGTAGCCTTCCTTGTAGCGTGGCTTGTAGCCCAGGTTGGGGTTCTCCTCCCGACCCGAGTTCCACCGGCCTTCCACGGAGTCCACGTAGTAGTACCCGCTGTGCTCGTTCTGGTCGAACCGGATGTCGTCGAAGATGAAGAACTCGGCCTCGGGACCAAAGTAGGCGGTGTCGGCAATGCCGGTGGATTTGAGGTAGGCCTCCGCCTTCTGGGCGATGTTCCGGGGATCCCGGCTGTACTTTTCCTTGGTCAAGGGATCCACGATGTTGCAGATGAGGCTCAAGGTGGGCACGTCGGTGAAGGGATCCAGCTTGGCCGTCTCCGGGTCCGGAATGACAAGCATGTCGCTGGCGTGGATGGGCTGCCAGCCCCGAATGCTGGATCCGTCAAAGCCAAAGCCGTCTTCGAAGGCGTCTTCGCCAAACTGGGATACGGGAACGCTGAAATGCTGCCACAGACCCGGAAAGTCCATGAATTTCAAATCCACCATCTTGACATCCTGCTCCCTGCAATACTCCATGATCTCCTGGGGGGTCATTGTCCTGTTCCTCCTTTTTGTTGTGTCGGCTCGTAAAAAGTCCAATCTCTTGACCTTGAATCTTTTTACTTTGCCTTTTACTTTTACCTTTGCCTTGATTAAAACTTCTCGTCACTCGTCACTGTTTACTTGTCACTTGTTACTATATGTTAGTCTGAAGGGATTTTACTTCAGCCTTCAGCCTTCTGCCTTCAGCCTTGTATCTATATCGCCCCCGGCCCCCGCTCGCCGGTCCGGATCCGAATGACCTCCTCCACGGGCGTGACGAAAATCTTCCCGTCCCCGATCTTCCCCGTCCGCGCCGTTTCCTCGATAACCTCCACCACCTGCTCCACCAATCCCTCGTCCACCACAATCTCCAGCTTGATCTTCGGCAGAAAATCCACCACGTATTCCGCGCCTCGGTATAACTCCGTGTGACCCTTCTGACGACCAAACCCCTTTACCTCCACCACCGTGATCCCCTTTACCCCAATCCGGTTTAACTCGTCCTTCACGTCCTCTAACTTGAACGGCTTGATGATCGCCTCGATCTTCTTCATGCCAGCCTCCCCATGCGTGAAAACATACCATCACCCCCATTGAAAATCAATGTACCGGACATGTCTTCGCCGAGTTTTTCGCCTGCCATCTTCGTAATCCCCCTATCCCCCGGGCAAGGAGTGGAATCATGTTTCCTACCAAAGACCCTGCTCATTTTATCCATTCGAAACCTCCCTCAACGCACGGCGAATTTTGTCCAACACCACCTCGTCGTAGATCTTTTCCCCCGCTGTGTCCTGGACGTAAAAGACGTCCGCGGCGCGATCCACCTTCGTTGAAATCTTCGCCAGGGCGATGTCGAGGCCCAGGATCGAAAGGGTTCGGGTAATGTCGTAGAGAAGTCCCACCCGGTCGTCAGCGAAGACGTCGATGATGGTGTAAAAATCGGACGTTTCGTTGTCAATGCGCACCTCGGGCGGGAGCACCTTGCGCCCCTTGCGCCGCCTGGGCGAGGAGACCCGGTTCTTCGCCACCAGGACGGATAGATCCTTTCCCCCTCTCAGGACATCCCGCAGGTCGCGCTGGAAGTTTTCCCAAATGCCCGACCGTATCAGGCTCGGCTCGAAGGGGGAGTTGACGCGAAAGATGTCCATGGCAACGTGGCGTGTCGTGGTGTGGATCTCGGCATTCAGGATGTTTATCCTGTTAGCCGCCATGACGCCCGCGATGGACGAAAAAAGGCCATGCCGGTCGTCCGTGACGACGATAATCTCGGAGATTCCCCTTAAGGGGTCTTCCTTGATGTCGCAGACCACGGGCTCGTCCCGGTGACGCATGAGAAGCTTGAGATGTTCCTGGATGTCCTCCATAGGCATCTGGAGAAGGTAACGGTGCGGGAGGGTTTCCAGGAGATCCCGGAGCACCTTTCGAGGATGAATATCCGCCGTTTCTATCCAGTTTTCCAACTGTTTCACGCGCCGCTTGAGCCTCAGAGCCGAGACCTTGGACCCGCCCTCCCCCTTTACGAGGACGTGGAGAACCTTGAAAAAAAACTCCCTCAACAGATGTCCCTTCCACTCGTTCCACGCCTCGGCCCCCACCGCCCGGATATCGGCGTAGGTCAGGACATAAAGCATCTTGAGGGCCTCGGGGCTGCCGATGACGTGAGCCATAGAGACGATTAGTTTCTCCTCGAATAGGTCCCTCCGCTGGGCCGTCTCGGACATGAGCAGGTGAAATTTCACAAGAAAAACAAGCCTCTCGGCGTGCGAAGCGGGAAGATCCCAACGACGGGCAATCCTTTTGACCATCCTGGCGCCCAGTTCGGCGTGCCCCTTGCCGCTTCCCTTGCCGATGTCGTGAAGGAGGCCTGAGAGATACAGCAGGTAAGGCTGGTCGGCCTCCCGGGCGAGCCGGGAAAGGAGGGGATCGGATGAAGCGACCCGCACATCCCGGAGTTTTTCCATCTCGGCCACGGTGAAGATGGAATGCACGTCCACCGTGTAGACATGGTAAACATCGTGCTGGACGCGGCAATAGATATTCCGGAACTCGGGGATGAGGTCTTCCAGGATTCTCACCTGGTTCATCTGGAGGAGCGTTCCCGCGACCGTCTGCCCCCGCTTGAACATCTCCAGGAATATCTCTATGGCCTCGCGGCTGCGGTTCAGCCGGGGCCGCGCGTCGGCCAGGACATCCGTGATGTATTCCTTCGTCTTCCAGCCCACCTCGACGCCGTAAACGGCGGCGAAATAGAAGGCGCGGACCATTTCGACGGAGTTTTCCTCGAAGACCGACTTGGCCGTCACTTCGATCTTGCCCTGCTTCAGCAGGAAGTGCCGGCTCACCCGCCTGGGCGCCGGCATCCGGGGTAGGATCCCCCGACGTCGACGGCGCCACGACAGTTTTTCGAACACCAGAGACATGGTCCGGTTGAGAATGGCCGCCTTCTCGTAATAATCCCGCATGAAGATTTCCACGTCCAGGGTATGTCTTTTCTGTCGGTAGCCGAGCCTTTCCGCGATCTCCTCCTGGAACTGGAGGGTCAGCCGGTCGTTTTTCCTCCCGGAGACGAGGTGGAGGCAAAGCCGAACCTTCCAGAGAAAATCGAGGGCGTCCTGCAGGTCTTTTGCCGATGAGGGGGAGATGATTCCACGGCTCACCCACTGGGGAATCGACTGGATCCCTTCGAAGGCCCACAAGGCCCACCGGACCACGTGGTAATCCCTGATCCCCCCCTTGCCCTCCTTTACGTGAGGCTCCAGGAGAAAAATGGACCGTCCGTAATGCGCGTGGCGCTTTTCCGTGGAGGCCTTGAGCCTGTAAAGGATCGTTTCAGGGGCCTCCCGCAAGGCCCTCTGAAGGATTCCTGATTGGTACCGATTGTAAAGCACCCCGTCCCCCCAGAGGTAGCGGCTGTCCGCCAGGGCCGTGTGGATCGTAAGATCCTGGCGCGCCAGGGTCTTGCATTCCTTCAGGGTTCGGACGCTGTAGCCCGTATCGAAGCCGAGGTCCCAGAGGGGATACATGAGTTTTTGGATGAACGTCTCTATCTCTTCGCGGGAACGCCCCTGGCAGAGGACCATGATATCCACGTCCGAGAAGGGGGCCATCTCCGCCCGCCCGTACCCCCCGACGGCGACCAGGGCCAGGCCCTTTCTTGAAAGTCCTTGGCGGAGGGAAAAATCGTCGGCGATCTCCTCGATCAAGCGGTCCATCGCGGTCGTGGCGTCCCGGAAAAAGGCCCTTGCCCGGTAGCCCGGCCGCGCGATCTCCTTTTCAAGGCGGAACCGCGCCTCTTGGATTCGCGCCCAGGCGGGGTATCCTTCAACTGCGAAGGTGTGACGGCCTTTTTGTGACCCGCGGCGTTTCATTTGTTGACAATCCCATTCATTCGTTATATGATTTTTCCCGTGCCGAAGTGGCGGAATTGGTAGACGCGCTAGGTTCAGGGTCTAGTGGGTGTACGCCTGTGCGGGTTCGAGTCCCGCCTTCGGCACCATTTTTTTGCGCGATTCCCATCTCAGAGAACGATCAGGGCATCATCCGTGACGGAAAGGCGCGCCACGCCCGTTTCTGTGATGAGATAATCGTTTTCAATCCCCACTACCCCGGCCTCGGGGAAAACCATCTTCGGCTCCACCGCGACAACCATGCCTGGGTCCAGGCGCCACGTGAGCCCCTTTCCCAAAACCGGCCACTCGTTCAACTCCAGGCCAATGCCGTGTCCCACGAATCGCGCGCGTTTATCCTCGAATCCCATGAAGTGGTCGCGCAACCCCGCCCTCGCCGCCATCTTCTCCATCGTATCGAACCAGTCCCCGCAGAGGTCCCCCGGTTTCGCCTCGGCCTCGAAGCGCTGAACCATCTCTACGGCAACCCGGTAGGCGTTCTCAAGCTTCTCGCTGAGCTGGCCAAATACCATGGTCCGGGTCTGATCCGAAACATAGCCGTTCACGCCGGGCGAGGCGTCGAAGACAATAGGCTCATTCCGCCCTATCCGGTGGTTTCCGCCGGCAATGGCGACGGCGGGGGTCATTCCCGCGCCGCCAAGCGGCGCATCCAGGAAGGAGGGAACCGCGGCGCTTCGTCCCGCGTAAAGATATCCGTCGATACCCTCCTGGTCCCAGCCCCGCATTCGAACAAGCCCCTGGTGGCCGTGCCGGCGCATCTCGAAAACGAGGGCCCCTTCCGCCTCGGCCTCCGTCATGCCCTCTTTCAACAGATCGGACACCCGCCTGAGCACCGCGTCGTAGATCTTAATCCCCTGCCTGATATTCTCGACCTCGTAAGGAGATTTAATCATGCGGCAGGAACGGATGAACGCCGAATCGTCCTCGATGCGCGCCCTGTCAAGGACGTCCTTGAAGCGGAGGAAGAGGTTCGTCGGCACCACGTCCAGGGAAAGGGTAAAGGTTTCGGGAATCTTCCCGAAAAGCCCGCGCACCGCGTCTTTGATTTCACTGAACCGCCGATAAGGGATGACCTTTTCCAGAGGTGATTCGATCCTCGCCCGCTCCGGGTCCTTTTTGACAAGGTAGATCGTCTCCCCCTCCCAGGTCACGAGGGCGTATCCCAGTTGGATCGAGCCGGTAAAATAGTAGAGGTCGGGGGGATATCCCACGACGGCGAGGGGGATGTTCGCCTTTTTCAGGTGATTCCCAAGGCACGCCGCGCGAGATGCGAGTTCTTCGCGCGTCACGCCGCTTTTGGGAATGAGGACGGGATCAAGCATGGCGCAACCGGGTGAGGACCTCGTCCGCCGCCGCGTCTCCGTCTATCTCCTCCACCTTCCCCGTCTCACGTGTCTTGAACTCGACGGTGCCGTCTTTCAAAAACCCCTTTCCCACGGTAACCCTCAGCGGGATCCCGATGAGGTCGGCATCCTTGAAACGCACGCCGGGACGGAGGTTCCTGTCGTCCAACAGCACATCAACACCCTGTCCAAGCAGTGTCTCGTAAAGGGATTCCGCGAAGGCCGTCACCGCCTCGTTGTTGGTCTGGACGGGAAGGATTTCCACCTCGAACGGGGCGATGCTGGCGGGAAAGATGATACCGTGTTCGTCGTGCCGCTGCTCAATGGCCGCCGCCACCGTCCGCCCCACGCCGATACCGTAACAGCCCATGATGATAAGCTGTTCCTTTCCCTTTTCGTCGAGGAAGGTGGCCCTCAGCGCCTCGCTATACTTGGTCCCCAGCTTGAAGATGTGCCCCACCTCAATGCCCCGGAAAGCCTCCAGAACACCATTGTCGCAGTTTGGGCACCCCTCGCCCGCCTCGGCGAGACGGATGTCGGCCACCTTCGCGTCCGGCAGGTCCCTTCGCGGTTCAAGGTGAATGAGGTGGTAGTCGGTTTCGTTCGCCCCGCAGACGGCATCACGCATGGACATGACCGTGGGGTCCGCGAAAAGGGGAATTTTCAGGTCCACGGGCCCCGCGAATCCCACCTCCGCCTTCGTAATCCGTTTCACCTCGTCATCGGTGGCCAGCTCGATGAAGTTGGCCCCGAGGAGGTTCTTGATTTTCAGGGGGTTGATCTCTTTGTCCCCCCGGACGAGTCCGGCGACGAACCCCCTGTCCGTTTCGAAGATCATCGTCTTGACGAGATCCCGGGGACGAACCTTTAGGAAGGCCGCCACCTCTTCCACGTGGGTCTTGCCGGGCGTGTGAACCCTTTCCAGCGTCGGAGACTTGCCATCGGGCGGCGCCTCTTCCGCTTTCAACCGGGAGACGGCCCTTTCCAGGTTCGCCGCGTAAGCGCACCGGTCGCAGGAAAGGATGAGGTCTTCCCCTGTCTCCGCCAGGACCATGAACTCGTGGGAGGCGCTTCCCCCGATGCTTCCCGTGTCCGCCTCCACCGCCTTGAAGGAAAGGCCGCACCGCTCGAAGATACGGCTGTAAGCCTGGTACATCTTCCGGTAGCTCTCCTCCGCCCCGGCGTCATCCCGGTCGAAGCTGTAGGCATCCTTCATGATGAATTCCCTCGCCCGCATCACGCCGAACCGGGGGCGGATCTCGTCACGGAATTTCGTCTGGATTTGATAGAGATTCAGGGGAAGGTCACGGTAGGAACGCACCTCTTTCCGAACGAGATCCGTGATAATCTCCTCGTGCGTGGGACCCAGACAGCAGTCCCTTTCCCCCCGGTCCCTGAAACGGAGGAGTTCCTTCCCGTAATATTCCCAGCGGCCGGATTCCTTCCAGAGATCGGCCGGCTGAACCATGGGCATGAGGAGCTCTTGGGCGCCGGCGGAGTTCATCTCCTCCCGGATGATGTTTTCCACTTTCCGAATGGCCCGGAGACCAACGGGAAGATAGGTATAAATACCGGTGGCCACCTTCCGGATCATCCCCGCCCGGAACATCAACTGGTGACTGACGACCTCCGCCTCAGCGGGCGTTTCCTTCATGGTGGGCAAGAACAACTGGGAATACCGCATGGTCCCTCCTGTCGATGGTTTGTTGGGTCATTATAAAAAGCCGCCCTTTCGGCGTCAACGACTTTCCAACGCGCCGAAAGGGCCCGGCTGTCAATTCAAAACTTTTCCCGTCCCGGCGGCTACATCCGTCTCCCCGCCACGATCATCCGGGTCATCGCCTTGTCCAGGGACGCCTTGACCTTGAGATAATCCTTGTGATCCGCGCCCAGGGTCTTGAGCTTCTCTTCGGCTATCTCTTTCTTGCGCTTGGCGCGCTCCACGTCGATCTCCGTATCCAGTTCCGCGATCTCGGCCAGGATAGTCACCTTGTCCGCCAGGATCTCGGCGAAACCCCAGCTCACGGCGACATAGCGTTTCTTTTCGCCCTGGCGGTACATGACCTCGCCGATGCCAAGCGTCGAAAAGAAGGGGATGTGACCGGGCAGGACGCCGAATTCCCCCAGCTCCCCGGGAGCCGTTATCTCGTCCACCTTCTCGCTTAAAACGAGACGCCTCGGTGTCACGATTTCCAAATGAAATGATTTGTCCGCCATGCTGCCTCCCGGTTCGTTACGCGGCCATGAGCTTCTGACCCTTCTCCACGGCCTCGTCTATCGTTCCCACCATGTAGAAGGCCTGTTCTGGCAGGTCGTCATGCTTCCCGTCCACGATCTCCTTAAATCCCTTGATGGTATCCTCCAGTTTCACGTAACGTCCCGGCGTTCCGGTGAACTGCTCCGCCACAAAGAAGGGCTGGGAAAGGAAGCGCTGAATCTTTCGGGCGCGCGCCACGATCAGTTTGTCATCTTCCGACAGCTCGTCCATTCCAAGGATGGCGATGATGTCCTGGAGGTCCTTGTACTTCTGGAGAATCTGCTGCACCTCGCGGGCCACCTGGTAATGCTCCTCCCCGATGACCTGGGGATCCAGGATCCGCGAGGTGGAATCGAGCGGGTCCACGGCGGGATAGATCCCCAGCTCCGCGATCTGGCGCGAAAGGACAGTGGTGGCGTCCAGATGGGCGAAGGTGGTCGCTGGCGCCGGGTCCGTCAGGTCGTCGGCGGGGACATAGATGGCCTGGACTGAGGTGATGGACCCCTTCAGGGTGGAGGTGATCCGCTCTTCCAGTTCACCAAGGTCCGTGGCCAGCGTCGGTTGATAGCCCACGGCGGAGGGCATCCGCCCCAAGAGGGCGGAAACCTCGGAGTTGGCCTGAGTGAAACGGAAGATATTGTCAATGAAGAGCAACACGTCCTGATGCTCCTCGTCTCGGAAGTATTCCGCGGCCGTCAGGGCGGTCAGGCCGACTCGCGCCCTGGCGCCGGGAGGCTCGTTCATCTGGCCGTAGATGAGGGCGGCCTTGTCGATGACCTTCGATTCCCTCATTTCGAGCCAAAGGTCATTTCCCTCCCTGGTCCGCTCGCCGACGCCGCCGAACACGGAGAAACCGCCGTGCTCGATAGCGATGTTATGAATCAGCTCCATGATGATAACGGTTTTCCCCACGCCGGCGCCGCCGAACAGGCCAATCTTCCCGCCCTTGGAATACGGGGCGAGAAGGTCGACAACCTTGATACCCGTCTCGAAGGCCTCCACCTTCGTGTTCTGATCCAAGAAGGAAGGCGCGGGACGATGGATGGGGTAGTAGGTCTCACTCTCGATGGGCCCCTGTTCGTCGACCGGTTCGCCGACCACGTTCATGATGCGTCCCAGGGTCGCGCGGCCCACGGGGACCTTGATGGGCTCTCCCGTGTCCAGGGCCTTCATCCCGCGCACCAGGCCGTCCGTGGTGTCCATGGCGATGGTCCGAACCGTGTTGTCCCCCAGGTGCTGGGCCACCTCCACGACCAGATTCCATTCCTCGTCGCTGATGGTCGGGTTGGTAATCTTGATGGCGTTGAAAATCGCCGGCAGGTTTCCCGACTCAAACTCGATATCTACGACCGGACCGATAACCTGAACGATGCGGCCTTCGTTTTTCTTCTCCATCTCCTTAATCTTCCTCCCTTTTTAATCTATTTTAGCGCTTCGGCTCCCCCGACAATCTCCATCAGTTCCTTGGTAATGGCGGCCTGCCGGGCGCGGTTCATCTCCAGG
This sequence comes from bacterium, assembly GCA_026986155.1. Taxonomy (GTDB): domain Bacteria; phylum Desulfobacterota; class S145-22; order S145-22; family S145-22; genus JAOZMY01. The sequence goes on from JALSPC010000004.1 coordinate 17,395, forward strand.
GTCAAACGATCGATCATCTCCGAGGCATTGTTCGTGGCCGATTCCATGGCCGTCATGCGGGCCCCAAACTCGCTTGCCAGCGCCTCCAGCATGGCCCGATATATCTGGACCTGCACGTAGCGGGGCAAGAGCTGGTTCAAAATAGCCGACTCGGAGGGCTCGTAGATGTATTCTGTCACCACCGCGTCCTCCGGAACCGGGATGGGCTCGATGGGAAGCAATTTCTGGACGGTAACGACCTGGGATATGGCGGAGCGGAAATGGTTGTAAACCATGATTAGCTCATCCAATTCATCCGCCTCGTAGGCCGCGACGATATCCTTGCCCACCTCGGCCGCCGCCTTGTAATCAGTATCCCCCAGGATATTCTTATATTCCTTCCGGATGGGGTAATCCCGCCGCTTGAAATAATCGAGTCCCTTGCGTCCGACGATGTTGAGCTGGACCTCGACCCCTTCCTCCGTATCCCTCAAAAGGTGGGTCACCTCGCGGATGATATTCTGATTGTATCCCCCGCAGAGACCCCTGTCCGAGGTTATCATCAGGATCTCTCGCCGCTTCACCTCCCGCTTGACGAGCAAAGGGTGATGATGCGGATTCACGCGGATGGAAAGGCTCCCAATCACCTCGCGCATCTTGTCCGCGTAGGGCCGGGCCGCGGTGATGTTTTCCTGGGCCCTGCGCAACTTGGCCGCGGCCACCATCTTCATGGCCTTCGTGATCTGCTGCGTGCTCTTGACGCTGGCAATCCGTTTCCGTATGTCTTTGAGGCTGGGCATGGCTTGTTTTCTTTTCCTCTATTGGGTTACTGCTGGATGACGAACCGTTCCTTGAACTCGTCCAGGGCCTTGTTCAGCTGTTCCCGCAACGCGTCATCGAGCTCTTTCTTGTCCAGGATGGCCTTGCTGACTTCCGGATGGGTGCCGTCCATAAACTGGTAGAGCTCTTCCTCATAACGCTTGATCTCGGAAACGGGAATCTCGTCCAGGTAACCGTTGACGGCGGCGTAAACGATGACAATCTGTTTTTCCACGGGAAGCGGGACGTACTGCCCCTGTTTCAACACCTCGACCAGCCTCTGCCCGCGAGCCAGCTGGGCCTGGGTCGCCTTGTCCAGGTCGCTTCCGAATTGAGCGAACGCCGCCATTTCGCGGTACTGCGCCAGATCGAGGCGCAATGTCCCGGCCACCTGCTTCATGGCCTTGATCTGGGCGTTGCCGCCGACGCGGGAGACGGAAAGTCCCACGTTGATGGCGGGGCGGACACCGGAATAGAAAAGGTCCGTCTCCAGATAGATCTGGCCGTCCGTGATGGAAATGACGTTGGTGGGAATGTAGGCGGAGACGTCCCCCGCCTGGGTCTCAATGATGGGAAGGGCCGTCAGAGACCCACCCCCCAGTTCGTCACTGAGCTTTGCCGCCCGTTCCAGCAGGCGGGAATGAAGATAGAAGATGTCACCCGGATAGGCCTCGCGTCCCGGCGGCCTCCGGAGGAGGAGGGAAAGCTGGCGATAGGCAACAGCGTGTTTCGAAAGGTCGTCGTAGATACAGAGGGCGTGGCGACCGTTGTCCCGGAAGTATTCCCCCATGGTCACACCCGCGTAAGGGGCGAGGAACTGAATCGGCGCCGACTCCGACGCCGTGGCGGAAACCACGATGGTATAGTCCATGGCCCCGTAGCTCTTCAGCTTGTCCACAACCTGGGCCACGGTGGACCGCTTCTGCCCGATGGCCACGTAAATGCAGATGACATCCTGCCCCTTCTGGTTGATGATGGTATCGATGGCCACCGCGGTCTTTCCCGTCTGGCGGTCGCCGATGATCAGCTCGCGCTGCCCCCGGCCGATGGGAACCATGGAGTCGATGGCCTTTAACCCTGTCTGAAGCGGCTCCTTCACCGGCTGGCGGGCAACGATTCCCGGGGCCTTTACCTCAACCCGGCGGGTCTCCTTCGCCTCGATGGGCGCGCCTCCGTCGATGGGCTGTCCCAGAGGGTTCACTACGCGACCGATCAGTTCATCCCCCACGGGAACCTCGACGATCCGCCCCGTCCGCTTGACCGTGTCCCCTTCCTTGATAAGGTAATCTTCCCCCAGCAGGGCGGCGCCCACGTTGTCCTCTTCCAGGTTCAGGACCATCCCGAAGACGTCATGGGGAAACGAAAGCAACTCGCCGGCCATCGCATTTTCCAACCCGTAAATGCGGGCGATTCCGTCTCCCACGGACAGGACGATCCCCGTTTCCGAGACATCGATCTCCTGTTCGAACCCCTCAATTTGACTTTCGATAATCTTGCTGATTTCTTCTGCTCTAATCTCCATTTCTTCCCTCTATGCCGTTAACAGTTTCTCTCGATAACGATCCAATTGCCCCTTGACACTCCCATCGATGACAATCCCTCCGATGCGGGCCATAAACCCTCCGATGAGGGAGGGATCCACGTCTTTCTCAAGCAGGATTTCTTTCCCCATATAACCCGAAAGGGCCTCTTTCACCTTTTCGAAATCCCCTTCCTCCAGCGGCTCCGGGGAGTAGAGCACACCCCTCGCCCGGTTTTGCGCCTTGTCGGCCAGTTCCTGGAAGATGGAAAAGATGGTCGGAGTAAGGCCGATCCTGTCCTTTTCCACCAGGATTTCGAAGAACCGCACGATGGACCCGCTGAACCCGATCCTTTCCAATACCTTTTTCAGGACGGCGCGCCGGTTTTCCATGGGATAGATGGGAAGCGACACCGCCTTCCAGAACTCAGGATGGTCCTTGAAGAGGGCCTGAACCTGGACGAGTTCCCCGTGAATCTCCCCTATCCTCTCTTCCCTGCGTCCAATCTCCAGAAGGGCCTTGGCATAACGCCTCGCTACGACACGTTCTCTCAATTCTTGCTCCCGAGCTGTTGAACGAAAAGGTTAATCAGGCGTTTCTGATCATCCTTGGTGATGGTCTTCTTGACGATTCCTTCAGCCATCTTCAAGGCCTCCAGGGAAACCTCTGCCCGCAATCGCTTTTTGAGCTGGGTGATTTCTTCCGTCAGCGCCCGCTCCGCCTGGGTTCTCATGAGTTCGGCCTTGCGCTCGGCCTCTTCCATGAGCTTTTTCTTCTCAAGCTCTACCTCTTGCAGCATCTTTTCCCGGATGGATTTGATCTCGGCATCGAGGTTATCGAGGCGCTTCTGGGCCTCCCGGTAGGCTTGTTCCGCCGCTTCCGAAAGCTCCTTGGCTTTCTGAAGCTCTTCCTTTACCCGGCTGTGACGCTTCTTCAGGTATCCCTTCAAGGCGGGGCGGATGAACTTGATGAGAATCGCCAAAAGCGCGACAAAGTTGATAATCTGAAAGAGATAATCCTTCCAGTAGGTTCCATGCCCCCCTTCAGAGGCCAGAACGGGAACCGCCATTCCGGCGACAAAAAAGAATGACAAGCCGAAACCAATCAAAAACGCCCGCCTTCCCCTCATGTGGCCGACCTCCCCAGCACCTTGGCCGCGATCTTTTCGGCAAAGGGTTCCATGCTCTTTTTCAGCGTTTCTTCGACCTTCTTCGCCTCGTTAATCGCCTTTTCCCTCAGGGCCGGGATATCCTTGTCGATGGCCCTCCTGGCCCGTTCAAGGTACTGTTTCTGTTCGTCCAGGACCTTTTTCTTCACCCGGTCCCTCTCCAGGGCGGCCTCATGGCGGGCCTTTGCCAACTTCTCCTCCAGCAGGGCCGCTTCCCGCTGGGCCTTTTCCTGCAGTGACAGGGCCTTTTCCTGTGCCCCCGTGGTCGCCGCCTTTCGTCTCTCAAGGAGATCCACGATGGGCCGGAAGAGAAACTGGTTGATAAGCAGCACGAAAACGATAAAAATTGCCGCCTGAACCAGCAACGTGTAGTCGAGATTAATCATAGACCGCAGCCCCCCCTCAAATTTTTGCCCTTGCTACCATAGCTCATGACGCTTGTCAAGTTTTTCACAAAGTGTCTGAGGGAATTTCTTTGCAAAATTCCCTTGACCCATGTTCGAAAAAAGGTGTATGAGCAGACGATGTAAAAACAAATACGTTTCTTTGGCATGGTCCCGGCGTTTACCTGTCCGGGACGAAAAGGAGAAAAAAGAGATGATCAAAGTCACTTGCCTTGGCGCCGCCGGAACCGTCACCGGTTCCAACTACCTCGTGGAAACCCCCTCCGGGAGACAGGTCCTCGTGGACTGTGGCCTCTTTCAGGGAGGAAGACTCCTGGAAATGCGGAACTGG
>JALSPC010000005.1 GCA_026986155.1 bacterium
TTTATTATCCTTTCTTGTGTCAACCTTCCGCACGCAAGATAATTGTTATATTTTTATCTTCAGACTTCGGGCTTCAAGGGCCAACAGGCCCGCCCTTCAGTCTTTTTTGCGCGTCACAGATCACGGCATGCGAAGCATGCACGTCACGGATCACGGTCCCGAAGGGACATGTCACGGCCGCCAAGGGCGGCATGTCATGCCTTCACGCGCCAGGTGGTTCCCTGGGGCCCGTCCTCGAGTAGGATGCCCTTTTGGGCCAGCTCGTACCGGATGGCGTCGGCCGTCTTGAAATCCCGGTTTTTCCGGGCCGCCGCCCGCTGGGCGATCATCGCCTCGATTTCCTCGGGGGAGAGGGTCAATTTCTTCCGGTCCAGGCGGTTTTGATGCGCGAAAAAGGCGCGGGGCTCCGTCTGAAAAACCCCGAAGAGTTCCCCCATCCTTCCCACCGCCTCCCGGACGGCGCGAATGACACCGGGCGCCGGGTCCCCCTTGTCTTTCGCCGACTGGGCGAGCCGCTGGAGGGTGTGTACCATGGGGTAGAGAATCCCCAGGGCCTTCGGGGTGTTCAGGTCGTCGTCCATGGCCGCCTCGACGGCGCGCACCGCGCCGTCCACCTCCGCCGGCAGGTCCGCCTTTCCCGTCTCGCCCTGGTCGGCGAGCCAGCCGTCCACCTCCTCAAGGATCCGGTAAACCCGTTCCAGGCTCGCCCGCGTGCTGTCCAGATAGGTCTCCTCGAAGTTGATGGGGCTCCGGTAGTGGGCCCCCAGGAGGAAGACGCGGAGGACCTCCGGGTGGTAGCGGCTCAGGATCTCCTGGATGGAAAGGACGTTTCCCAGCGACTTGGACATCTTTTCCGCGTGGATGTTGACGAAGCCGTTGTGAACCCAGGTGCGGACGAAGGGCTTGCCCGTGGCCGCCTCCGACTGGGCGATCTCGTTTTCGTGGTGGGGAAAGATGAGGTCCTTGCCGCCCCCGTGGATGTCGAAGGTTTCCCCCAAAATCGACATGCTCATGGCGGAGCACTCGATGTGCCACCCGGGGCGTCCCTTGCCCCAGGGGCTGTCCCAGGCGGGTTCCCCCGGCTTGCTCGCCTTCCAGAGGGCGAAGTCGAGGGGATCCCGCTTGCGCTCGTCCACGGCGATGCGGGCGCCCGATTTCAGTTCGTCGATGTTCTTCTTGGAAAGTTTTCCGTATTCCGGGAACCTGGAGACGGCGTAGTAGACGTCCCCGTCCACCTCGTAGGCGAAGCCCTTCTCCTCGAGGGTCTTGACCAGGCGGATGATCTCGGATATGTGGGCCGTGGCCCGCGGCTCGTGGGTGGGGCGCAGGATACCCAGGGGGTCCGTGTCCTCGTAGAAGTAGGCGATGTTCTCCTCGGAGAGCTGCGCGGTGGAAATCCCCCGCTCGTTGGCCCGCTTGATAATCTTGTCATCCACGTCGGTGAAGTTGCGGACGTAGGTGACCTCGAAACCCTTGTAACGCAGGTAACGGTAGAGGGTATCGAAGACCACGAGGGATCGGGCGTGGCCGATGTGGCACCGGTCATACACCGTCACCCCGCACACGTACATGCCCACCCTTCCCGCGTGGAGGGGTTCGAAGGGCTCCTTTTTATCCGTAAGTGAATTATACAGCCTGAGGCTCATAGCGTCTCCAAAGCTCCTTTCAATCGTTTGATGACTTCCTCCTTCCCCAGGATGGGAAGGATCTTCGCCAGCTCCGGGCCGTGGTCCGTGCCGGTTATGGCCTTGCGCAGCGTCATGAAGAAGCGGCGTCCCCGCTGACCGGACCGTTTCATGGCCGCCTTGGCGGCCGTTATGTAGCCTTCCTCGTCCAGGGATACCACTTGATGACACGATTCGGCGAAAATTTCAAGGATGGCGCGCGCGGTTTCCCGTTCTACCCCCTCGAAGGCCGTTCCATCCAAGGTCGGGGGCTCCGTAAAGATCCTGAAGACCGCCTCGAAATCGCGGAGGGTCTGGGCGTTGTCCCGGCCGCAGGCCACGATGGCCGCGAGGGTTTCCCGGTCAAAGCGGTCCGCCACGCCCCACGTCTCTAAAAACGGCGCGAGGTGGGATAGGAGGGTATCGATGGGAAGCTCCCGGATGAAACGCCCGTTGATCCACAAAAGTTTCTTGTGGTCGAAGACCGCCGCCGCCCTGGAAACACGGGCCAGGTCGAAGGCCTCAACGATCTCATCCATTCCCTTCAGGGGCCCGTCGGAGGCCACGATCCCGCCCAGGCCCACCAGGTAGAAGGCGAGGGACTCCGGCAGATACCCCTCCCGGCGAAACTGGGAGACCGCCGTGGCCCCGTGGCGCTTGGAGAGGCGCTTCCCGTCCAGGCCCAGGATGAGGGGATGGTGGGCGTAGCGCGGGGGTGTCAGGCCCAGGGCCCGGTAGAGGAGGATCTGTTTCGGGGTGTTGGAGATGTGATCATCCCCGCGGATCACGTGGGTGATGCCCATCTTGGCGTCGTCCACCACCACGGCCCAGTTGTAGGAGGCCATGCCGTTGGACCGGATGAGGATGAAATCGGTCAGGGCGTCGGAAGTAAAGGTGATGGGCCCGTGGATGGCGTCTTCGAAGGCCACCGCCTCCCCCGGGGGCACCTTGAACCGGAGGGTGTAGGGCTTCCCCTCCGCCATGCGCTGTTGACGTTCCCCCTCGGTCAGGGCCCGGCACCGGCCGTCGTAGCCGGGGGGCAGGCCCCGCGCCAACTGGTCCTTGCGGCGAGCCTCCAACTCCTCCTCCGTGCAGAAGCAGGGGTAGGCCTTCCCCTCTCGCACGAGCTGCTCTGCCAACGCCCGGTAGAGGGCCACCCGCTCGGTCTGGCGGTAGGGACCCGCGCCGCCGCCCACGTCCGGTCCCTCGTCCCACCGGATACCCAACCAGCGCAGGCTCTCCATAAGCTCCGTCTCGAACCGCTCCTCCGAGCGGGCCCGGTCGGTGTCCTCCAGGCGCAGAACAAAAGTTCCCCCGTTCTTGCGGGCGAAGAGGTAGTTAAACAGGGCCGTCCGCGCGTTTCCGATGTGCAGCGAGCCAGTCGGGCTCGGGGCGAACCGGACCCGAACCCTCCCCATTGGCGCCGAATGATCCATGTTACCCCCCTTTTTCGACAAGCACCACGGCCATGGCCGCGATACCTTCCTTGCGGCCCAGGGTCCCGATTCCCTCGTGGGTTTTGGCCTTGACGTTTACGCGCGCCGCGTCCACGCCCAGCCAGCGGGCGAGGTTCGCGCGCATCTTTTCCATGTGCGGCGTCAGCTTTGGGGCCTGGGCGATGACGGTGGCATCCAGGTTCAGGATCGTAAACCGCTCCCCCTCCAGGCGCGCGAAAAGCTCCGCGCAGAGGGCCTCCCCCGTCTTCCCCTTGTAGGCCGGGTCGGTGTCGGGGAAGAACCCGCCGATGTCTCCCTTCCCCAGGGCGCCGATCACTGCGTCGATGACGGCGTGGGCCAGCACATCCCCGTCGGAATGACCTAAAAGGCCTTTTTCGTAGGGAATGGCCACCCCCCCGAGGACGAGGAGCCGGTTCGCAGCGAGACGATGCACGTCGTAGCCAATCCCGACCGCGAGGGTCATGAGCCGTTCCCTCCTTCTTTTTCCAGCCGGAGTATCACCTCCCCGATCTTCAGGTCTGCCGGTTCGGTAATCTTGATGTTCCACCGATTGCCGGGCAGGACCTTGACAGGGATCCCCATCCTTTCCATGAGGGCGGCGTCGTCGGAAACGGCCCACCCTTCCCTTCGCGCCCGTTCGTGGGCCTCCTGCAGAAGGCGCGTGTGAAACATCTGGGGGGTTTGAATCATCACGAGGCTGTCCCGCCTTGGGGTGGCCGCCACGAATCCCCGGCCGGAGACCCGCTTGACCGTGTCCACGGGGGGAATCCCGACGGCCACGGCGGGGAATTTCTCCAAAACCTCCAGCCCCGCCTCCAGCCATCGGGGGTTGAAGAAGGGGCGAACCCCGTCATGAACGGCCACAAAGGGGAAACGCCCAGCGTCTACCCGGGACAGGCCGTTTGCTACGGAGGCCTGGCGGGTGTCGCCGCCGGGGACTGTATCCGACAGTTTTTCAAGGGGATAAGCAGGCAGGATCTCTCGCTCGAACCAATCGCGCTTATCCCTGGGCAGCACGAGGATCATTCGGACCGCCGCGCGCGCCGCATCAAGTCTTTTCAAGGTATGTATCAAGACGGGAACACCCGCCAATTCCAGGAATTGCTTCGGGGTGTTGCCCCCGAAACGCCGGCCCGATCCGCCGGCCACGACGATGACGCAAAGGGAAGCGGGGTCACACGGCGTCATTGGACGGTGATTTCCCGTTTGGATAGAAATATTCCCCGTTCCCCGCGGCATGTTCCTTCAGCTTCGTGAAGATCATGCGGCCGGCCGTGGTCTGCAGCACGCTGGTCACCACCACGTCCACCTTCTTCCCGATCAGGTGCCGCGCGTCGTCCACCACCACCATGGTGCCGTCGTCCAGGTAAGCCACGCCTTGGCGGGGCTCCCGCCCCTCCTTGAGGATGCGGATCGTCATCTGTTCCCCGGGCAGGACCACGGGTTTCAAGGCGTTGGCCAGGTCGTTGATGT
>JALSPC010000006.1 GCA_026986155.1 bacterium
CGTACCAGGCACCTTTTCCACCGCAGCGATCTCTCCGATGCGTAGATTCATTTTCTTAAATTCATTGAAAGAAATTATGGGTCCCATTTCACCCGGCTCCTATTTCTGACGAGTTGATGATTTCTCGGCATTTAAGGGAACATCGTTATCCAGCATTACGGCGATCCATCGGGAGTTTTCCTGGGAATCAAGAGCGATTTTTACAACCATGGTAAGGGGAACGGAAAGGAACATTCCCACCGGACCGAAGACCCATCCCCAGAAGACCAGGGAAAGGAAGACAACCAGGGTCGAAAGTCCCAGGCCCTTTCCCATGATCTTCGGCTCGATGATGTTTCCGATGGCAAAGTTGATGATCAGGTATCCCGCGAGAACAATAATCGTTCGACTGATACCGAATTGAATGAGAGAAAGGATGATGGGGGGAATGGCGGCGATGATAGACCCGATGGTGGGAATATAATTGAGAAGAAAAGCGGAAAGCCCCCAGAGAAAGGCATAGTGAACCCCGATAATCCAGAGCATGAGGGTAACGATAATTCCCGTGGCTATGGAAGTGAAGGTCTTGAGGGCCATGTAGCGTGCCACGTTGGAGAGAAAGGTCTCAAAATAGGTGACGGTTTTTGGGGTTTTGGCAATGTAGGCGAGTTTCTTGGAGAAGGTGGCCGATTCTGTCAAAATGAAAATGACAACAAGGATGGTGAAAAGGCTGTTGGACATCACGCTGCCGAAACTTTTCAAAGACGTGGCGGTATATCTTATAAGAAAGGATGGATTAAAAATGTTGATAAGTCTTTTCTGAGGGAGTTTTATTCCATGCTTGTTAGCGAACGCGAAGGTTTTATGAATCAAGTTGTTGAAATTTTGTTGGTATTCTGGAAGGTTTTCGGTGAATTCCTGGACGGAAGTGCTGATGATGACACCTACGAAACCAAGGACCACGAAGATGAGAAGAAAGATAACAATCAGGGAGAGCCAGTCGGGGATCCCCTTTTGATGAAAAAAATGAAAGAGGGGCAGGCAGACAATGGCGAAAAAGAGGGCGAGGAAAAAGGGGACAATAAATCCGCTCGCGATTTTTAATCCAGCAATGATAATGATAAAGGCCGCGAAAGAAACCAAGAAATTCGATGATGAACTTTCTTTCATGCCAGAAATTGCTCCTTTTTCATTTAGTACATCCTATCAGTTCAAGAGGAGACAAGTCAATCATCCAGGCCGGAGGTCCGCCAAAAACGGGGTCTTTAACACATTATGACTTCCTATTCTCTCGACTTTGAAGCGCTCGAACACGTTTATCTGAGATCTTGAACCATTTTTCACAACCCATAGGATTTTTCAGAAAAGTGTGGTATAAGTTTAGGATATTGAAAAATAAGTTTATACTTACGAATTGACTCGGCAGAGCAAAAGAAACCGAAAGGAGGCAATCAAACATGGCTGCGGAAATCATCAAGGGAAAACCGATAGCGGACAAGATTCGCGAAGAGATCACGGCGGAGGTGGAAGGCCTCAAAAAGAAGGGCGTCAACCCCAAGCTGGCGGTGCTTCTCGTGGGAAACGACCCGGGCAGCGTCTGGTACGCCAAGTCCAAGGTGAAGATCGGGGAGAAGCTGGGTATCTTCGTGGACCTCAACACCATGCCAGCGGATACAGACCAGGCAACAATCCTGAAAAAGATCGAGGCATGGAACGCGGACCCGGAGGTTCACGGCATCCTGGTGGAACTTCCCCTCCCCAAGCACCTGGCCAAAGAGACGGTCATGGAGGCCATCACCCCGAAGAAGGACGTGGACGGGGTTCACCCGGTCAACCGGGGTTACCTGCTGGGAGGCCAGGAACACCTTGCCCTCGTTCCTGCCACGCCGCAGAGCTGCATAACGTTGGCCGAGCGGGCGGGCATCAATTTCCGGGGAAAGCGGGTCACCCTCGTGGGCAGAGGCGACACGGTGGGACGTCCCCTCGCCAGCCTTCTCATCAAGCGTGACGCCACCATTACCGTGTGCCACACCAAGACAGCGGATTTGGCCGCTGAGGTGCGCCGGGGCGAGATCGTGGTAGCGGCGGCGGGGCGCGCCGGACTGGTGACGAAAGACATGGTTACCCCCGGCACCGTGGTGATCGACGCCGGCGTGAACGAGGTGGGAGACGGCAAATACGTGGGCGACGTGGCGCCCGATGTGGCGGAGGTGGCTGGCGCCCTGACCCCGGTTCCCGGGGGCGTGGGCTCCCTGACCACGACGATTATCATGAACAATCTCTTGAAGGCCATCAAGCTTCAGGGTCTGGCATAGAAAGGGAGGACGCGAAAATGAGCGAACTTTTTAACCAGAGTTTGAACGAATTTATCGATAAAGCCGCTTCCAATTCTCCCACGCCGGGAGGAGGAAACGTCTCCGCCGTGGTGGGAATCCTCGCCGCCTCCATGGTTTCCATGGTCGCCAACCTGACCATCGGGAAGAAGGGATACGAGGAGGTCCAGGACGACGCGAAGAAGGCGGCGGACAATCTGAAAGCCATCATCGGGGACCTCAAGGAGCTGACGGCCAAGGACATGGCGGTCTTCAGCAAGTTCATGGACGCCCTGCGGATGCCCAAAGACACGGACGAGCAAAAGGCGAAACGCATCGAGGCCATGCAGGCGGCGGCGAAGGAGGCCACGGAGGTCCCCATGGAGATCTGCCGCAAGTGCCTGGAGGTCCTGAAGATCGCCGTGCCGCTGGCGGCCTACGGAAACAAGGGGGCCATCTCCGACGTGGGCGTCGGCGCCTACGTGGCGGAGGCGGCATTGCGCGCGGCCATGCTGAGCGTGGACATCAACCTGCCCGGCATCAAGGACGCGGCCTTCGTGGAAAAATACAAAAGCGAGCGGCGCCAGTTGTTCGCCGAGGCCGACGAGCTGAAACTCATGGCCGTGGCCAAGGTCAAGGAGAGAATGTAAGACCGGAAGAAATACGCAATCAATCTAAGGAGGGAGTTATGCAAAAAGTAGGAATTATCGGCGTAGGGCAGAGCGCCTTCGTGAGGGGCTACGAGGGCTCCATACGCGAACTCGTCTTCGAGGGGTTCTCGGAGGCCATGCGGGACGCTCAGATTAAGCCCGAGGACATCCAGGCATCCATCATCTGCTCGGCCCCCGAATACGACAAGCAGCGCACCCCGGCCGGCCTCATGGCTGAATACCTGGGGCTCAATCCGCAACCCACCTTCTACATCGAGAGCGTCTGCTCCTCCAGCAGCATGGGGCTTCGCGTGGCCTATTCCATGATCCAGGCTGGACTGCACGACGTAGTGGCCGTCATCGGCTTCCAGAAGATGTCGGAGATCTCCTCCGCCGAATCCCAGGAACGAATGGGACGCGGCGCGGACATCATGTGGGAATCCCCCTTCGGGACCATGATGCCCGCCTACTACGCCATGCACGCGCGCGCGCACATGAACACCTACGGCACCACCGAGGAAGACCTGGCCCTCATCCGCGTCAAGGCGGCCAGTTACGGCCAGATCAACGAGAAGGCCGTCTACCGTAAGGGCGTCACCCTGGAGAAGGCCCTGGAGTCGGATCCCGTCTCCACGCCGCTGAAGGTCTTCGACTGCTGCGCCAACGCGGACGGTTCCTCTTGCATCATCGTGGCCAGTGAGGAAATGGCGAGGAAACTCTCCCCCAAGCCCGTGTGGATTCTCGGCCTGGGCGCCGCCAGCGCTCCCATCAACATGGCGGGCAGAACCACCTTCTCGGGGCTGACCTGCGCCCGCGAGGCCGCCAAGCAGGCCTACGCCATGGCCGGTGTGGGTCCGGAGGACATCGACGTGGCGGAGGTGCACGACTGCTTCACCATCGCCGAGATGATGGCCTACGAGGACCTGGGATTCGCCGAGCCCGGCAAGGGAAAGGAACTGATCCGCAACAAGGAGACTTACATCGGCGGCAAGATCCCCGTCAACGTGGACGGCGGGTTGCTGTCCAAGGGACACCCCATCGGCGCGACCGGGGGCTCCCAGATCCGCACCATCACGCTCCAGTTGCGCAGCGAAGCCGGTCCCATGCAGGTAGACGGCGCGAAGATCGGCCTCGTGCACAATATCGGCGGCGTCGGCATTTATGGCAACGTTACGATTTTCGGGAGGGATGAATAATGGGTTTTGAACGTTTTGGAACAGTCTCATTCGTGTCGCAGACAAAGGTGGCGAAGTTCGTCGATTTTCTCGACGAGGGGTCGGTCATGGGAACCAAGTGCAAATCGTGCGGGGCCAAGTATTTCCCCCCGAGGAGCGATTGCGCCCAGTGCTTGAGCTCGGACATGGAATGGTTCGAGATTACGGGCCCCGGCAAGCTCGTGACCTACTCGAAACTGATGTATGCCCCCTCCGGGTTCGAGAAGGACCTTCCCTACCGTATCTGCGTGGTGGAATACGCCGACGGCGTCAAGGTCTTCGGGAGAATCAGCTCTCAGATTCCCGACAAGGAACTGGCCATCGGGATGGACCTGGTCGCGGTGCCCGTGAAACTCTCCGGCGACAAGGTTTCCTACGAATTCCGCCGGCCCTGATAAACTCTGAAAACGTCTTTTCGAACGGGGAAGGAGATTATTGCCTTCCCCGTTTTTTTCATATTGACTTCAAGGCAATCGTGTTTACATTTTAAACACCAGAGACACCAAACGAAAAGGAGGTGGGAAAATGACGGTTTTGGCTTTTATCATCGCAATCGTCGCACTCGTGATCGCGGTTTTGGCTTACCAGAAGGCGGGAGGCATCCGGGATCTGCAGGAACAGGCGGAGGCGCTGCGTTTCGTGGCCGATAATCTTCGGGAGAAGACAGCGGACGCTTTGGACAAACTGGAAAAGGCTCTCCGAAAGACGGAAGAAGAAAAATCAAAGGGAAAGAAGTAACCCCCTTTTATTTATAACGGGCAAGGAGGAGGGTGTTTTCCCTCCTTTTTCCACTTTCATGAAACAACGCTAAAGGAGTCACTAAGATGCTGATAATCTTGATTATCACCTTTATCCTGGTCCTCTTGATAACGGTCTTCGGATTTCAAAATGGAATGCCGGTGGATGTGAACTTCCTCTTTTGGAACATCCATACCTCCCTCATCGCCGTCATCTTCGGATCGGCCCTCGTGGGGGGAGTCATCGTCGCTATCCTGGCGATCCCAAAACTCGTGACCAAGCACTTCAAAGAGAAGAAACTTACAAAACAGCTCAACCAGATATCTTCAATTTCTTCCAGCGCGAAGACGACTTCTCCCCACGGTCCCGACACCCCCAAAGGTTCCAAGGCCAACGGAGAGAAAAACACCTGATTCCTTAATGGTCCAGGAACGCTTCGCCCTTCTCTCCGCTGTGGTGGAGAAGAAAGTTCCGGATGGCGTAGTGCAATGCCCCGAGGGCCAGCCGCGTGCAGTGCCGCTTCTCTTCCGGCAGCCCCCCCAGGGCGTTGACGATATCGTCCTCGTCCAGGTAAAGGGCGTCGTCGATCGATTTTCCCATCACAAGGTCGCATAACTGGCCCGCCGAGGCCAGCGAGCCCCAGCAGCCCTTGACCAAGTAGCGGATATCCGTAATGTGATCGTCCCTGACTTTGATAAAGATCTCGATCCTGTCCCCGCAGGAGGGGTCCCCAACTGCCCCGCGACCGTCGGCGTTTTCAATCTCCCCAAGCAAGCGGGGTTCCGTCACGTAACGGGTAATCTTTTCATGATCCATTTTTAATTCCTCACCAATTCGTAATAGATGTCACGCCCCTGCCTCACGGGGCGGATCTTTTCCTTGTTCAAAAGCGCCGTCAGGTATTTCTCCACCTCGTGGAGGTGAAGCCCCAGGCTCTGGCTCATCTTCTGGGCC
>JALSPC010000007.1 GCA_026986155.1 bacterium
GGGGGGCCATCGTTGGCGCCTTGACGCTCTACCTCGACTTCATCAACCTCTTTCTCCTTCTCCTGCGCATCTTCGGGGGAAGCCGGGATTAAAGGAACGAAGATTACCCGTGTTCACATTTATAAAGCGGTCTTCCTGACCGTGAAGGGACGCGCATGATACGTGTCATCGCACAATGAATGATTGTAGGCGTCTCTATAACGTCAAATCATTGAATTTACAAATCTCGCGTTCTAGTTGTTTTTTCAACCGTATGTTGGGAATGCGGTCGTGAGGGGGATCCGCCGAAGGAAAGCCTGCGCCATATTTTCCTTCGGCGTCGTCTCCTTGATGTGCTTGTTTCTCATCACTTCGGATAATCTTTTCGCCCAGCCTCGGGCGGACTTGGTTATCGTCGTGAAGTCCGAGTTCCGCTTGTATCTCGTGAAATCCGGGAAGGTCATCAAGGCGTATCCCATCGTTCTCGGATCCCACCCGAAGGGCCCCAAGCGGCGGCGCGGCGATGGCAAGACCCCCGAGGGGCGCTACATCCTCGATTACAAGAATGCCCACAGCAAATTTTATAAGTCGATCCACATCTCGTATCCCGACAAGAAAGACCGGCAACGGGCACGAAGGGCGGGCGTGGATCCCGGGGGCGCCATCATGATTCACGGGCAGAAGAACGGACTCGGCTGGCTGTCCTTTATCTCACGGTATTTCAACTGGACGGACGGCTGTATCGCGGTCACAAACGAGGAGATGGATGAGATATGGAGCGCCGTGAAGGTGTGCACGCCCATCGAGATAAGACCGTAATTATCTCGGAAACCTCCGACTGATAATGCCTATTTCAAATATTTCTCGCTGACCTTATGCCATTTCTTGTCGAGGTCAAACGCCGCCTTGTGATTGATGATCTCAACGGTTTTGGGACCCAGGTCGATCTCGTAGATGATCCCTTTCTGGTTGACGGCGAAGGTCATGATACCCGTGACGCCGTATTTGGCCGGGTAGGCAATCATGCCAAAACCCAAAACCATGTTGCCGTTGACCACGTAGTCGTAGGCGCCGCCCGGGGCGTTCTTTCCCTGCCGGGTGAGAATCTTGAAGTAATAACCATGGTAAGAAATAGGCTTGTCACCCTTTTTGCGATAGCCCTCGGCGGCGGCATGGGCGACAAGAGGCCCGAAAGGACTTATTTCTTCCCCCGGTTTTGCGGGCCAGTAGAGGCCGTTTTTCTTGCCGGGATCGCTCTTCAGCTTCTGGGCGAACTCCAGGATGCCGTCCCCGTCCCGGTCCTTGCTGGCGTATTCCAATTGGGACTCCACGTAGGCCTCCAGGACCTTGATGGCATTGAGTTCGTTGGCGCCGACGCGGCGGTTGACGATTTCCTCCCGGCCGGCCTTCGTGTCGAAGTACCATTTGTTTCCCGCTTTGACGATGGGGATGGGATAGGGCCACTCCTGCTTGCCCAGGTAGAGAATAGCCCTTCCGGGTTTTTCGAGCTCGATTTTATGGTGCTCGTCATATTTCTTGAGAAAATTTTCCACCTCTTTCTTGCTCTGAACCTTATCAGGGGAAAAGATGATGTCCTTCGCGTCCGGGCCGAGGACCTGAAGGGCCTTTTTCGCGTCGAGCCTCCGAGCCGCGGAGATGAGGGCGGATACGGCAGCCTGAGGAGAGTCAAAGGGGCGTCCCTTGAAGGGGATGGCGGTGGCGGTCGTGACGCAAAGAATCAGCATGATCATCCCCGCCAGGCACGAAAAAAGAAGTTTCCCGGCTGGTCGCTTCGCTTTGTTTTTTCTAAAAAAGTCCATCATTTTAGACTCCATTATGATTGTATGTTCGTTCTTGAGTGTTCAAGGACACATCCTTTCACCTGCGCCTTCCGCCTACCCGGCGCGCGCCGCCGCCGCGTGAACGGCTGTGGCTGCGGCTGTAACTGCCGCGGCTGCTCGAGCGACGGGCTTGAGAGCGGGAGCCGGAGGCCTTGAAGGAACTTGAGCGGGGTGTTTGAGTTCTCGCCCGCCGCTGAATCTGCTGGGTGTGCTGCTGCCGTTTTTGCGGCGTGCGCTGCTGGGACCGCTGCTTGATTTGCTGGCGCTGTTGCGGGGTCATTTTCGGCTGATACCCTCGGCTCTGGAGATTTCGTTTCACCACAGCACGATCAACCTGGCCGTAACGCTTTCGCACCTCCGGGTTGTTATAGGCGACTCCCCGCCGGTGCCGGGGATTATGCCGCCACGCTTGGTGGTTGATGTTGATATCGACCCTGCCCCGCGCCCAGTTGGCATGATACCACCCGTGGGAAATGATGGCGCCCACCGCGACGCCGGCCACGAAGGTAAAGGTTGGCGGGGGCGGGTACCAGACAACCGGGGGATGGGAGGGATACCACCAGGGGCCGTAAACGTAGGAGCAACTGTAGGACGGAACGTAGATAACGTCCGGCTTGGCTGGTTCGATGACGATGGTGTTGCCTTCCTCCACCACCTTCTGCTCCTCCGTGCTTTTCAAGGTTCCCTTTTCCTTCGCCTTGGCGCGCAGTTTCTGAACCATATCGAGAACCGCCTTTTGGTCCTGAAGGAAGAAATCTCCAAGTTCCTTCGTGGCCTCCAGGTTTTTGTTCATGGCCTCGAGCACCGTGGGAAAATGACAGAGGGATTTCACGCTCATGTCCCATCCCTTGTCTTTGAGGGCCTCGTCCAGCGCCTCGTCTTTCAGGTCGGCGTGCTCGTGCATGAAACGCGCAGCCTCCACAACCTCGAGGGGATAGGTGGACGCCACGAACATCTGCATCAACAAGGGGTCAGGATAGAGGGCGATAGGCGCCAAGAGCTGGGCGAGCTGCGCCTCGTCGATGGGCTTGGCCTGCTGGGACGTTTCCTGGCCCTGCTGGTTTGCCGGCGCGGCCGGTTGCTGGGCCGCGGCGGCATGACTGAAGGGAAGCAAGAGGATTAAAAGAGAAAACAAAATCCCAGATAAATAGGGTCTGAAATTATTCATATACCAGATCTCCATTTTAGTAAGAGTTATTCTTAATGTCTTTTACAAGATTCGGACATATTTGTCCAGTCCTTGGAGCGCCGTTGATATTCAGGGTCGGATGAGGTAGGGTCAATGAAAAAAATTGAAAGGATGGATTTTCTGGGACGGATATTATGAACACGGTATGGCATAGATACAAACCCGGCGTCGATCGGCATGTCCTCCTGGCGCTGGCGGGGGGAATGTGGCTGGGCGTCGGCTTCCTGCTCCTTGGTTTTTCATACACCTGGCTCCACGGCCGGCACGCGTGGGAGATCCTCGCCTTCGCGGGAAGCGGGGTCGCGGCGGCCCTCTGCATCGCCCGCTTCGGGTTTTTGAAGATCGTGGACAAGAACGTGCGGCGCATTCTCCCCATGGAGGGGAAACGGTGCGCCTTCGCCTTCATGTCATGGAAGAGTTATCTCCTCGTGGCGGTCATGGTAGGGATGGGAATCACGATTCGTCACTCGCCTTTTCCCAAGACCTACCTTTCCGTCCTCTACACGGGAATCGGCCTGGCGCTGATTCTCTCGAGTCTACGCTACTGGAAGATGTTTTTCAGCCTCGCGCGGCAAGATGCCTGAAAAGTCCGTGATCGTTTTCGACCTGGACGGCACCCTGAGCGACCCCAGCGAGGGGGTAACGGCCTCGCTCAATTTCGCCCTCGAATCCCTGGGCCTGCCCCCGCGGCCGCGGGAGGCCCTGACGCGCTATATCGGCCCGCCCCTGAAGGAGATCTTCGCGGAGCTTTTGAACACGCGGGACGATTCGCGCATCGCCGAGGGAATCGCCTTTTTCCGGCGGCGGTACCTGGCGCGGGGCTACCGTGAAAACCGCCTCTACCCGGGGATTGTCGACCTCCTGAAACGCCTGAGGGTATCGGGGGCCCGGCTCTACGTGGCCACCACGAAGCGGGAAGACACGGCCAACAACGTGGCGCGATTCCTGGGTATCGCGGCGTTTTTCGAAGGGATTCACGGCTGCGGACTGGATACCCCGAAGGTGGCGATCCTCGAGAGGATTCTCACTCGCGAAACGCCGGTGAGGGAAGCGGCCTTCATGGTGGGGGACCGTGAGACGGATATCGCCGCGGGAAACGCCGCGGGGATGCGGGCCATCGGGGTGGCGTGGGGATTCGGCGCGCCCGGGGAGCTTGAAAAGGCGGAGGCGGTGGCCGAAACGCCCGCGGGGCTCCTGAATTATTTCGCGCGCGCCGGGCATGTCGGTCCGGCTGCTAAAAAGGGAGATGTGAGATGAACGACAAGGCAAAAGGAATGGTCTGGGGCTCTTTCATCGGGGACGCCCTCGCCCTCGGCGCCCACTGGATCTACGACCCAGGCGTCATCAGGGAACGGTTCGGAAGGATTGAATCCTACATCACGCCCTCAAAAGGCTCCTACCACGAGGGAAAGACGGCGGGGGCGTTCACCCATTACGGGGACCAAGCGCTCACGCTTCTCGAATCCCTGGCGGAAAGCGGCGGATTCGATCCGGCGGACTTCTCGGCAAGGTGGCGGGATCTTTTTGAGGATTACGCGGGATACATGGACAGCGCCACGCGAGAGACCCTGAAAAACCTCGCGGCCGGGAAGGACCCGCTGAAGGCCGGCTCCCGGTCCAACGACCTGGCCGGGGCATCGCGGATCGCGCCGGTCGTCTTTCGCTACCGGGAGAAGGAGGACGGCCTCGTCTACGCCGCGCGAACCCAGACGCGGATGACGCACGACCACCCGCGGGTCGTCGAGGCTGCCGAATTCTTCGCCCGGGTGGCAATCCGGGTCCAGCGGGGCGAATCCCCGGCGGGCGCCGTCGAAATGGAGCGGCGGCGGCTGGGCGATTCTCTCTTGGCTTCGTGGGCCGAAATGGGGCTCCGGATGGCGGACACGCCCCCGGTGGAGGCCATCGGGCGGTTCGGCCGGAGCTGCCATGTCCCCGAGGCCTTTCCCGCCGTGGTCTACCTCATCGCCAGGTTTGAGGGAAACCTGAAGGAGGCCCTGGTTGAAAACGTCATGGCTGGAGGCGATTCCGCCGCCCGTGGCATGCTGGTAGGGATGGTCCTCGGCGCGCAGGCCGGCCTGGAGGGAATTCCGGAGGGATGGATGACGGGACTGAAGGCGGGAGGAACGCTCCGAAAACTGTTGCGCCGAATCGGGTCCTCAAAGGGTTAAAAGGACGCGGGAGATACTATTTTCATCGGATACGGAGGAGATTGTCATGTTTTTCAAACAGTTCAAGGTGGAGGGGATGGGATGCCTCTCCTACATGATTGGCTGCCCCCGGGTGGGACACGCCTTCGTGGTGGATCCGAAACGGGACATCCACGACTACCTGGCGGTGGCAAGGCAGGAACAGATGGAAATCGTGGGCATCATCGAGACGCATCTCCACGCGGATCACGTATCAGGGGCGCGGGAGCTTCAGGCCGAAACGAACGCTCCCGTCTATATCGGCGAGGGCACGCCGGTTTCCTACGACGCGCGATTCCTGAAAGACGGTGACGTCTTCACGTTCGGATCGGTTAAGATGGAGATTGTTTCGACACCGGGGCATACCCCCGCTTCCATTTCCATTGCCGTGTCGGACCTGTCCCGGGGGGACACGGTGCAGCTCCTCCTCACGGGGGACCTCCTATTCGTGGGGAGCGTGGGGCGTCCGGACCTGGCGGGGGACGAGCGTCTGGAGGAACAGATCCAAAACCTCCACGCGAGCCTTCATGAAAAACTCGGCCGTTTCGAGGACCAAGTGGAGATCTTTCCCGCTCACGGTGAGG
>JALSPC010000008.1 GCA_026986155.1 bacterium
CCGGTGGACTACAAGGCCGAAGGTCTGCTGGAGGTTTTTCCGGAGGGGAGCGCGCGACATATTCTCTTCCCCCGGGCGAAGGTGGCGCGGGAGGTTCTTCCTGAAACCCTTCGAACCCGAGGACACGAGGTCGAGGTCGTTCCCGTTTACGAGACGGTCATGGAGTCCCCGGACCCGGAGGTAAGAGAGGCCGTGCTTTCAGGCGACGTGGACATGATTACCTTCACGGCCTCCTCCACTGTTCACAACTTCGTGAAGATCATGGGGGGGAGGGAAGTCGCGGGGAATTTACCGGGATCCGTCAAGTTCGCCTCCATCGGTCC
This sequence comes from bacterium, assembly GCA_026986155.1. Lineage (GTDB taxonomy): Bacteria > Desulfobacterota > S145-22 > S145-22 > S145-22 > JAOZMY01. Next base: position 324 of record JALSPC010000008.1, read on the forward strand.
CATTACCAGCCAAACCCTCCGGGACTACGGATTGCAGGTGGATGTGGAGGCCCCCGTCTATACCATCGAGGGCCTCATCGAAGAGATTGTCGCGTCCTACAACCATTAAGGGCTGAGCCCGGTTTCCTTGGACAGGGGATCCGGCGGGACCAATCAATAGTGATAGCCGTATCCGTTGCCGGCCTGATGGTAACCGTAGCCGCCGCCCTGGTGGTCCATCTCGTTGCCGATGACCGCGCCGCCCAGTGCGCCGGCAATGGCCCCCAGAATGGCTCCGTTACGGACACTGTACTTGTGTTTATTTCTCAAGTTGTTTCCGATGACCGCGCCGCCGATGGCCCCCAGCGTGCCGCCGTAGAGGGCGCCCCGCTGCGTGTTGTTCATGCTGTTCATCGTAGAGCAGCCCGCGAGACCGATCCCCAAGAAACTTACCAGCACAACAAAGATTACAAACTGTTTCATCACAGGTTCCTCCTTTTTTTTCGTTTTCTTTGTCTATAAGACGTTGCTAAGGCTGGGTTTATTCAATGGTTCAATTGCATTTCACCGGTAAATTGTTTATATTGAGCGCAGACAATGGAAAACCGAAAGGAGGCTGTCATGGTTCAAAAGGCGGAAAAAATATGGAAAAACGGAAAACTCATCCCCTGGGATGAGGCCAACGTCCATATCCTGACCCATACCCTTCATTACGGGCTCGGGGTCTTCGAAGGAATCCGGTGTTACGCGTGCGCGGATGGCCGTTCAGCCGTCTTTCGGTTGCGGGAGCATGTCGTCCGCCTGATTAATTCCGCCAAGATAGGCGAAATGACAATTCCCTTCACCGTGGAGGAGATTGAGCGGGGGATCAAGGATACCCTGAATGTCAACAACCTCAAAGAGGGATACATCCGGCCCATCGCCATCATTGGCGAGGGGGTCATGGGCGTGCATCCCCAGGACAACCCCATCGAACTTTTCATCGTCACGTGGCCGTGGGGGGCCTACCTGGGCGAGGAGGGGCTTCGCAAGGGGATCCGGGTGAAGATTTCCTCCTACACGCGGCACCATGTGAACATCAGCATGACCAAGGCGAAGATCTGCGGCAACTACGTCAACTCCATCCTCGCCAAGCGGGAGGCGGTGCGTTCCGGTTACGACGAGGCCCTGCTCCTCGACACGGAGGGCTATGTCTGCGAGGCCTCCGGGGAGAATATCTTCATCGTGGAAGGGGATACCCTCAAGACGCCTCCATTGACATCCATTCTCCCGGGGATCACGCGGGATACCATCATGACCCTGGCGAAAGACCTGGGGCTCAACGTGGTGGAGCAGCGCTTCACGCGGGACGAACTCTACACGGCGGACGAGGCCTTTTTCTCGGGGACGGCTGCCGAGGTGACTCCCATTCGGGAGGTGGACGACCGGACCATCGGCAAGGGCTCCGCGGGGGATACCACGCTGCGGATACAGGCGGCCTATTTCGACGTGGTCAAGGGAAAGGATGAATGGGCGGAGGGTCGCTACACCCACTGGCGCGCCTACATTGATGAATAGAGATGCCGCCGGTCCTCATTATCGACGGTTATAACCTTATCCGAAATTCACCCACACTATCCCCCATAGACCGGCAGGATATCGAAGAGGGGCGGGAGGTGCTGATCTCCCGCCTCGCCGAATACCGGAAAGCGCGCCGGTTCCCCATCACCGTCGTCTTCGACGGCACGGGGTCTTACCATCTTTCGTCGGCGGGGGAGACGCGCATGGGAATCAAGATTCTCTATTCGCGTCAGGGGCAGACGGCGGACGATCTTATCGTTTCCCTGGCGAATCGAAAGGGACGGGAAACAGTGGTCGTGACCTCGGACCGGGGGATCCGAGACCGGCTTGAGAAGGCGGACTGTTTCTGTATATCCTCTGAGACCTTCGACGCAAAGATAGACGACGCCCTCTACGAACTCTACAAGGGCTCGGACTTGGAGGAGGAAGAAGATTTATCATACGCCCGAGTAAAGAAGGGAACCGGCAGGCGTCTTTCCAAGAGAGCGAGAAAAAGGCGTGAGCTGTTGAGAAGACTCTGAGTCAGGTAAAAAATGTCACGGCTATCCCTTGATGACCCCCATGGGAACGAGGCGGGCCACGCGGGAAGAAATTCCGGCCCTTTCCACGACGGCGGCCACGCGATCGATATCCTTGTAGGCGTCGGGGGCCTCCTCCAGGAGGGTTTTCTTGCCCCGCGCCCGGACGGCGATTCCCCTGGATGAAAGAAAATTCAAGACCTTTTGGCGATTCAAGCGCTTGATGGCCTGTGAACGCGACAGGACGCGCCCCGCGCCGTGGCAGGTGCTTCCGAATGTCTCCGCCATGGCGCCGGGTTGCGCCACGAGGATATAGGAGGCCGTTCCCATGTCGCCGGGGATGAGGACCGGCTGCCCCGTGTCCCGGTAAGATCTCGGCAGGTCGGGATGCCCGGCGGGAAACGCCCGGGTCGCTCCCTTCCGATGAACGCAGACCCTCATCGGTTTTCCCTTGACGGCATGCGTTTCCATCTTGGCGATGTTGTGACAGACATCGTAGAGAAGGCGGAAACCGTGTTCCCTGGGAGCGACATGGAGGGCTGTCTCCAGGGCGCGGATGGCGAGGGTCATCAGGACCTGTCGGTTCGCCCACGCGTAGTTGGCCGCGCAGGCCATGGCCGCGAAATATCTCTTGCCGATATCCGAGGAGAGGGGCGCGCAGGCCAACTGCCTGTCCGGGAGGGAAAAGGGAAGATCGCTCAGGCGCTTGACCATCTCGTGGAGGAAGTCATCGCAAACCTGATACCCCAGACCCCGCGATCCGGAATGGATGAAGACGACGAGTTGGCCCTCGAAAAGACCGAAACGCCGGGCGGTTTTATCATCGTAGATGGTTTCGACGCGGCTCAATTCCAGGAAATGGTTTCCAGACCCGAGGGTTCCCAGCTGGTCCAGACCACGCCGGATGGCATAGTCGCTTACGACGGAAGGATCGGCCGATTCCATGACCCCGGTGTCTTCCGTGTTTTCCAGGTCGTCCGAATCGCCCAGACCCTTTTCCACCGCCCAACGCGCGCCCTTTTTCAAGACCTGCTTAATCTCTTTCTTCGAGAGATGAAAACGCCCTGTTCCCCTGACGCCGCACGGAATGGCGCGGTAGAGCTCGTTGAGAAGGAATTCGAAATCCTCTTTGACCTCCTCCGCCGACAGATTGCCGGCGACGACCCGGCAGCCGCAGTTGATATCGTAACCGACACCGCCCGGGGAAATGACCCCGGTTTTGGCATCCATGGCGGCGACGCCCCCGATGGGAAAGCCATAGCCCTGGTGGATATCCGGCATGGCAAGGGAGGCCTTGACGATTCCCGGCAGGTGGGCCACGTTGGCGACCTGCTGGAGGCTGCCATCCGATTTGAGGGTCTTAACGAGCTTACGGTCCGCGTAGACAATGCCTTCCACCCGCATCCCGCCCGTTTTGGGGATGCGGTAGCGGACCTCGTCCAGGGGTTCCAGTGTCACCTTCACGCGCCGCGCTCCCGCTGGAGTTCCTTGAGGGCCTTCTCATACGCCCGATAATTTGCCTCTCCAAAGAGGACGAAGCGCGCAAGCTCGATCTCCGGGTGTTTTTCTAAATAATCCCAAACGGTTGTCAGGGCTATTTTCGATGCCTCATCTATGGGATAGCCATAGACCCCCGTGCTGATGGACGGAAAGGCGATGCTCTTGATCCCCTTTTCCGAGGCGATTTTCAGGCAGGAAAGATAGGCGCTTTTAAGGAGTTCCGCCTCCCCGCGGTTTCCCCCTCGGTAGATGGGACCCACCGCGTGGATGACGTATTTCGCCTTGAGATTTCCGCCCGTTGTCAGGACGGCATGTCCCGTGGGACACCCCCCGATCTTCCGGCATTCCGCCATGATGGCGGGGCCGCCGGCCCGGTGAATGGCCCCGTCCACCCCTCCGCCGCCCCTAAGCCCGGAATTGGCGGCGTTGGCGATGGCCTCCGTGTCCTGTTTGGTAATGTCACCCTGGACCAGTTCAAGAATCGAGGCGCCAATACTTACCTTCATTTTCCCCTCCCTTAGTATTTTACTGATCACGCGTCATGGATTTCGGCACCCAAAGCGGGCACATCACGGTTACCGAAGGCGGCATACCCTCGGCCCAAATTCCTTCCATATCCCGCTTTTACCTGTTTTTTTCATACCTTTCCGAAAAAGAAGAGGATACCGGTCACGATGAAGAAGAGAGCGGCAATCTTCTGGATAACCTGCTCTGGAACATATCTGGAAATGATCCCCCCGGCCAGAACACCGATAAGTGAAGCGAGGACGAGGGCGCAGGCGGCGCCGAAGAAAACGGTCAGCATCTTATTCGATTCTCCTGACAAGGCGATGGTGGCCAGTTGGGTTTTGTCTCCCATCTCGGCAAGGAAGATGGTTCCGAACGTGATGGCGAACAGCTTCCAGTCCATGTATCCTCCTTTCAAGAGATATATTATATCCTTTTCCTGGAATGTGTCAAAACCGACGGGAATAGCGTTTCCCTGTCGGATATCTGAAGCAAGGTAAGGGCCTTGGGCAATCATCCGGGGAACGAAGGCGGCTCAAGGGATGAAGGGGATTGATGACGGCGCGACTCAAAAACGCATTCCGAGGCGACTCTTTGGCAATCGGAGGAACCTCGCGTGCCGCGTCATAAACAATGAGATTCTTCATCATTTCATGTGGAATTAAGGAGGATACCGATAGATGTACCGATTAGATAGATCATGTTGATGAAGATGGTTTCATTCCTGTATCCACGGGCTCTGACCCTGACTACCTGGAAAAGGCTGTCCAAATATGAATCAAATTCACACTAAATGACGAAGAGTCAAAATTGATGACTTCGCAAAAATAAGAAAATGGCTGATGTTTCACGCCATTCGGGACAAACAAGTTCTCACCAGCTGTTGACCATTAAGACCCTCGTGAACGGATGCTTTAAGGCCTATACAGGCGGTGGGGTTTCTGTTATAAATTGGTGGGTTGTGGAATATATTGTGACAGTAAAAGGAAACTCCGTTGCGGAATAAGGTTCGCCGGTTCATGGTTCAAAATGGGTGGCGCGGCCCAGCCACCATCGTGGCGGGGGTGTCCGGCGGCGTCGATTCCATGGTATTGTTACATCTTCTTCGGGATTTGTCGGACGAGATGAAATTCGTAATCATCGCGGCGCACCTGAACCATCATCTGAGGGGGAAAGAGGCGGAGAGGGACGAGGAATTCGTGAGAAAAACAGCGGAGGCCTGGGGGATCCGAGCGGAAATCGGGTCCGTGGATGTCCGTGAATCCGCGCGCCGGGAGGGCCTCTCCATCCAGGTGGCGGCGAGAAAGGCACGCCGGGCCTTTTTCGAGGAAGTGGCGGAAAGGCACGCCGCCGACTGGATCGC
>JALSPC010000009.1 GCA_026986155.1 bacterium
CAGGGTCTGCTCGGCGTCTTGCCGCGTCTCGTCGGGGAAGCTGATGATATACCCCGGGTTTTTCTCGATCCCCAAATCGTCCAGCCACTTGGAGACGGTCTCCACCTGTTCCAGCGTGATCTGTTTCTGGCAGACCTCGTCGAGGATACGCGGCGATCCGGACTCCACGCCGAAAAAGACCTTGAAGCACCCCGCCTCCTGCATCTTTTTCAATAAATCGTAATTGACCGTGTCCACCCGGATGGAGCAGGTGAAGGCGATGTCCAGCTTCCGGTCCAGGATGCCGTCGCAGATGGCCTCCACGCGCCGCTTGTTCATGGTAAAGGTGTCGTCGTAGAACCAGACCGCCTTGACCTCCGGCTGCTTCTCCAGAATATCCTCCAGCTCGGCCAGGACGTTCTCCGGGGAACGGTGACGCCAGCGCCGCCCGGAAAGCTTGCTCGTGGCGCAGAAGGAGCAGTGGAAGGGGCATCCCCGGCTGGTGATGATGTGCGCGGCGGGGAGGGATCCCTTTCCCGGCACATCGAGCCGGAAGTTGTAGCGTTTCATGTCCATAAGGTGCCGCGCGGGAAACGGCAGGGCGTCCAGATCGGCGGGCAGGTCGGCGGGGGGATTGTGGATCACCTCCCCGTTTTTCCGGTAGCTGATGCCCCGGATGCCGGACAGGTCTCTCCCCTCCCAGAGGGCGTGGCAGAGCTCCAGGAAGGTGTATTCGGCCTCGCCCCTGACCACCACGTCGATGGCCGGCTGGAATCGCATGGTATCGTCCGCAGTGAGGGAGACGTGGGGCCCCCCCATGGTCAAGGGCACGTCTTTTCCCAGAACCTCCCGGGCGACGCGCGCCGTCTTGAAGGCCTCGTAACGGAATTCCGTGAGGGAGGTGATCCCCACGATGTCCGGCGAGGCCGCCGCGATCCGCTTGCGCAGTTTTCGCCAGGAGAGGTCTTCCACCGCCGCGTCGAGGATTTCCACGGGAATCCCGTCCCGTTCCAGCATGGCGGCGAGGTAGATGAGCCCCAGGGCCGGCAGCGGCTCCTTGGATGAAAATCCCTTGGGGGGAAAGATGAGAAGAACCTTCGGGGAGCTAATGGCGCAATCCTCCTTCTCCGAGAAAGTGTTCCTTCCACAGGCGGAAGACGAGAAGCCCCCAGAGGCGGTGGCTGTGGTTCGCCTCCCCGTTCACGTGCTGCCGGATCATCCGGCTGACCGTCTCCCACCGGAAGAGCCCCTCCTCCCGGACGGAGCGCTCGTTAAGCGTGTCCATCAGGAACGTCTTCATGGGGCCCTTCAGCCAGTTCTTGATGGGGATGGAAAACCCCTGCTTGGGCCGCCGCAGGATCTCTCCCGGAAGGTAGGGGGCCATGGCCCGCTTGAAGATATACTTGGTCTCCCGCGTGCCGCGGAGCTTGAGATCGCCGGGAAGGGAAAAGGCCCACTCCACCACCTTGTGATCCAGAATGGGCACCCGCACCTCCAGGGAGGCGGCCATGCTCATCCGGTCCACCTTGGGCAGGATATTGTCCGTCAGGTAGGTCTTGACGTCCGTGTAGAGCAGGCGGTTCAGGGTATCCTTTCCGCGGTAGGCATCCATGACCCGCATTATACAGTTCCGGGTCTCCTTAGACAACGCCCCGGAGACGTCTTTCTGGTAGAGCGCCCGTTTCTGCGCCTCGTCCCAGAAGGTCATCCAGCGGACGTGACCGAGGGCGCCGGGCAGGGCCGCCCCCTCGCAAAAGCGGCCCAGGTAGTTGGCCAGTCCCTTCTTCTTCTCCGTGACGGGAACGGCCGCGGCCAGCGCCTTGCACACCTTCCGCCGAACTCCCTCGGGGAAAACCCCCAAAAACCGCGCGAGGCGCTGCGCCACGTAGGTTTCGTAGCCCGCGAAGAGCTCGTCCCCCCCGTCCCCCGAGAGGATGACGGTGACGTATTCCCGGGCCATCTTGGAGACGAGGTAGGTGGGAAAGATGGAGAAATCCCCGATGGGATCGTCCATGTGGTGGATCAGCCTGGGCAGCAGGTCGAGCACGTCCGGCTGGATGACGAACTCCGTGTGTTCCGTCCTGTACCGCCGCTGGATCATCTCCACATAGCGGCCCTCGTCGTAGGTCCGGTCCTCGAACCGGATGGAGAAGCTCCGGATGGGACGGTCCGAGGCCTCGCTCATCATGGCCACCACGCTGCTCGAATCGACGCCGCCGCTGAGGAAAACGCCCAGGGGAACATCGCTGATCATCCGCATCTTGACGGCGTCCCGCAGGGTGGCCGTCAGTTCCCCCTTCAAGGTTTCCTCGTCCAGGTCCCCGCGAAGGGTCTGGGGCACCTCCCAGTATCGCTCAACGCGGAGATTTCCCGCCTCGTAGGTCATGAAATGCCCCGGCGGGAGTTTCCGGATGCCCTTGAAGAGGGTCATGGGGTTGAAGACATACTCGTGGGTCAAGAAGGCGTCCAGGGCCGTTAGGTCGAGGGTGAGGTCCAGCCCCTCTCCGTAGGCGAGGATCGCCTTGATCTCCGAGGCGAAGACCAGGCCTCGGGGCGTCTCGGCGTAGTAGAGCGGCTTGATACCAAGGCGGTCCCTGGCCAGGAAAAGCCGCCGCCGTTTCTCGTCGTAGAAGGCGAAGGCGAACATGCCCCGGAGCCTGTCACAGAGGTCCCGGGGGTCCTCCTCGTAGAGGTGCAGGATCACCTCCGTGTCGCTGCGGGAACGAAAGACGTGGCCTTTCTTCTTCAGTTCCGGGATATGGGCCTGGAAGTTGTAGACCTCCCCGTTGTAGGTAATCCAGAGGGTGCCGTCCTCGTTGGACATGGGCTGATGGCCGGCGGGGGAAAGGTCGATGATGGAAAGACGCCGGTGTCCCAGCCCCACGACGCCGTCACCCATGGGAAAGAGGCGCGCCTCGCCGTCGTCCGGGCCGCGGTGGGTCAGGAGGGCGGTCATCCGTTCCAGGCGTTCCCGGAGAACCTCTCCGGGGGTGCCCCCGGTGGTCATGAAGCCGCAGATCCCGCACATGGCCCGCTATTTCCCTCCCCTCCCCCTGTAGGAGATGAAACAACAGCCCTCGCAGCCGGGGAAGATCTTTGCCTCGCGGAGCTTCCTCCGGAAGGCGCGGAAGGCCTCGCCGTTCCACGCCTCGTCAAAGGTCTTCTCGAGGAGATTGCCACAGTTGATGCTGTAACAGGGAAACAGGTTCCCGGTGGGACCGATATGCGCCGTCGACCAGGGAACGTAGCACCCGTAGTCCGCGATGTTTATCGCGTTCCGGTATCTCCGCACGATCTCGGCCGGCGGGAGGATGGGGTTGAAGCGAATCTCGAAGGGAACCTCCTTCCGCCGCGCCTCAATCTTCTCCAACTGCTCCCGCAACGTGTCTATCTTCTCAAACCGGACGGGGACGGGCGGGGTCATGTAGGCCTCTTCCGGGACGTCCTCGATCCCGTAGGAGGAATCCTGCGTGTTCACGATCTGGAACGTGCAGAAATCCGCCTCCATCTCCACGGCCAGGTCTACGATGTCGTTCATCTGCGCCACGTTCTCCTCGGTAATCACCGACTTGATATCGAGCAGGGGAAGCGATTTCCCCCACTTCTTCCGCTCCTCCCGGAAGGTCTCCAGGTTCGCCCGCACACGATCGAAGGTCCCCTTCACCCGGACGACGGCGTCATGGGTCTCCCCGATGCCTTGCACGGAGACCCCAACGAGGATCAGTCCCTTCTGGAAGACGCGCTTGGGGGCGAGGGCAAGGAGCTGGCTTATCTTTTCCCCGTTCAGGAGGGCCCCGTTGGTAATCAGGTTGACCCGGTGATCCCTCGCGGCAAACCGCAGCAGCTCCAGGATATCCCGCCGAACGAAGGGCTCCCCGCCGGTGAAGGTCACCAGGGTCCGGGAAGGAATCTTGTGGATGATGAGCTTCAGTTCGCTCGTGGTCAGGTCCTTCTCCCTCAGCTCCGCCTCACGTTCCACGATCATGCACATGGCGCAGCGCAGGTTGCACCGGTGCGTCACCATCAAGGCCACGCGCAGCGGTGTGAAGGCCCGGCCGCTCTTCACGAAATGGTAGGGAACAAGCGCCGTCGCGAGATCGACGGCGTGATAGAGTCGTCCAAGGTATCCCATTATCCCCTCTCCTTCACGATTTTCTTCATCGCCGCCACCACCCGGCGCATCTTTTCCATGTAGGCCGCGTTGCTGTAGCGCGCCTCGGCTACCTCTTTCGCCTTCGCGGCCCGCCGGGCGGCCGACGCAGGGTTGTCGAGGGCCTCCAGGATTCCGGCGGCCAGTTCCTCCGGGGCCAGTCCCGTAAGGAAGGCCGTTTCGTCGCTTAGGACCTGCGTGTGGGTGAGGTGGCGGGTGGCCACGATCGGCTTGCCCGATTTCATGTAGCTGTAAATCTTCAGGGGCGTGTTGACCCCCTGTTTCCGGACCGACACGAGAAGCGTGCAGGCGGCGATGTAACGGGGGATCTCTTCCGGGGGTTGGTTCCCCGTCAGGTGCACCCGGTCCTGAAGCCCACGGGCCTCTACCCATTCCCACACCTCGGCCACCTGCGCGGGATTCCCGCCGACCAGGACAAAGTGAACCTCCGGCCGTTTCTCGCGCACGCGCGCCGCCGCGTCCACGAGGATGTCCAGCCCCTGGTAGGCCTCGAAGGTCCCCGCGTAGAGCACCATGGGCGCGTTTCCGATGCCGAGCGTTTCACGAATCTCCGCCGCCTCCGCCGCGCGGGGTGCCTGTTCCCGGTCGGTGTAGGTGTTTTCCACGAGAAACGGCCTCTTTCCCGGCGCCACGGTCTCGACCACCTCGCTGAGATGGGGGCAGATGGTGATGACGATATCGGCATTGTTCAGCGTAAGGCGCTCCAGCCACCCGAAGACCTTCACGATGAACCGGCTCTTGGTGTATTCGAAGTTGGAGAACTGCTCCGGGAGGCTCGAGTGCATGTCGTAGAGATGGGGAAGCCGCCGGATTTTCCGCGCCAACACCCCGATGAGGCATCCCTCCTCGTGGGTGTGAATGAAATCGTAGTCCCCCCAAAACAACATCCACAAGGCTTTGAAGAAAAGGAAGACATCGAGATAGACCTTTGTCAGGGAGGGCCCCACGGGCACCGTTTTCACCCCGGGGGGACGGAAACTCCGGGTGATGCGCAGCCCCGGGATGTCCCGGTTCTCGCCGATGGGATAGGCCAGCAGGTCCACCCGCGCGCCCAGGGACGTGAGGGCCTTTATGCGGTAATATTCGCTGAACGGCGTCCCCCTCGGCTGAAAAAACGGCTCCGGCGCGATCATCAGGACCCGGAGGGCGCGCCCATCCTTGACGGTTTCCATGTCCATCCTCTCCCGCCGAACGGTCGGCGGGAATTCTTTAAAAATTAAGGGCTTTTTATATCACGGGCCCGGTTCCTTTGCAACCTCGATGCGATCCACATAGAGGATTCCCCTTCCCTGGTAGTAGACGGGGAGCTGGATGATCGCGGGGCGGTCGAGGGAAAACGCGAGGGAAAAGGGTTTCAGTTTCCCCGGGGCGTCCCAATCCCCGTGTTTCAGCGCGCGCGATACCAAGACCGTCCGCTGGTGCCCCCGCGCCACCTGGATCAAGGCCGCGGGCGACCCCGGCGCGCCGCCACCCTCCGCCGCCATCCAGAAGACGGCCCTGTATCTTCCGGGGTCCAGCCGGTGCAGGGGGCCCCAGATGCTCCGGTCGTTCAGGACATCCGGCGAGAACCGGACCCCTTTCCCGTTCCCGGACGGCAGGGGACGGACCGGAGCGTAGTGGAAAAGGTCCTCGGCCTGGAAGGTTCCCGGACCTTCCCCCCGCCCCGTGAAGGCGATGTAGGCGTAGTCGAGGCAGAGGGGAACCGTGCCGTTGGTATAGACGATGCACTCGATCTTCTGTGCGAAGTGAACGTGAAAGGCGAACCGGATATCGGTATAGGCGTCCGGCTTCAGGTCACCCGTGCTGATCACCTTCATGACCAGCGTCCGCTTGCGGTGTCGGCCCATCACGACCACGGCCCCCAGCGTGGCCGATTTGGAGGGAAGCGCCTCCTTCCAGGTCTTGATACGGACGAGGCCCTCGTACCACCCTGCGGGGAAAAACCGGTGCTGGTTTCCCATCATCATGCCCCGTTTCCCCCGCTTGAAGGAGGCAAGCGCCTTCCCTGCCGAGGCCCGGGGGTCCGGGATGACCTTGCCGACCAGGTGCCGGCTCCGTTCCGCCTCCCAGAGGACGCCCACGGGGGAATCGATGGCCTCCAGGGTTCTCGCGTCGAACTTTCCTGGAAGGCTCCCTTCCGATACGCGAAAGAGGGTCTTGTCGTCCGAGGACCGGACCTCCTTCAAAAACGGCAGGGCGCGCAGGCGCTTCAGGGTCATCCAGGCTGGAAACGGCGAAATCTTGTAGGGATAGGCGTTCGCGTGAAAGGTCACGTATTTAACATGAAGCCGTTTGAGCATAGGCAGGACTTTCCCCGTGGCCTCCCCCACGTCCATGGGATACAGCCCGTAGAAGACCTTGTCCACGTAATCCTTCGCCACCACGGGGGAATACCCGTTGACCATGGGATAGCCATACCGGGTTACGTAATACTGATACAAGGTGGACCAGGCGGAATCCCCCGGCCAGATGGGCAGTTCAAGGAGGGTCCGGGGCGGCATGCCGTCCCGCTTCATCCCGTCATAGACGGTGGGCCCCCGCTCCAGGAGGCAGAGCCCGATGGGGCGCGGGGGGAAATAGTCAACGGCAATCCCGAGGGCGGCGGCCAGGATGAGACCCTTCTTCCACGCGCCGCGCGGCAGGGGGAACCGATCCAGCCCCCATGCGGCACAGAAAGCCAGGGCCGCGTAGGAGATGAAGATGATCCGACCGGGAACGCGGGGATACTTGAAAAAGGGAACCACCTGGTAGAAAAAGGCGTAGAGGGGAACCCGAGAGACGGACAGCCCGAGGGAAAGGAAGGTGGCAAGGAAAAACACCCCCAGCCAGAAGACCACCTGGGCATCGGCGCCGTCCCCTTCCCCGCCCCGTCGCCTGCGCCACGCGAAGACGCCCGCGCATAGGATCAACAGGGCCCCGGCCGCAACGCCCAGGTAGAGCATCGACTCCCCCTGGTAGTTGAGTCGGTGAAACAGGTCGTCCCAGCGCGGGGAGAAGTACCGGACCTCCGCAAGGCGCCGCCCGCGCTCGGCGATGGTCCCCCCGAGGACGAACTTCTTGATGGCAATGACGATCCCCCCGGCAAGGAGACCGAGGGGAAGAAGCGGGATAAACCGCCCCGCCACGCGCCGCGCCACGGCCTCCTCAAGGCCCCGTCCCGCCAGGTTTCCCCGGAGGCGAAAGGCCTGGACTCCCAACAGGACGACCACGGCGGCGAAGAGGAGATGCCCGAACTGGGGGATGGACACCCAGAGTTTAACGGGATAGAAACTCAGGAGAACGAGGGGGAGAAAAAGGGAGGCCAACGCCCCGCGCGCCCTCTCTTCCCCCGTCCCGGTAAACCCCGAGATGATCCCGGCGAAGACCCCGAGGAGAAAATAAAACCCAACGGCGAACAGGGGGACGAGGGCGGGATAGGCCCGGTGGTAGGGCCATCCCTTCTGGAGGGCGATGACGGCAACCCCGATCCCTACCCCGGCCCCTTCCAGCAGGGAGAGGAGGGAGGCCTTCCCCTCTCCTGCCGCACCCGATCTTGGTTCGGCGATTCTCTTCAGCAGGAAGAGACCGTAGGGCATTAGGAACAGCGCCGTGTAGTAAAACATGTGGTATTCCGTCCACGCCATCAGGACGAGGGTGAGTCCGAGGAGGACGGGATACCGTTTCTTCGGGCTCCGGGCCATCCCCTCCCCGAAATAGAGAAGCATGGGAAAGGAAAAGTAGAACAGCCCGTTGATGTGCCCGCACATCTGGCTGAGGCGGTGGGGCGCCAGGCTCACGATCATTCCCCCGGCGAGGGAGGCCCAGAGGGAAATCCCCGCCCGCCGGAGCCAGAGGTAGGTAAAACCGCCTGCGAGGGCGAACGAGAGGAGAAACACCAGGTTGAAAGCGATCACGTCCCCCAGGGGCGAAAAGAGGGCAAAGAGGAAAGAAAAGAGGGCGATCTGCGGGTTGAAAAACCGCTTGCCCCAGTAGGTGAACTGGTAGGGATCGGAAAAGGGATTCCGAAGATGGACAAGGTTGTCCTTCAGGAGCCAGAAGTTGTAGTAGAGGTTGAGGTGATCCCCCATGTTCATCCGCTGGATTTCGTAGCCCGGAACGGGAAAGCGGATGTAGGGGATGGCCTTCGTGAAATGGCGGATCAGGGGGATATTATAGAGCCCCCCCAACACAAAAAATAACAGAAAAACCGCGAGGATTCGCCGTTTCTTGTCGGTTGCGCCAGCCACAGGGTGAAAATACCCACACGCCAGGCGAATGTCAATGGACGAAACGAGCGGAGGGGACGTATTGTTACGGAGAAAACAAAGCGGATCTCACCGCGTACCGCCTCTTGCAGTGGATAAAATAGTTGTATATATATTATTGAAAAAATTACCATCAAGCAATCAAGGTCAAGGCTATTAATTGACAACCAAGAGGGCATACATATATGTTGCGTTCGCCTCCATTTAAAGCGTTCTTATTAAGTCGAACTATTCTATTTATAATTATTTATGCGACGCTGGTTTTCTTGCCAGTCCGAAACGGAAAGGGATTTTGGCGCGGATTTCCCAATAATCGTTTCCTTGATGGGTGGGCGAGATTTGATTCCGGATGGTACGCTGGAATCGCTAAAAATGGTTACAAAAACATCCCGACTGGAAAAGGGCAGGATACAAACTTTTTCCCAATGTATCCCATCTTGATGCGAGTGGTTGGAAAGGTGACTGGCGACGTGTTTCTTGCCGGAATCATCGTTTCAAATATCTTTTTTCTTTTCGCTCTATTCGGCCTTTATAAGCTCGTATTAACAAAATACGGTCCGAACATAGCTGAAAAGACCGTGTATGTCTTGGCTTTTAACCCTTTTTCCTTCTATTTCAGTGCGGCTTATGCGGAAGCGGTATTCCTATTTTTTCTTATTTTCGCGTTTTATTTTTGCGAAAGAGAACGTTATCTGCTCGCGGCTTTATTTGCTGCAGGGGCAGGCGCGACACGAAATCTCGGAATCTTCGCTTTCGTGGGAACCGGATTGGTGGCATTCCAAAAGGCCGGATATGATTGGCGCAGACTAAAGCGAAAAATGTTTTACTTAATAGTCGGAATGAGTGGTTCCCTTGCATATATGATGTGCCTCGGTATCCGATTTCATGACCCATTCCTCTTTATTCACGCTCAGCATGCCTGGGGGCCTTTTTTCCAGTTAAATATATTTACAGATATTTATAAGAATTTGCTTTTGGGCTCTTTAGCCCCATGGAAACAAGCTATACTTGTTTTTTTTCACATCTTCTTAGGCGTATTTACTCTTTTATTACTGTGGAAAGGTAGAAAGGCTTTGCCCCTGCCTTATTTGATATTTTCAATTCTTTTGATAATTCCCGGCTTTATGAGGCTCAACAAGTTTGGGGCGCTATCTGATGGTAGTATTCCCCATTTACATCTTACTTGCTGAAATAATACGGACGTCTTGGAAATTTAGAATGTTTCTTTTTATTGAGGGAGCGCTGATGGTATTGTGTGCCACGTTGTTCAGTCATTGGTATTGGGTAGCATGAGAGGTGGGAAAGAAAGCAAGATCCATTCAGTGAGGCTTACTGTTTCCAGTCCAAAAAGATTATTATACCAAAAAGATAAAAATCCACTCCTTGCCTGGCGCCTTGTAAATGGATGTGAAGATCTTCGCAAGAATAGGTTTATGTGAATCTCCTCCCGCAGAGCGGGAGGCTTCAGGAAGCTCCTCCAAGGGGACCATCACCTGGGAAAGCCCTCGAATAATTTAGTTGTAATAGCCAAGATTTCATCATTACTACTTCAATTAATTCTTTGAGTTGGAAGATAAGTTTGATGGCCTCGTAATAGAACTGAAAAGTAAAGGGTTTTGTCCGGCTTTCAGCTTCGAACATTGACATTGAACGTTGAACGTCTTAACGCAACCTTTTACTAAAATCTTGCCGCAAGGCAAGGCCCGATGACCCCTTACCGTTCTTCCCTAAAGAACGGCAGTCCCAGTTCCCTGGGCGCGCCGATGTGTTTCGCCCTCACGATGAAGGTGGCCACGATGACCACGATGAGCGTCAAAAGGTAGGGCTGCATGCTAAGCAGGGAGGAGGGGATGGTGGTCCCGGACGCCTGAAGCTGAAACTGGAGTGAGTTGATCCCTCCAAACAGGTAGGCCCCGATGATGGCGTAGAGGGGATTCCACATGGCAAAGATGACCAGGGCCACGGCGATCCAGCCCCGCCCCGAGGTAATGCCGTCCAGCCAGAAAGGGGCGTAGACGATGGTCAGGTAGGCGCCCCCGGCCCCGGCCAGGAGCCCGCCCACGAAGGTCCAGAAATAGCGCGTCCGGTCCACGCTGATGCCCATGGCGTCCGCCGCCCGGGCGTTCTCCCCCACGGCCCGAAGGTAGACTCCGCTCTTCGTTCGGAAGAGGATGACCCAGAAGGCGATGGCCACGATGTAGGAGAAATAGACAAACACGTCCTGATTGAAGAAGACGGGGCCGATGACGGGGATGTTGGCGAGCCCCGGGATGGCCACGCTGTGGGCGGGAACGGCCAGCTTGGTGTTTATCCATTTCTGCCCGTAGAAATTCGTGATTCCCAGCCCGAAGATGGTCAGAGCCAGCCCCGCCACGATCTGGTTGCCCTTCAGGGTGATGGAGATGAAGGCGAAGATAAGGGAGGCCAGCCCGCCGGCCAGCATGCCCACGGTGAAACCCAGGTAGGGATTCTTGGTCAGGTTTCCCGCGACGAACCCGAAGAAGGCGCCGATGACCATCATTCCCTCGATGCCAAGGTTGAGGATTCCCGACCGCTCCGCAAAGATTTCCCCGATGGTCGGGAAGAGGAGGATCGTCCCGGACCGGACCGACGAGGCCATGAGATTGACAATTATTGAATCTGACGGTGCGATTTTTTCCTCCTTAGGACGAGTTTGTGCGTTTTGAAGAGCTCCCCTCCCAACAGGGCGAAGAGGATGGAGCTCTCGATGACCCCCACGATGCCGAAGGGGACGTTCATCGTCATCTGAATCTGGTAGCCCCCCGCCTCCAGGCCGCCCAGGATGATGGCGACGAAGAAGGAGGCGATGGGATTCAGGGCCCCCAGCCAGGAAACGATGATGGCGGTATAGCCGTAGTCCGCGTTAATCTCCATCTGGATCATGTGAATAATGCCGGATACCTGGGCCATCCCCGCCAGTCCGGCCAGCCCGCCGCTGATCCCCGCGGCAATCAAGGTATTCCGGAAGACATTGATGCCGGCGTATTTGGCGGCGGTGGGGTTTTCCCCGATGACCTCGTTCTCGTAGCCGAACCGGGTTTTCTTGATAAGGATGTAAATCACGATGGTGGCAATGACGCCGAAGACCAGCCCCAGGTGGATCCGCGTGCGGTGGAGGAGGATGGGAAGCTGCGCGCAGGCGGGAAAGGGCTTGCTGAGGGGAAAGCCGTGGCTTGCCGGGTCCCGCCAGGGCCCATGCATGAAGAAATCGAGGATGTAGAGGGCGATGTAGTTCAAAAGGAGGGTGGAGATGACCTCATTGACCTCCCAAAAGAGCTTGAGCAGCGCGGAGATGGTGGCCCACACGGCGCCCCCGATCAGCCCCGCCAGGACCATGAGCGACAGGACGAGCACGCTGGAACTCTGCTGGGAAACGTGGAGGGCGATGTAGGAACTGCACATGGCCCCGATGATGTATTGGCCGTAGGCGCCGATGTTCCAGAACTTCATCTTGAAGGCCAAAAGGAGCCCGGCCGAGATGAGGATGAGCGGAATGGCGGCCACGAGGGTCTCCGAGAAGTTGTAGGTGCTTCCGAAGGCCCCCACCAGAATGGCATGGTAAACCGTGAGCGGGTTGGTCCGGGTGAAAATGATGGCGATGCCTCCCGCGATCAGCCCCACGAGAATGGAGATGACGGGGTTGGCGATCTTTACGTAGGTCGGGGTTTTATCACGCTTGACGAGCCGCAGGGGTTGCCTCCTCCATGTTTGGGAGTTTTTCTTTCAGCCCGGCCATCAGCAGGCCGACCTTCTCGAAATCCGCTTCCTCGATATCCATGACGTCGAGAATCTCCCCTTCGAAGATGACGCCGATCCGGTCGGAAAGCATGAAGATTTCGTCGAGATCCTCGGAAATCAGGAGCACCGCCACGCCGTTGTTCCGCTGCTTGACGAGTTCCTTGCGGATAAATTCCGTGGCGCCGATGTCGAGTCCCCGCGTGGGATGGACGGCGACCAGGACCTCCGGTTGTTCCGACACCTCCCGCGCGAAGAGGAGTTTCTGCATGTTGCCGCCGGAAAGGAGCTTGACGGGGGCGTCCCTCCTGGGGACCATGATGTCGTATTCCTCGATGAGCTTTTCGGCGTAATGGGTCGCCTTGGCATAATTGATGAAGCAGCTCTGGCAGACGGGGGGGCGGGTATAGCAGCGCAGGATGGCGTTTTCCACGGAGGAGAGGTTGGGCACCAGTCCCATCTTGAGCCGGTCGGGGGGGACGTAACAGAGCCCCAGCCGGGTGATTTCCCTCGGGGAGAGGCCCGTGATGTCCTTCCCCTTCAGATATATCTTTCCCCCTGACACGGGGCGGAGCCCGGCGATGGCGTCGGAGAGGATGCGCTGCCCGTTGCCGGACACGCCCGCGATGCCGAAGATCTCCCCGCCTCGGATGCTCAGGCTGACCCCCTTCAGGGCCTTGATTCCTTTGTCGTTGTAGGCCTGGACGTTCTCGAGTTTCAGGGCCTCCTCGCCCCGTTGCATGGGTTTCCGGTCCAGGCTGAAGAGGACCTTCCGCCCGACCATCATCTCCGCCAGGTTTTCCTCGGAGGTATCTTCCTTGTTCACGGTTCCGATGACCTTGCCCTTGCGCATGACGGTGATCCGGTCGGAGATCTTCATCACCTCGTTCAGCTTGTGGCTGATGAAGATGATCGACTTTCCCTCCCCCGTCATCTGCTCCAGGATCTCGAAGAAGGCGTCGGCCTCCTGGGGCGTGAGAACCGCCGTCGGTTCGTCCAGGATGAGGATATGCGCCCCCCGAAAGAGGGTCTTGATGATCTCGACTTTCTGCTGCTCTCCCACGGACAGCTGCCATATCTTGAGCGAGGGATCGATCCCGAAGTTGTAACGGTCCGAGATCTCCAGGATGCGGGCGGCCGTCTGTTTCTTGTTGATGTAGAACGGCTCGGACTTGATGCCGAGGATGACATTTTCAAGCACGGTGAGGGTCTCCACCAGCATGAAGTGCTGGTGAATCATGCCGATGCCGTTGCGCATGGCGTCGATGGGCGTGTGGAGCCGCACCCGCCGGCCGTTGATATAGATCTCGCCCTCGTCGGGCTGGTAGAGTCCGTCGAGGATGTTCATCAGGGTGCTTTTCCCCGCGCCGTTTTCCCCGAGGAGCGTGTGGATCTCGCCCTTCCTCAGGTCGAAATCGACCTTGTCGTTGGCGAGGACGCCTGGAAAATATTTCGATATATGATGAAGCCTTACGATCGTTTCTGGCGTCTTTTGCATGATCCTGCCCGCGTGTCGGGTTGAAGCTCTCCTCGCGAGGGACGGGGTTCCGGTTTCGGCGAACCGGAACCCCGCATGCCTGTTTTACGTTTATGAACCGCTCTTGGGGATGGTTCCCACCACGCCCTTGACGAACCACTGGAGGCTCAGCTTGTCCTTGTCGGACAAAATCTGGCCCTTCTTCACCTTCAGGTTGCCCTTCTGGTCGTAGATGGGGCCCTCGAATGGGTCGTATTTCTTGGCGATAATCAGTTTCTTCTTTGCCTCCACGTATTTCTTCACCTTCTCCGGCACCATGGGACCGTAGGGCGAAAGTTTCACGATTCCCGTCTCCATGCCGCCCCAGAAGGATTCCGACTTCCAGGTCCCGTCCATCACGGCCTTCACCGTCTTGACGTAGAAGGGGCCCCAGTCCCACACGCGGGAGCACAACACCGCCTTGGGGGCGAAGTGTGCCATATCGGAGTCGTAGCCAACAGCAAATTTCCCCTTCTTCGCCGCCGCGTTGATGGGGGCGGGGGAGTCGACGCCGCTGGCGATCACGTCGGCGCCGTTGGTCAGGAAGGTCTGCGCCGCGTTGCCTTCCTTGACGGGATCGAACCAGGAGTTGGTCCAGATGACATGAACCTCGGCCTTGGGATTGACCTCGCGCACCCCGATGGTGAAGGAATCGATTTCACGCACCACCTCGGGGATGGGGAAAGGGGCCACGAACCCAATGTAGTTCGACTTGGTCATGAACCCGGCGATCAGGCCGGCTAGATAGTCGGGCTGATACATCCTCCCGAAGTAGTTCCCCATGTTCTTGGCCTTTTTGAATCCGGAGCAATGCTCGAAAACCACGTCGGGATAGTCCTTGGCCACGTTGAGCATGGGGTCCATGTAGCCGAAACTGGTGGCAAAGATAACCTTGTAGCCCTGGTTCACGTATGCCCGGATGACCTTTTCCGCGGGGGCGCCTTCCTTAACGCTTTCCGAGTAGGACGTCTTCACGTTCGGCAGCTTCTTTTCGAGATAAATCCGCCCGTTGTCGTGGGCCTGGGACCAACCGCCATCGTTCCGGGGGCCCGGGTAGATGAAGGCGACCTTCATTGTCTTGGCCTCTTTCGCCTGCGCGACCGTCCCCTTCGCGAGGAAGATCCCCGCGCCGATGAGCGCCGCGACAACCAGAATGCTCAAAAATAGTTTCAGACCTTTCATGCAATTACCTCCTTTTTTTATGAAACACGTTGACTTACAAGAAAATGACCTGTTCTCAAATCGTAGCGCCCGATTTCACCATGGTCATTCCTCCACCTAATTCTTTCACTTCCCGGAAAATCGAAAAAATACCTATGTCTTCATGGATCCCTCCCCCCGCTGACATGATGCCGGCCCGGCGAACGTCGCCGGTCTCGGCCCTCTTTAAAAAACGATGTCCGGCTGGTTCCGAATTCGTGTCTTTCCATCTCGGGTTCAACCCGTGATGTCTCGTCGCGATTTCATGTCCTATTTGTACTATTTTTCCCTTGAAATTCCAAGAGAGGGTAAACCCGACGGACAGCCGCATCTCACGCCCGGGAGGGATACCGCCCGTACCAGACGATATCCCGGTAGGTCTTGGGGGAGGTATCGCCTTCCGTGCTGATGAGCAGCACCGTGGCGTCATTGTTCAGATCGAGGGCCTTTCGAATCTCTTCGCCGCCGGGATGCGCCATGAGGAACTCCAGCAGCCCGCAGGTTACGGCTCCCGACTCTCCGGAGACGACCGGGGTGTCTCCCCGGCGCGGGGCGGCAAGGATCCGCATGCCATTGGCGGCCACCCAATCCGGGCACGAGATGTATCCGTGCGCGTAGTCCCGGAGGATCTTCCAGCTGATGGTATTGGGTTCCCCGCAGGCCAGGCCCGCCATGAGGGTATCCAGGTCGCCTCCCACCTTGTGGGGACGGCCGTCGCCGGCCAGCGCGGACCGGTAGATGCAGTTCGCCTGGTGGGGTTCCACGATGACCGTGGTGGGACGGGCGTCCCCGAGCTTGGCGGTGAGGAATCCCAAGACCCCTCCCGCATAGGACCCGACCCCCGCCTGCAAAAAGAGGTGGGTGGGGCAGTCGATGCCCTCGGCGCCTAATTGCGCCATGGCCTCCAGGCCAAGGGTGGCGTATCCCTGCATGATCCAGGTGGGGATGTCCTCGTAGCCCTCCCAGGCGGTATCCTGGACGATGACCCACCCGTTTTCCCGGGCCATCCGGTAGGACAGGCGAACGGCATCGTCGTAATTCAGGTCCGTGATGCTCGCCTCGGCGCCGTGGGCGCGGATATTCGCCAGCCGCGTCGGGTCGGATCCCTTCGGCATGTAGATAACGGCCCTGTGCCCCAGTTGCTGCGCCGCCCAGGCGACCGCGCGCCCGTGATTCCCGTCGGTGGCGGTGGTAAAGGTGATTGTCCCAAGCTGGTTACGGACCTCCGGGGAGCGCAGGTAATCGAAGGAAACCTCCCCGATATCCTTTCCCAGCCTTTCCGCCAGGTAACGCCCGATGGCGTAGGAGGCCCCCAGCACCTTGAAGGCGTTCAGGCCGAACCGGTACGACTCGTCCTTGACGAACACGCGCCCCACCCCCAATGTCTTGGCCAGTTTGGGCAGCGCTACCAGGGGCGTGGGGGCGTAGGCCGCGAAACTCCTGTGGTAGGCCCGCGCCTTCTCCGCCTCTCCCGGGGCGAGAAAGGCGAGCTCGGCCCCCTCACCGGCCTTTTTGAGATGCTTGTTTTCAAGAAATTTAATATCGTTCATGGGACGTCCTCAAACTTCCACGATCGCGTCGATCTCGACCTTGGCGCCCAGCGGCAGGCGGGCGACCTCCACCGTGGAACGCGCGGGGTAATCCCCCTCGAAGAAGGAGGCGTAGACCTCGTTGACGGTCTGAAAGGCGTTCAGGTCGGTCATGAATATGCCGCAGCGAACGACGCGGGACATATCGGCGCCCGCCGCCTCCACGATGGCCCGGATGTTCGACAGGCTCTGTCTCGCCTGCTCCGCGGGGGACTCGGGCATCTTGCCCGTCGCCGGGTCGATGGGAAGCTGGCCGGAAACGTAGAGCGTGTTGCCGCTCCGGACGGCCTGCGAATAGGGGCCCACGGCCTTCGGGGCATTTTCCGTCGCGATAATCTCTTTTTTCATTGCGTGACTCCTTTTTTAGGCTTTTGGTTCGTCTTGTAGATTGCAAGAAAGGTGCCATGCAACCCTCCACGCGCCATTTCCCCGATTCGGCTGTATTATTCGTTGGTTACCGGAAACGGGGGAAAGACGCCTTCCCGCGTCGCGTTATCAAAATGAGAATACCGTCTTTATTCGAGAACGCACGCGCCTAAACTCAGCCGGACAGGCCGTATTCCTTGATCTTGCGGTAGAGGGTCGCGACGCTTATCTGGAGCGCCTCCGCGGCGCGGCGTTTCCCCTTGGCGTCACGGCCGAAATGTTCGAGGGCCGACGTGATGACCTGGCGCTCGAGAACACGCAAGGGGAGGATCTTCCCACCGGGGTCTTGCCCCTCGCCCGGCGGCGCGGGCACATTCCCGGCGTCCAACTCCCGCGACAGGTAGGGCGGAAACAGGCCCGCGTGAAGGGTACCGGACCCGGAAACCATGTTCACCATGAATTCGATGACGTTCTCCAATTCCCGGACGTTGCCAGGCCAGCGGTAGGCGCAAAGGACGTCAAAAATGGCATCGTCCATCCCCACCGATTGCTTGGACAGGAGGTCACAGTATTTCTCGAAGAAGAAACGGGCGAGAACGGGGATGTCCTCAGGCCTCTCCCGGAGGGGCGGCACCTCGAGGGGAATGACGTTCAGGCGGTAGAAGAGGTCCCGGCGGAACCGTCCCTGCGCCATCAGCTCGTGAAGATTGTCGTTCGCCGCGGCGATGACCCGGATATCCACGTGGATAAGCTTGTTGGACCCCACGCGGGTGAACTGGCGTTCCTGCAGCACCCGGAGGAGCTTGACCTGGAGGTAGAGGGGGAGGCTGCCGATCTCGTCGAGAAAGAGAACGCCCCCGTTCGCCAGTTCGAACTTGCCGATCTTTCCCCTGGGGTCCGCGCCGCTGAAGGCCCCCTTTGCGTAGCCGAAGAACTCGCTTTCCAGCAGGGTATCCGGAATCGCCCCGCAGTTGACGGCGATGAAGGGCTTGTCCCGCCTGTTGCTCTCCCCGTGGATGGCCCGCGCCACCAGCTCCTTTCCCGTGCCCGTCTCCCCGGTGATGAGAACCGTGGAAGACGAGTCGGCGATGCGCCGGATCTGGGCCTTGAGCAGCTTGATCCCCTTCGACCTTCCGATGATGAAATCGATCCCGTAGATGCGGTCCCGGGCGGTGAACTCGGAGATCCTCCGGGCCACCCGCGACAAGAGGTCGAAGATGAACACGCTGCCGAAGAGGGGATCCCGGGGCGGCAGTTCCGTCAACTGGCCGAGAAGCACCCGCTTCTCCCCGCCCGCCGCCACCTCGAACTCATCGAAATCGGAGTAACGGTTGCCCGTAGGCATAACCTTCAGCCCGGCGGGATTGGCCCCGTCCGGGATACCCAGGGTCTCCCGCGCCAGCCGGTTGAGATAGGTAACACCTCCGGAGGTGTTGAAGACAACCACTCCCCGGTTGTTGATATCCACCACCTGCATCATCAGATCGAGGAAGTGCTCGGCCTTTTTCAGCTCCCGCTGGTCCTCCAGCTTGTGTCGCAGCAGCTCCGCGATCTGGACGAGGAAATAGGTATAGGTCTCCTTGTTGGCCTGGACGCGTTCCCGTTCCTCCGCGGTGAAACAGACAAGGCCGATGACCCCCGCGATCTCGTTGCCGGAAAAGATGGGCGTGCAGAGGAGCAGGGCCTCCCGGCAGCGGGATTTGTTCGAGCAGGCCTGGCAGAGGGGGTGGAGCCGGGGATCCTCCAGGCAGAAGGTGCGGCCGTTGGTCATCACGTAGCGGTAGATCTCTCCCTCGCGGCTGATATCCTTGCCCACCCCGGACGCGTAGGGGCCGGTTCCCGCGATACGGATGAAGTCGCTGTCGGCCACCTCCACGTTGATGCGCGTGACCTTCGCGAAGACCTCGGCGCACCTTTTCACGTAATCCTGTATGGATTGCAACGTCATCTGTTTATCACCTCGGGGACCAAACGGCCGGAAGGTATCTTACTTTTCATTCCCATTGATGTCAACGATAGAAAAACGGCGCCGATTTCTTTATAGAAGTGTATCCATGGACGGCGGATTCAGGCCGGGGTTCCCCGACACACCCGTCTAACCGGTTCTTCCTTCCGCGAGGGCCGTGAAAACCGCGTCGAGATCATCTTGGACAATCTCTATCCATTCCATCACTTCCCCGGGCGCCCGGGCCTGGGCGGCGATGTTGCGAATGAGAAGCACCATCTCACGCATGTGCCCAAGGTTGCGAACGCATTCCAAGCTCATAGCCTCAACCACATGAAAAAGCAGCCGCACGTCCAGACTCACCGACCCCTCCGGCGCCTGGTAGAGAACAATCTCGCCGCCGGGTACGTCATACGCCGCCAGTTCCCGACGCGTGTGTTCGGTCCTGCCGCGTCTCTTCCGTTTACCGGTCATGGTCTTCCGTTTGTATTGGGGCAACGTGCCCGGTCCCCCGTGCCTCGAACTTCTCGTATTCGAGGGCCCCGATCTTCAACTGGTAGTCCGCCTCGATGTTGGGAATGACCGCGTGAATCAACTGGTCCCGCTCCGCGATCAGCCCGGCCAGCGCGTCCCTGAGGTGCGAAAGATTATCGGGCACCGCCACGACGGTAGGAATCGTCCCGTTCTTCTTCATTCCTCACCTATGGCGGTTTTTAAAGCGGCCCTTGCCAGGAGGCGGGTCGAGTCCAGCGTGGGCAACGGGCAGTCGTTCGGGTCGACGATGAGCGGGATCTCCGTGCACCCGAGGATCGCCGCGTCGCAACCCCGTTTCTTGAGCCGGTCGATAACCGCGTTGAAGTAGCGGCGCGATTTGTCGGGGAAGATGCCGTTGACGAGCTCTTTGAAGATGATTTCGTCGATCCGTTCCCGCTGCCGTTCGTCCGGAATCTCCCAGGCGATGCCGAACTTTTCCAGCGTCTCCGGGTAGACGGGCCCGGTCATGAGATACTTCGTCCCCAGGACGGCGAGCCGGGAAAACCCTCGCCGCTTCGCCTCCCCGGCCACCGCCTCCGCGATGTGCAGCCACGGGATGGGGGATTTTCCCGCGACCAGCCCAAAGGCCTGGTGGATGGTATTGTCGGGACAGACGGCGAACTCGGCCCCGATGGCGGCGAGTTTCTCCGCCGACGACAGCATGAGATCGGCCACGCCTTTCCAGTCACCGGCCCGGATGTGAGCCATGTACCGTCCCAACGGGTGCGTGTGCATGCTGATCTCAGGGTGCATGTGCTCCCCCATGAGACAGGGGGCCTCGGCGCATATCGTCCGGTAACACAACGCCGCCCCCTCGGCGCTGCACGCCACGATTCCGATGTGTTTGGCCATGTATGTCCTCCATGGTTTTTTCTATGTTAAAATGAATGGTTTTTCCAATCTCGATTCATTGTGTATATCTTACAGTTCCCCTATTTGCAAGAATTTTGGGCGGTGCCCGTGTGATTTCCTTTTAATCTTCCATCCCTTGAATCGACGGCATATCTTGACTTTTCGGGGGATTCGGGATAGGTCAAGAGCCATGGAAATCGTGGCGCTCGCCAGCGGCAGCAAGGGGAATTCCCTCTACGTGAAATCGGGAAAAACGGCGGTTTTACTGGATGTGGGACTGTCGGCCAGGGAGATCGAACGGCGCATGGCCCTTGTCGGGGCGTTGCCCGCCGACCTTTCCGCCATCCTGGTAACCCACGAGCACACCGACCATATCCGCGGGGTGGGCCCCCTGGCCCGGCGTTACGATCTTCCTGTTTACATGACGGAACGCACCTATCAGGCGGCGGAGGACGCGGTGGGGAGTCTTCCCCGGATTGAATGTATCGATCCGGAGACGCCCTTCGAGATCGGGGTCTTGTGGTTCAGTCCTTTCCTCATCTCTCACGACGCGGTGGAGCCCCTTGGCTTTGCCTTTACGGACGGGGTCTTGAAGGTGGGGGTGGCGACGGACCTGGGGGTGGTGACGCACCTGGTCCGGGAACAGATGC
>JALSPC010000010.1 GCA_026986155.1 bacterium
AAAAGACAATCCCTCCCGCCAGGAGGCTGGACGCGGTCACGCGCTCCCCTTCATTGGGCAGGTCAAAATACCATCCACGTTTGTTTGAAGGGAGCGAACCAAGTTCAGAACAATACCCGTCAATACCGGGGGTGTCTGAGTTAACAAGGTCTGATTTGGAAACCGGTAGCGTTCCCTCGTCCAAGATACAATAAAAACTTTGCGTGTCAGTGTTTGTTTTATCTTCCGTTACATCAAATTTTCCGGTCCCAAAATAGACCGCCATAACTCTGCCTCCCGTTCTTTCATAAAATGAAAGGCTCGGTTTTATACGAATCGGCTGAGTAACGCCCGTCGTGGTCAGAATCGACATGGTGGTGCCGGTCGCGTCCCCCCATGTGTTTCCGATATGATCAGGGATAGACGCCTTCCACATTCTCCCCAGCATGTCGCCGATATAAACACGGTCAATGCATGTATTGTCATTAAAGTCAACAACCGCGGGAGATCCCATCACATTCCCCGACGAATCATCGACCTTAATTTTGAAGATCTGGCTCCCATCCGCCATGTTCACGCCGAAGAGATATCCCTTGGAATCGGCGTTTTCATATCCCGAACCGAATATTCCTATCCACTTGAAATGGGTCGTGGAACCTGCCGTAACCAGTCCAATCTGCGGGATGGACCAAGATTCCCCGAGGTCCCCATCGGTAAACTGCCAGAGCGGTTTAGGATAACCTGTATCCCCCGTGATGTCCAGTGCAAAATAAGCCTTTCCGCCTTGGCGCTCACCGGACAAAAGGATTGTCTTCCAACCATGATCATCTGGAACAGAGCTTCCTATTTGGCAATCGGCAATCACAGGGGTTAAATCTACATAGTAATTATGTGAATATGGGTCATTGGCCAAAGATTTCAAATTGTTCAAAAGGTTGTATGGTACGAATGCCCAGCGTTCCGTTCCATCACTGACGTTGAAAGCATGCGTCATCCCATCGTTTGCGCCCACAATCACAAGTCGGGTCCGGCCATGGCGATTCGCCTTGAAATCAGAGTAGTGATCCACCCCCGAAGAGCTGTAAACAGCCACGGCATCCCAATAGGCATTTGGCGCGCCCCGCACCATCGGCGTCGAATAGATAATATCACCCAGTTTCCATTGGTCTCCGCCATTCTCGTATGGATCGCGATCTCTGTATCCCCAGGAGGCATTATAGGCGCCTCGGATATAATTGATAAGATGGTCTCTTTCTGTGGAAGTCACCCCAAGCAGTGACGCGGTAAGTCCAGTGTTACTTGTATCAAAATCTTCCTGTGTGGTCGCCGAAGAGGAGGTAGCCGTGTAAATTGATCGACTGGAAGCGGATTGCGTGTGCAAAAGTTCCCCAGCTTCCCAGAGGGGCGTGTTGCCGCTCGTGTAGGGCAACGCGAAACATTCGAGGAACCCTTTCCAGCCTCTGGGATGAAACTTCGCGCGGAAGAGCTTATCCTCTGTTGACTGTGAGGTACTGAGAACCGAGACAGCGGTACCTGACGAAATACGGTAAAGGATATCGTTGATTGCAGATTGAAGGCTGGCAAACAAGGATCCCTGATCCGAAGAGCCATAATAATGTCCATGCCCATGATTCTCATCCGCAGTTTCTTCAAGAAGAGTTGCCGCAGCGCCTCCAAACCCAATCGTGTAAGTTACAAAATTCTGCTTTGGAGTCTCCCCAAGACCGTTGCCCAGCGAAGTGGCAAAATCGTGTTCATAGGCATACAACGCCACATCATCCAGACTATCGCTTGTATCGTGGCTCCCATCTTCACTGTTACCATCGTTATCAAAATCCTGGATATTGGAAGGCACATTTCCCCCATCCTCGTAAGACTCCCCATCCGTCGTAACAATTACAAAATTTTTCTGGCACCAATACTGGATGGGACTGACATAATGCCCGTCATGATAAATTTTACTCGCAAAGGAACCGCTGTAACTCGCGTCGGATGGCGAAGCCTCACCCCCAAAATAACAGCATGCTTCATACAGAGCATTCGCAAGAGGTGTGCATCCATCCGCATAAATACTGTTGACGTAATTGATAAGGTCTTCCTTGTCCGCATGTCCATTCCCGTCGTAATCCTGTGTCAGGTCAATACAGGGAAATACGACTCTCCCCCCAGTGTTCTGGTCACACCCATTCTCGAACCTCATGATCCCATATTGAATTCCCGTGGTATTCCTGATTAATTTTGAAATAACCCATTTCGCCATTGTTATTCTTGATAAATAGCCCATGTTATATGGCCCATAGAACTTGTTATTCGATGCTCCCCAGGAGCCCTTGAAAACAATCCAGGAAACCCCGCCGATAGTCATTGTGGTATGGTCAGACGAGGTGAGGGCAGACTTTATCGCCGCGACGGAACTCGTCAAATCTACAAACACTCCAGGGTTATATCTTGGACAGCTCTCGTTCGTAACACCCGGAAGGCTTTGGAGCCACTGGTCAGAAGAATCATTGATGTCATCTGCGATCTGGATCACATCGGCCTTTAAGTCATATCCGTCATTGGAATACGGACCACACTCCGCTTCATAGATAGATTGCGCAATGACATAAACGGCATTACTGGGATAGCTAAGGTTATCATGCCCCCACCGCATACTCCCGGAGGTATCAATCGAGATCATGACATTCGGCGCGAGTGTTGTCGTCACAAAAGGAGGAACAGCCTGAGGAGAGGCAAGACCGAAAGATGGCAGGGAGATGATAATCACCGATAGTAATGCCAAAAATCCAATTTTTATACATTCCGATTTTTTAACCTTCATGGGATATCTCCATTCAATTGTTTATTTCTGAAACACCCGGCTGATCATCATACGGATCTCTTTGGTCCCCGCCGCGCCGGACGCGTTTCCCTTCGCGCTGACCAGATAATAATAGCGACGATAAAGAGAGGGGTCCCATCCCACGGGGGGATGGGCACTTTTCATAAGGGGATCAATCTTGAAATTATAGCTCGTGCCCGTTCCCAGGCTTAAATCCGTCCCGAAGTACGCGCCTACCGGAGCTGTCGCCGGGTTAGTCGTCGTCAGCTTAGTCCCACCCTCTGACGTGTTTACCTTAAACCAGCTAACCCCGGCGTTGCCCCCAGCGTCCGCCGCGTTGAACAGGAGGGTTGCGATGCGCTCGTTCCCGGAAATCTTGGTGTCGATGCTGGTGTTCTGAATCGCGAAGATCCCCACCACCGTCGCCACAAGGAGAACAATCAGGGCGATGACAAGGACAAAGCCCTTTTCATCACTTAATCTACTTCGTTCTTTTTTCACTTTTCTCACCTTTTACAACCCAAAGTTTCTGAGTCTTACAAGTGTCGTCAAAAGCCGTCTTCTAAACACCTTCAATGTCGCGCTCGAACCCGGGGTAAAGGTCGCGTTCCCGGCACCGAGCGTGTAAGTGTTCGTATCCGTGTAATCCGGATCCTGTGTGTTGTTTTTCATGAGGAGATAGACTCGGACCGCCCGTATCTGGTCAATCATGTATGACCCCGATGTCGGGTCCGCCTGAACAGAGTTGTCCGACATATGAAAGTCGAACTGGAGGATCTCGGCGCCTTCCGCGAGGGGTTGAGGCGTTCCGGCAGAAGTTCCGTCGTCATGATCATTGATATAAAGCGTTTCAGACTGGATATTATACGTTCTGGTTGTCAGCACATAGGCATTCCCGTCCGTATAGCTCGCGCTGTTATCGCTGGAAGAATCAAACGCCGGCGTCAAACCGGAAAGGCCACTGTCCAGGTTGCCCAGGGTAAATGTTCTCTGGGTGCCAGTTCCGGATGCCGCTGTGATTTTACGGATAACACTATGCGATTCGTCCTTCGTTATAAGAATTATGTTTTCATTGACATAATCAGAATTCGCCTCAAAACTCCCACCGCTTTGAACTTCCACCGTCACGCTCGTGGGGGGCGATCCGCTTGAAGTTGTTATATTCAAGCCATCAAATCTCTGGTCGGCGTAAAGCACAGTTATCTCGTCCGAAGCTGGTGATATTCCACTGGTCATGTTGTTATTCACGACGCGTATGGCCTTCGCGGAGGGAACGAGGTATCCCGCCATGCGCAGGTCCCGCATGATGAGGTTCATGGCCGCCCGGCCCTGCTGTTGCATATCCGTTTTCTGATTCGTCAGGGAAAAGCTCTTCTGCTGGGAATTGAACGTGGCATAGACGGCACCGACAATCACGATACTCAGCACGAGGGCGATGAGAAGCTCGATCAAAGTAAAACCCGCGTTTTTTTTCACGCCATGCCCCCTATTCATGCAAAATCGTTGAAAATTGAATACTATGGCTGTTCCCCTGCGGCCCCGTCCAGGACACGGTCAGGTTCACGGTTTTCGATCCGGTATAGGGGGAATCCGTGGCAACCGTCCAGTTCCGCGTGTAGATAACGCCGTTTCCGCTGGTGACCGTGTCGCTGCCGTTGGTTACGGACGCGTACGTAGCATTTTTCAGTTCTTCTATCTTGTCCTGGCCGTAGATGGAGGCCTGCGTCATCTGGTTTGCAAACGACCCTCCCCGGATCGCCGTCACCTGTAACATCGCCATGGCCAACATCCCCACGGCGAGAATCAGGATGGCAATCATCACTTCGATGAGCGTGAAGCCTCGATTTTTTAAAAAAAATTTTCTTTTCCTTATATGTCTCATAATTTTTTCCTGGTATGGCCTAATTCGCCTAAGTCGCTTCCCACCCCGTTCCGTTCCAGACACGTATCCATACCCTTCCCGTGGTTGAAAGTACCGTTATTTTATAACGGTCCCCTGATTCGCCTTTCAGGTAAACAGAGGAACTATTTGCCGTTCCTGAAGGATTAAACTGAATATTAATTTGCCCTGTAGCGTTATTCCCACTTGCATCAGTAAAAATTACGCCTTTGGGTAAAGATTTTGTCCCTCCCTGAGCAGTCCAAGACGTTGAGCCACTATCAGCATTCCCCCGTTCGAGCCAATAAGTATCATTGTCCTGATCTAAAACGACACGCCATTCCCGGTTGTCAGAAATTGCTTTTAGACGTGCTTCTTGGAAAGTTGAAGTAACTTCCCTGGATGCCCCCACGACACGGTAATGTTTCAACCAACTCCCCAGATAAGGAATCGTCATGGTGGCCATGATGGCAATCAGCGCCAGCACGACCGCCAGTTCTATGGAACTGATACCGCGCTTGTTCAAAATAATCATCTTTCTCATTTTTCCCTCGTATTGGATTTTACGCAATAACTATACCAAAATGTGTTTCGCTAACACAATGAAAATGAGTGACCTCTTTGATTATATGACTAACTCCGTTTGATGATGGCACATAGTTTATAACAGTGACAAGTGATGGGTAAATAATGACAAGAAAAAGCAAAAAACTTGTGTATGTCTGTGCAATTTCGTGCTCCCTACAAATCGTAAGGCGCATGCTTTCTATGCCATGATCTGTGAGGCGTGAAAAAAAGCTTTTGGTTTTAAGTTATTAAGTTTTAAGTGAAAATCCTGTTAATTCCGTCAAATTTAGATGGAAAGGCACCCGTTGTGCAGCCTTGAAAGCCGAAGTAAAAGGGTTTTTCTTCGGATTCCAGTCTTCAGCCCCTTTCCTTAAATTTATTTACACTCATGCGGATTTTTGTCTCAATGCGGTCTGATCGCGAAAAAAAATTCGCTTACGGTGAAATTTGTTTCGCCTTTTGCGCCCTTATTAGCAGGACAAGGGCCAGGCTCAGGGCGCACGCCAAGAGGATACGGGGGATGATGATCCAGCGTCCCATCCCTCCCACCACGACGAAGAGGAGGGTGTCCTCCACCACGGCGTGGCACGTGGCAAGAAAAAGTCCCAGCAGCCAAAGGTCCGCCCGTTTCAACTCCTTTTCCCGCGATATCTTGATGATGACCCCCGCCCCGTAGGCGATGCCCAGGAAGATGCCCGTGAAAAGGGGAATCAGGGTATAGGGTGAAAATCCAAGGCCTTTCATCCCGCCCGGTTTTTCGTCCAGGAATTGAAACCGTTTCCAGAACGGGAGGGCCCGAACCAGTTCATAAACGACAAGGAGCGGAACAATGATGCACAGCAGCTTGAGGGAGAGTTTCAGCGCCCCGGCGAGGGGGTGAAGAAAGAGGGTATAAAAGGTAAACTCCGACGGCATTCTACGCCCCCAGCAGGAACCGACTGACGATCCACCCCGCCACGCCGGAACCGACCAGCCGCAGGAGGGCCATCCGCATGGCCGGGATCTTCGCCTCTTTCAACACCGCCGTCTCAACGACAAGGTTATGGGAGATCCCCAGCATCAGCCCGATCAGGGTGATCTGCGGGATGTTCAGGTTCAGGGGAATCATCACGGCGATGGCCGCGTATAGATTGACCAGGTTTCCCGTGACGAGGACGAAACCCGCCTCTCCCGGCAAGCCCCAGAGCTTCATCACGGGGGCCAGGACATGTCCCAGCCACCCCAGGATCGGCGAGAGTTTCAGCCATTCTATCAGGAAATAGAAGGGAACGATGATGCGAACGAGCCGGCAGGTGGTGGAAAGCCCCGATTTGAGGCCCGTCACAATGGCCTCTTTCCAGGGATAACATGCCTTTTTCAAAATCTCACCCGCCGCTTTCTCAAGTTGTTCAGAAAACCCGTCTGTACTAAGTGTTTTATTTAATCTATAAGCCGCAAGCCATCAGCTATCAATCATCAGCTATGAACCATGAGCTATGAGCCATGGGCCAATCCGCTTATCCCAGATTTTCCACGTACCACGCGATGGAGGCCTCGAGGCCTTCTTCCACCGAGTAGGCGGGGGAATAGCCAAGCCAGGTCTGCGCCACGTCGATCCCCGCCAGGCTGTGCTTCACGTCGCCGGGGCGCGGCGGCCCGAAGATGGGTTCCAGGGCAGAGATCCCCTTCTTGTAAGGTTCAAGAAGGGTCTTGAGGCGCTTCAACAGAGTGTTGAGATCCATCCTTTCGCCGCAGGCCACGTTGAAGACCCTGCCCCCCGCCCCCTTCGCAGAAGCGGCAAGCAGATTGGCCTCCACCACGTTTCCCACGTAGGTGAAGTCCCGGCTCTGGGTCCCGTCCCCGAAGATGGTGGGAGACTGTCCCTTGAGCAACTGCCGGATGAAGATGGGAATCACGGCGGCGTAGTCGGAGAAGGGATCCTGCCTGGGACCGAAGACGTTGAAATACCGGAGGGAAACCACCTCCAGTCCGTAGAGGTCCGTGAAGACGGCGGCGTAATGTTCCCCTACCAGTTTCGAGACCGCGTAGGGCGACTTGGGGGCCGGGCTCATGCTTTCCACCTTGGGCAGCGTCTCGCTATCGCCATAAACGGACGAGGAAGAGGCATAGACGACCCGTTTGACGGCCGATTCCCGCGCGGCGACGAGGACGTTGAGGGTCCCCGTGGCGTTGACCTCATGGGTGGTGGCGGGGTCCTCGACGGAACGCTGGACTGAGCCCAGGGCCGCTTCGTGAAAAACGTAATCCACCCCTTTCATCAGACTCCGAAGGGTCTGGAGGTCCCGGATATCCGCCTTGAAAAACGAGAAGCGTTCGTTCAACTCAACGTGCGCGATGTTCTCCACCTTCCCCGTGGAGAGATTGTCCACGCACAAAACGGTGTGTTCCCTTTCGAGAAGGGCGTCCACGATGTGGGAGCCGATAAACCCGGCCCCGCCGGTGACAAGGTAGGTTGCCATGACTTCTCCTTTTATGTGTCCAATTCCCATGTGTGAGGCAAACGGCAGATCCCCACGTCCTTGATGTTGCTGCGAACGGCAAAGGCCGTCTGGTGCTGCAGGTAGTCGAAGGGGTATCCGTCCTCGGCGTGAACGGCCACGTCAAGAAAGTAGGTGCCCTCGATCAGGAGGTTCTCCTTTATGATGAAACGAACGGTTCCCTCGTCCTTTTCCAGGATCACCGGAACCTTCTCGATGTCGGTGTTCGTCCCGTAACAGCAGATATTATCCGGCGAAAAGACGCCCACGCCGAAAACGACCGGTTGCGCGGGTCTCTCGTGAACCCGGTAGGAAATCTCCACCACCGTCGGCTCCCCCAGGGTGTAGATAGACTGTTCCTCCCCCTCGCCGGTTAGCAGCCGGATGTCTGAAATCTCGATGCGGCGGTCCCCCCAGCGCTTCCCCATGAGATTCATTCCCACATCGTGGGCGGCCTCGAAGGTCTTTTCCTCGTCCGCCCTGACGTTTTCACGGTAGCGGTCGATGATGCGCCGCGGCTCCCCCCGGTCGGCCACCTCCCCCTTGTTGAGCCAGATGGCCTCGTCGCACCACTTCTCCACCGCCGACATGTCGTGGGTCACCATCACGATGGTCTTCATGGCCGCGCGGAACTGGCGGATGACCTCCTTGCACTTGTGGCCGAACGATTCGTCCCCCACGGCGAGGACCTCGTCTATCAGGAGGATCTCCGGGTCCACGTGCACCGCCACGGAAAACCCCAGCCGCATGTACATCCCAGAGGAATAGGTCCTAACCGGCATGTCGATGAAATCCTCCAGTTCGGCGAACCGGACGATCCGGTCGAAGCGCTCCCTTATCTGCTGTTTCGTCAACCCCAGGAGGATCCCGTTGATATAGACGTTTTCCCGGCCGGTGAATTCCGGGTGAAACCCGGCCCCCAGTTCGATGAGGGACGACAACTTTCCGTTGACCTTGATGGTGCCGCTGTCGGGGCGGTAGATCCCCGCGATGAGCTTGAGCAGCGTGCTCTTGCCCGACCCGTTTTTCCCGATGATGCCGATTGTCTTCCCCCGGGGAACGGTCAGGGAGATGTCGTCCAGCACCTCGATGTAGCGTCCCTTTTTGGGGATACGGCGCTTCCGGAGGATGAGGTCTTTCAGGGTCACGTAATTGCTCTTCAAGACCGTCCGCTTGAAGCGTTTCGAGACGTGGTCCAGTTCAATGGCGGCTTCGCTCATATCTCCTCGGCAAACGATTCACGGTAGGCGTTGAAAATAGCGTTTCCAATGACGACGATGACGACTCCCAGGGCCAGGAGCGCGCCGAGAATCTTGATATCTGGAAACCGGTTGTAGAAAAAGATGTCCTGATACATGAGCGTCATCAGCCCCATGGGGTTGAGATCCACGAGAAACCGGAACCGCTCGGGGATCTGCTTGAGGGGATAGATGATGGGACAGACGAAGAACCAGAGGGTAAGGACGTTGCCCAGGATGTGTGTGAGATCCCGGAAGTGGACGTTCATGGCGGACAGGGCGAGGACCAACCCCAGCGTGAAGAAAAGCTGGGCCAAAAGGACAAGAGGAAGAAAGACAAGCGGCCAACCGGGGATCACGTGGCTGGCCCAGAGAAAGATGAAGAGGATGGGCAGGCTCAAGAGAAAATTGATGAGGTTGGAGAGCAGAGTCACCATGGGCAGGATCTGGGGCGGGAAAAAGGCCTTGGTGATGAGGTCTCCGCGCCCCACGATGCTGTTGACCCCTTCCAGAAGCGAGGCGGAGAACCAGATCCAGGGAAGAAGCCCGCAGAACATGAAGACGGGGTAGTGTTCCATCTGGATCCGCATGTAAACGGAAAAGACCAGGGCGTAGACCGCCATCAAAAGCAGGGGATTGAGGAACGACCAGAAAAACCCGAGCACGGAGCCGCGGTAGCGGAGTTTCAGCTCCTTGACCACCAGGGTCCAGATAAGGACCCGGTATTTATAGAGGTCGCGAACGTCGAGGGCGAGGGTCTTCAGGACCGCCATGACGTCCTCCTGTCACCCTCATTCGTCACGTAAACGATATTCTTCCCCCGGCTGGCCTCCCACACCTCCTTGAACAACTCCCGCGCCCGCGGCGCCCCGGGAAAATTCCCCTTGTATGCCTTGAGAAAACGTAACCGGAGGCTCCGGGAAATCTCAACCGGGATACTAAGGTTCAACTGGACAAGGTTCTTCAGCGCCTTTTTCATGGAAAGGTTTCCGTGGAACCGCACGTTGTCATAATCCAGAAGTTTCATCAAAAATTTGTTCCCTTCCTCCCTCACCATGATATTGCATGCCTTCAGGTCCGCGTGGAAGACGCCTTTCCGGTGCAGGGTTCCGAAAAAGGCCCCCACGGTATCCGCGAGACGGCACAGCATCCGCCAGTTTTCAGTCCCGCCCACCTTCACCATCCTGGACAGCATCCGGTCCAGCTCCGCCCCTTCCGCCAACTCCATGAAGAGAAACCCGCCGCGCGCCGTCCGGGCCATGGCAAGGGGCCTGGCCACGGGAATCCCGCGCGCGAGCAGTCCGTTTCCCGCCTTCCAGGCCCTCAGGGCGCGCCCTCCCCGGAGGAGCTCTTTTACCCTGTCCATCCTCCCTCGTTTTCGATACCACTTCACACAGAGGGATCCTTCCATGCTTTCGAGCTTAAAGATCACAGATTCGGGCGCGTTTTTCAAGGCGCGCTCCGGATGATTTTTATATTTCTGGTCAAGAGTTTTCAATAACGAGCGAATTTCATCAACCGGTATCTCCCGTCGCGCGGCGATCCGGGCGTTGAACACCCGTGCCTGGTAGAATTCCGTGCTGTTTTTCATGCAGCGTCTTGCCCGGCTCGCCTCGTGGCGTCCTCGAAGGGCCTCTTGACGCTTCATGGCCCGGTCCTCCGCTTCCATACCCAGATAAACCGTGGATTTCTCGCGATACCCGTCCAAGAGTTCATCAATCCCGGCCCGGCCCACAACGGGCGCCAGCGAGGCAATCAAGCTGGCCAACCCTTCTATCCGGTCCCTTTCCCTCAATTCCTTGACGAACTTCACGGGATACAGGTCAATAAGGGCGACCGTTTCGTCCTTAAGCACGAGCAGATTTCCCGCGTGATAGTCCCGGTGAATCACCCCGCAGTTATGTAAAAAAGCGGTGAAACGGCCTGCCGAACGCACCAACTGAAGGCGTTTCACATAAGGCAGCGCCCCCTTGACAAAGAAATAGGCAAGAAGGGGAGAGCCTTCCAGATAACGGTAGCCCAGGAGCGATTCCGTGACAGCCGCGCCACGCCGACGCTGAACGAGGAACAGGGGCATGGGAACGGGGATGCCTCTTTCTAAGGCCATGGCCGCGTGTTTCAGCTCCTGGACGGCATACGGCGCGAAAAGGGCCTTGAGCCGCCGCCTGAACGACGGATATCGGAACGATTTAACCAGAACCGGGGCCTTCACAAAGGGGAGTTTCGCGCGGAAAATGACCCGGTGCCGGTTCTCCTTGATGACGAGGGTTCCCGGCATCTTGCGGATACCCTCTTCCGTGAGGCGGCGAATCTCTTCTTCCGCCCCCCTCACTTCCCCGGCGGCCCAGAACGGGATGAAGCCTCCAGCGGGAATTGTGAAAGACAAATCCGCGGTCAAGGTTTTCATGAGACGAGGGACACCAGGCGCCCCGACTCCAACTGTCCCAAGGGGACATACGTGGCGTTCATGATTTTTGCCAGCTCCCATCCGTAGCCGAAGGCGCGCGGGTCGATCTCCGTGTCGATGAACAGGGTGTCCACCTCCGCCTTCCTTATCCGCCTCGCCGCGGCGACGGCGTCATCCAGGGGATCCCCCCCATTGAAGGCCACGTTGGCCCGTCCGTCCGAGACCACGACCAACAGGACGGCCTCGTCCGGGTATTTCATCTTCTCCGTCTTGAGTGTGGAAAGGCCCAGCGCCAGACCGGCCGCGAGGGGGGTTTTCCCTCCCGTGGGAATTCTCTTCAGGTATTTCCGCCCCAGGTCCACGCTCCCCGTGGGAGGCAAGACGAGACGCGCCTGCGTTCCCTGGAAGACCACCAGGCCCACACGGTCCCGGTTCTGGTAAGACTTGCCCAACAGGCTCATGATGGCCGCCTTGGTCTCGCGCATCTGCTCCTGAACCCCCATGGACCCGCTGGCGTCCACCACGAAGAGGACACAACGCCCCATCTTCTTCTGCCGCCATTTGACGCGGATATCCGCAGGGCGGATTATAACGGAACTCCCTCCACTCCCCTGCCGCTCCTCCTGGAACATGGCGGCCGTTCGCAGGGTGGCATCCAGGGCGATATCTCTCGGTTTCCCCCGGGGAAGGACGCTCCGGACATACGCCCCCTCCCGCGTGGCCCGCGCCTTCACGGACCTCCCGGCAACGGACCGGGGGGAAGGCTTCACGCCAACGTTCGGAAAGCTCAGGTCGAACCGGTCCTCCCCGATGACGTGAATCTTCGTGGTGATCTTGCCATCACTATTTTTGTTTTTCAGGGACTTTTTTTTTTCATCCATGGGCGGCAGCTCGGCGGCAGCCACGGGTTCCTTCGTTTTCTCGATGGCCTCATCCACCTTTTCGAGAGAAAATTCCACCTCCTCGTCCATGAGGGAGCGGCGTATCCGGTGGGGCAGAACCAGGGCCGCCGCCTCCCGCACGTCCTGCCGGCGCACCTGACTGTGCCCGTAATAGGCCGATAGAGCCACGGCCGCCTTGGCCATGGTGATATCTCCCCGGTGTCCGTCTATCTTCAGGTCGGAACAGATCCTCGAAATCATCCTTAGGGCCTCGCGGGTCAAGACGATGGCGCCCAGGCGGCGCTGGGCCTGGGTTATCGCCTTTCCGAGCCTCTCATCCTTCGGTTTCCACTGGGCAAGAAAGGCCGCGGGATCCCGGTCGTAAGCGAGCCTGCGGACAATCACCTCCTCGCGGATCTCCGGCTCCGCGATTCCCCGCACCTCCACGCATACCCCGAAGCGGTCCATCAGCTGGGGGCGCAACTCCCCTTCCTCCGGGTTCATTGTCCCTACCAGGACAAATCGGCTGGGGTGTGAGAAGGAAATCCCCTCCCGCTCCACGTAGTTGACCCCCATGGCGGCCGCGTCGAGGAGGATATCCACCAAGTGGTCCGGCAGGAGATTGATCTCATCCACGTAAAGGAATCCCCGGTGAACCTCGGCGAGAATTCCGGGTTCGAAGGCGCGTCGCCCCGTTTGCAGGGCACCTTCCATGTCCAGCGTCCCAATGACCCGGTCCTCCGTGGCGCCGATGGGAAGCTCCACCACCCGCATCTTACTCTCGGCGGCAGGAAGAGGCCTTTCCGAGGCCTCGAACCGCTTCCGGCAATCCTCGCACATGAGGCGCGGATCTGAGGGATGGCAGTGGTAGGAACAGCCCTTCACCACCTCGATCACGGGCAGGAGATGGGCGAGGGCGCGCACCGCCGTGCTCTTGGCCGTCCCCCGCTGTCCGCGGATGAGGACCCCGCCGATACTCGGGTCGATAACCGTCAGGATCAGGGCCTTCTTCATGCCCTCCTGGTTCACAATGGCCGTAAAGGGATAAATATTTCGTGTCACGCGCGCCGCCTCCTCGAATCGGCCTTTGTATAATATATTCAGGCTCTTTTTTCAACTCGCATATTGGACTCCGGGTATTCTATGGATTCTCAGGGCATTAAGTCCGATATGGGTAATCCTTTGGGGTTGGCGTGAGATAGCAGAAGTTGCGGATCGCAGGAGTGAGATGTGTCGCATATAGAAGCCATGACGCGCGCGCCATTTGCTGTTCAAATGCGACATCCGCCTTCATCGTGGATGACATAGCAACCCAGTGGAGGCGATTGTCCGTAATGCAGAGGCCTCGAGTCCGCGCAGACCTTTCCAAAAGGCGCGCTTCCAACGTCGCCCCCTCCAGGAAAGTTCTTTTCCTGACACGCAACTGATTTTGACGAAGACACGCTTTCATGACATCAAACGCGCGAATCTGGATTTACATTTTTGTGAATCTTGAGGGGAATTATTTTTCTTGATTTTTCTCTGAAGTTATGCTTTTGTTAATATCATCTCAATATCAAACGTCAGGGATAATGGATGGCAAAATCCATCAAAAAACATCATGATTACATAGAGAAAATTACGTCCGATAAAAATTATGTCGGGATAAAATCCTGGACCTTGAGTCCCAGCAGAATCCGGGAATTCGATCTTTACATCTTTCATTACGATCATTACAACATACCAAGATACGTCCTTTACCGAGGAAAAACAATGGTTTTGACGCACTCACAGATCAAGCGTGTCGAAACCCTTTCACAGAAGCTCTATGTAAAGAGGAAAGAATATAAAAAATATCTCCAGCATGTTGAAAGGCACCTTCACGAAATCCTTGGCAAACATACCCCGGATCTCAAGGACCAAGACAAGCAGGAACTTGTATACGAAACCGCTGTAAACCTTACCGTCGATCTCCTGGACGATCCAAGAGCCGGGACAAACATCAATCGCGCGAGTAATTTCGTTCAAAACCTCATTACGTATATCACCAAACGTCCTGATACAGCTTTCTCCTTGATAGACGTCCTGTCCATTGATTATTATACCTACACGCATAGCGTAAACGTCGCCGTTCTCTCTCTTCTATTTGGATCATACATAGGCTTAGAAGAGACACGACTCAAGAACCTGGGTATTGGCGCCATCCTTCACGATATCGGGAAAATCAAAGTGGGAGAATTGATTCTCAAAAAACGGGCTCCCCTCAACGAGGAGGAATGGGAGATCATGCGGAAACATCCGGAATTCGGGCTTGAGGTTCTCAAGGACAAGCAAATCCCCGAAAGCGCCGCCAAAGTCATCCTCCAACACCACGAGCGGTGCAACGGAACTGGTTATCCCTATGGCATAACAGCCAAAGACTTGCACTTCTTCAGCAAGATTGCCATGATCATGGACACCTTCGATGCCTTGACGACCATTCGTCCCTACCAGCAGGCCTACAGTCCTTATGAAGCCCTTATACGCATGCGGGAACTGCAGGCTGAGTACAAGATTAGGATCGCGAAAAGACAAGCGGGTCTAGGGATTCAAAACGATTTTAATATCGACGATTCTTTTGATCCCGCTCTTTTTGAACAATTTGTCCTTTTCTTAGGCCCCAAAGGAAGATACGACAGACTCTCAAAAAGCCAGAAAAAGGATAACATTAACTTCTTGGTGAAAACAAGCAAAATAGGGACTTAGCCCAAGGGAGCCAACCATCAAACTATCTTTCAAGAGCACCGACGGGCTGACACTAAGGGGGGAAATCCGCCGACCGACCGCCCCTCCCCGGGCAACCGCCATCATCGCTCACCCTCATCCCCTTTATGGCGGGAGCATGAACAACAACGTGGTTGACGCCCTCTGGCGCGCCCTGCCGCCGGTGGGAATGCTCGCCTTTCGTTTCAATTTCCGGGGGGTCGGCGGCAGCGAGGGGCGGTTCGAGAAGGGAATCGGCGAAACTCGAGACGTAAAGGGAGCCCTGCGGTTTCTGAGCGACGCGGGTTATGGCGGACTTCCCAGTTTTCTTGCCGGGTATTCCTTCGGCGCCTACGTCATACACCTAATGGCCGCACTCCCGAATTCCAGGGGGATCATCATGGTCTCTCCGCCCGTTTCCATGATGGCGTTCGATCCCGGCCGGCTCAGCGAACACCCCTTCCTCTTCGTCTCGGGCGATCAGGACGCCTTTTGCCGCCCACGGGACCTGGACAATCTGGTCAGCGCCCTCGAGGGAGACATCAAACGCGAGGTCTTTCCCGGCGTCGATCACTTCTGGCTGGGAAAAGAGGGGCTTCTCGTCGAAACGGTTCGGTCCTGGATAGAATCCCGCCTCACGGACGTTTCTTAGAAACACCCAGGAGAATCTGGAGCGCCCAACCGAGCCGGTATCTCCGCACGTATTTTTCAAAATCTCTCATGTAATGTTTTATTGCCGGACGAACTTCCGGGAAAACCTTGCTGTAAGCTGCGGCGAACCGGAGGCGGACCCAGGGGCTACGCCATGGTGAATCCTCCGGAAGACACTTGAGGAGGGAACGGTCCAGCCGGAGAAGCTGCCGCACGCGCGCCTCGGGCCCAAGGCGGGGCTTCCGGAAGGCCTTGTCGAAGTCGATGATGGAAACTTCAGGGACTTCCCCCTCAAAAGTCACCAGGATATTCTGGATATTGAGGTCCGCGTGAAAGATGCCGCCCTCGTGCATCCGCGCCACGGTAAAGGCGATGCGCGCCACCAGGGTCGTCCCGGGAGGTCTGGAGGCCATGTAGGCGTAAAGGCTCTCAGTCCCCTTAAGCCGACGGCTTATCCAGAACCCCCGAACCCCCGGCGCCGTCCCGAGACAGGCAACTCCAACGGACTCCAGACGGGTCACCCCCAGCGCCCGGGCCGCTTCCGTTACCACGAGTTCATTGAGAAAGCGGTGGCAGGTGGGGAAATACGTTCCCAGAACTCCCCCGAGTATCCCCCCATGCCGGTAGACCCGGACAACGATCTCCCCCACACCCGGTAGGGTTGCTATGTAAACGGTTCCCCGCCCGGCGGCCACGGCGTCAAGATCCCATTCCTCCTTCCGCCCGTCCAGGATCGCGCGAAGGAGATCACGAAGATCTCCCGCCCGGGAGACCGCGTCTTCCTTCAGCACGAGCGCCATGTCCGGAAATTCTGCCCGTTCATAGCCTTTCGGCAAGATCATTTTCCCCTCTCCATGCGCGAAAGGTATCAAAGGGAAACGGGAGGGTCAATCACCCCGCGGGGCCGGTATCTTCTCAACATGTTTATGCCCTTGACATTTTTCCAGGAAAAATTATATTAACGGTGCCGAAAGGTTTCAAGAAGGAGGGTATCATGCCGATCTACGAATATCATTGTGCCCAATGCGGGAAGGATTTTGAATTCATGCAGAAATTTTCCGATCCCCCCAGAATGGTCTGCCCCGACTGCGGGGGTGAACTCAAGAAACTGATCTCCCAGTGCACCTTTCACCTGAAGGGAACGGGCTGGTACGCCACGGATTACGCCCACAAGAATTCGCCTTCCGGAACCTCGCAAAAGAGCCATCAGAAGCAGGAGACGAAAACGGAAAAGAAGAAAAAGGCCACGTCGAAACCAGAATCAGCCTGATCCCTCACGCCCCTGTCCGAAACGTTACCCCATCACCTCGAACGCCGCGCCGCGCGTTCGAGGTGTCTTTTCTTGCCTTCCTCGTAGCGGCGTTTTTCCGTCTCCGTCTCCACGATGAGGGGCGGCACCTCCGTAGGTTTGCCGTCGTCGTCCAGGGCCACAAAGGAGAGATACGCGGAGCCCGTGTGCACCCGCCGCCCCGTGTCCAGGTCCTCCGCCTCGACACGAACGCCCACCTCCATTGATGTCCGGCCCACGTAATTGACGCTGGCCTTCAGGAAAACCACGTTCCCGATATAGACGGGGGCGTGGAATGACAACCGGTCGATAGAGGCCGTCACGATGTTTCTCCTCGCGTGACGGTGCGCCACCACTCCGCCCGCGTTGTCAATGAGTTTCATGATGGTCCCGCCGTGGACGTTGCCCGCGGCGTTGGCGTCCTCCGGCAGCATGACCTGCGCCATCTCCACCTGCGATTCGGAAACACGTTTCCCCTTCATTTCTGCCTCCTGTTCTCCATGATTCTCTTCAACGCGGCCCATCCCCCCGCCAGGAGGAGGACGAGCCCGCAAAAAACCACGAAAACGTCGCCATACTTCACGTAGACCGTCATCCCACCCTGCCGAAGGCGGACAGCGGCCTTGAGGAATCCCTCCGCATCCAGGGGAACGCGCACGGGAATCCGTCCCACGGGCGTCACGACGGCCGATACACCCGTCCCCGTCGCCCGGACGAGAAACACCCGGTCTTCCACCGCCCGGTAGGCGGTCAGGCGCAGGTGCTGGTAGGGGCCCGAGGAACGGCCAAACCACCCGTCGTTGGTCAGGTTGAGAAGCAGGACCGCCCCCTTGCGAACCAGCTCCCGAGCGATCTCGGGAAAGATGCCCTCGAAACAGATGGTGGTTCCCAGGGGTCCCAGGTTCGAGTCGAGAGGATTCAAGCGCCTTCCCGGGGTGAAATCCTCCTCCGCCCCCACGATGTTCTTGATGAAGGGAAGCCACCGGCGCAGCGGCACGAATTCCCCGAAGGGCACGAGCCGCGTCTTGTCGTACCGGCCAACGATCTCCCCTT
The DNA here is from genome assembly GCA_026986155.1 of bacterium. Classification (GTDB taxonomy): domain Bacteria; phylum Desulfobacterota; class S145-22; order S145-22; family S145-22; genus JAOZMY01. The sequence continues at coordinate 17,963 of JALSPC010000010.1, forward strand.
CCGGCGAAACCAGGTAGGCACTGTTGTGATAGACCGTCTTGTTCGATGCCAGTTGATAGGACAGGGCGCCGAAGACCAGGTTGAAACGCCTCCTTCGCGCCAGCTCGAGGATTTTTTTCGTCAACCCGGGTCTTTCCGCGAGGTAGAAGGTCACCGCGGCCTCCGACCAGACGACCAAGTCGGGTCTGAACCCCTTCGCCGCCCGCTCCGTCATGATGAGATACCGGTTCAATCCCCTAACCTTCCACGATGGCAGCCACTTGTCCGCCTGGCCGATATCCGGCTGGATGACACAAACTTTAACCTTCTCCCAGCCCACCACCTGTCTTCGAACCGTTTCGATCCTTCTGGTTCCGTACAGCTGGCACGCGAGCAGGAGCAGGGCGATGAGAAGGGCGTCCCGCGCGACCAGCATGTTACGCTTCTCCTTCAGGTCCAGGATCGCCTGGTAAATGAGGTAGTTGACCACGTAAACCACGAATCCAAGCCCGTAAACGCCAACCATGTCCACGACCTGGGAAATGGCGAGATGGGGCGGCAGCGCCATCGCCACCCCGCCCCAGGGAAAGCGGATGATCGGGATCCCCCGAACGTATTCGATCAGGACGGCGGCGAAGGGAAACAGGTATGGTGTGTTCATCCTCCTGAGAAAAACGTACGCCAGGCCCGCCAAGGCCCAGAAGAAGGAAAGGAAAAAGATCCCGGCGAAGGTTAAGGCCACGGCCCCCCAGGCGGGAAGTCCGCCATAGCGGTGAACCGACACATAGACCCAGTACATGGTCGTGGAGACGTGGACGAGCCCTAGGCAAAACCCAGCCATGAACCCGCCGCGAAGCGTATCCACCTCTTCCAGTGCCCAGAAGAAGAAAACCAGGGCAAACCAGACAAGCGCGTAATAGGGAAACGGCGGGAACGCGAGGGTCAACAGCCCCCCAGCCACGAGGATCAAGAGGGCCGGGGAGAGATAACGCTGAAACCTGCTGGAACGCATGGAGACGTTGTAGCACAAATGCCCCCTCAAAAAAATAGCGCTTGACACCTCCGTCTCCCGCCATTAAAAATAAGATGTTAAAGAGCGAGGCAACCTCGACGAGTTCCTTCCCGCAAGGAGGTATCTTGGACCATTCACCCGGCGGTCCCACGTCCGCCCCACCGGCTTACACACCAAGAAGATCCGACACATCCAGAAAACCTCTCCTCCGCAACTTGAAATATGTCTTTACCCTCGGGGTGAGCCTCGCCATCCTGGGATACTTGGGAAATTCCATCTTCAAGGCCGAAAGGAAACGCGTCATTCAGCAGCACCTCCTCCAGGCGCAGCTCATCGCCCACCTGGGATCCACCTCCATCGCCTACGCCTTCGACGAGATACGAAACAGCCAGCAGTTTATCATTTCATACCTCGAGCACAAGCCCCGCTGGAGGATTCGAGACGTCAAGCCGCTCCTTGCCTCCTTCATCAAGGCCAACCAGGGACTCATCAAGTGGGTGGGGCTGGGAGAACCCGGCGGGAAAATCCTCGTCCATTACCCGAGAGCGTCTCTCCCGCCCCTCGACGTGTCGGAGATCTTCCGGAATCTCCCGGCAACAGGCGGGGGTCCCAACACGCGCTTCATCGCGAAGAACCGCCTGGTCCTCTTCACGCAGGTGATGCGGAAATCCGAAAGGGATCGCTACATCTTCTGGTGTATTGGCTCCTTTCAGGGATTCCTCCACAGGTTTCTCTCCGTCTACCGGCAATTCTACTGCCGCCACCTTTGGCTTGTCTTCGAGGGGGAAAAGGGGCAGATGGCCCTCTACATGGGGCCTGACTTCAAGCCCCGAAGCGTCAAGCCCTCCTTCTCCCTTCCCTTCGAGCGGAAGGAAATCGTCCTGAACGGCAAACATCTCCTGACGGGCGCCCATCCTTTCAGGTTCGGCCGTCTCCAAGGCTGGTTCGTGGTGGGAATCCCACGGGACCACATCGAAGTACAGTTGTCGGAATTCCGGAACCGGGGCATGCTCCTCACCGGCTTTTTTATCGTCTTCTTCTCCATCTTCCTCTACACCTACTTTAAGAACCGGAGCCGCCGAATCGTGGCGGAACAGACGGCCAACATCAGCCGTGAAATCATCATCTCGAAGCAGCAACTCGAATCCTACATCGAGAACGCCACCGACGGAATCCTGAGGAACGACCTGGACGGGAAGATCCGATTCGTGAACCCCGCCTTCACGCGCATCTTCGGCTGGCAAGCCCACGAGGTCGTGGGGAAAAACATCCTCGATCTCTTTCCGGAAGACCGGGACCGCCTCATCAAGGTCATGGAAACCATCAAGGCAAAACAATCCTTCCCGCCCTACGAGACCCGGCGGCGCCGGAAGGACGGCCAGATCATCGACCTTTACGTCTCCGCCTCCCCCATCTTGAACAGCAAGGGGGACGTTATCGCCATCACTGCCGTCTACCGGGACCACACCCGTCTGAAACGGCTGGAGGACCGACTCTACCAGTCGGAGAAGATGGCGGCCATCGGGCAGCTTGTCGCCCAAATCGCCCACGAGATCAAC
>JALSPC010000011.1 GCA_026986155.1 bacterium
ACTTCAGGTCCAGGACGTCATCCTGCGCTCGAAAAATAAACACCCGGGATTCGTCCGGGGGGTCATGGTCCTCCGCGTGGCCAAGGACAGCCCGGCCGACAAGGCGGGTATAAGGCCGGGAGATTTCATCGTTTCCTTAGGCCACGTGAACATTCGAAACGTATCCCAGTTGAAGCATCTCGTTTCCAGTGCCCCCGCGGGGAGGATGGTAACCATAGAGCTTTCCCGGAAGGGCAAGATGAAGATTTTTTCAGTCACCATAGGAACCCGGGATGAAAAGGCCCGAGCCCCGAACCTGAAGTCGAGACTGGGTATCACGGTCGTCCCCGTAACGAAGGTCCCCTTTCCCGGCGTGCGGCAGGGCCTGGTCATCACGTGGGTAAACCCCTACGGCCCCATGGGACGCGCGGGGTTCGAACCCCGTGACATCATCCTCGAGGCCAACGGGGTTCCCCTCAAGACGGCGATGGACCTCGGAGGCCTCCTCCACGACATGAAACCGGGCTCCTACATTATTTTCCACGCGCTGGATCACAGGGCTCATCGGAAGGGTTACGTTCAGATTCGCCTGCCATAATCTTCAGAACGCCCTTTTTCTTTTCATTACAAAATTGTAATCCACTCGTAAGATTCCTGAAAGATTCGGGGATTAAACTTTCAAAAAGAAATGGAAATAAGACCCCGAACCGTAAAGGAGAAAAAGATGGAAACCCGGGCACAGGAAAGAGACTTGCTGGACATTCTGGAAAGCAACCTGAAACTCAGGGAGCAATTGGCCTCTCTCGAAAGAGACTCGGAGAACTGGGACAGGGAACGGGAAATGAATGACCTGGAAAGTATCTCGGCCCTGGTGAAAAAACTGGAGGAAGATATCTCCAAGACCATGAGCGACTTCAGCGCCGCCGGCGGGGGAGCAAAGGCCCCGGTCGTCCGGGAGGATTTCCGTCACGCTTTCCAGATCATGAACGAGCTTTTCAAGGACCTGAAAGAGGTCAAGCAAAAGCTCGAGGAGGCCTATCTTCAGCCTGAAAAGGTGCGCCAACTGGAGATAGACTGGGAAAGGCTCGAAAAGACCTTCGAGACGATGGAGAAACATCTTCTTCCCATGCGCCGGGATCCACAGCCCACGTTTTTCTGACGTGACTCGCCGGAAACCGGGAGTCCTTTACACGGGCGGATTCCCCCGTCTTCCCCCAGAAGCTGGATCAAAACAAGAAAAGGAGCAAAAGATGAAAAGGAAAGCACCCAATATCAAAACCCTCACGCGAAAGACGTTCACGATCATGCTCATGTTGGGCTTCCTCGCGCTCGGGCAGGCGGCCGTGGCGTCCCCCGCCGCGGCCGTCCCCGGTACCTTCGCCAGCCTGGTAGCCAAGGTGAAAAACTCCGTCGTCAACATCTCGACAACCCAGATCCTCAAGGGATCTCCCCTCCTTCCGTTTTTCATGCCCAAGGGACCCTTCGGTGAATTCTCCGGCCCTGTGCCCGAAAGAAAGATGAAGGTTCACGCCTTGGGATCGGGATTCGTCATCGACAAGAGCGGCCTGATTCTAACCAACAACCACGTGGTGGCCAAGGCGAGCAGCATCAAGGTCAAGCTCGTGGACGGGAATAGCTACGACGCGAAGGTCGTGGGGCGGGACCCCAAGACCGATCTCGCCCTCATCAAGGTTAAGCCGGGAAAGGACTTTCCTGCGCCTGTCAAACTGGGGGATTCCGGCGCCCTCCGCGTGGGCGACTGGGTCGTGGCCATGGGGAATCCCTTTGGCCTGGCCCACACCGTGACGGCCGGCATCATCAGCGCGAAGGGGCGCGTCATCGGCGCCGGCCCCTACGACGATTTCCTCCAGACCGACGCGGCCATCAATCCCGGTAACAGCGGGGGGCCCCTTTTCAACCTGAAAGGGGAGGTCGTGGGCATCAATACGGCCATCATCAAAGGGGGGCAGGGCATCGGTTTCGCCATCCCCATCAACCTCGCGAAGAAACTCCTTCCCCAGCTCAAAAAGGGCAAGGTCATCCGTGGGTGGCTCGGCGTTCAGATCCAGGACTTGACGCCTGAACTCGCCAAGTCTTTCCACCTTGAAAACGATCATGGCGTCCTCGTCACCCACGTCTTTCCCGGAAGCCCCGCGGCCAAGGCCGGCTTGAAGCAGGGCGATGTCATTACTGTCTTCAACGGGAAACGCATCAAAAACGCCTTCGATATCTCGCGCATGGTCGCGGCAACACCGCCGAATAGCAAAGCAACACTGACAATCGTCCGAAACGGCAAAGAGGCGATGCTCCCCGTCACCCTCGGGACCCTGCCCGAAAGCGGTCAGCAGGTCGCGGTCTCCCGGGCGCCCGGGCGTGAATGGGGCATGCAGGTTCAGGCGTTGACCCCCGAGGTGGGGCAACACCTGGGCCTGCCCGCCTCGGAAAAGGGCGTGGTCATCACCGGCGTGCGTCCGGACAGTCCCGCCGCCGACGCGGGCCTGCGCACCGGCGACGTCATCCTGGAAATCGACAGGAAAAAAATACGCAGCATCGATGATTATACCGGCGCCCTGCGAAGGGCGAAAAAGGAAAACGGCCTGCTCCTCCTGATAAAGCGTGGGCGGGGAAACCTCTACGTTGTGCTTGAAAAAAAGACAAAATAATTTCGCTATCTTTCTCTTTCTTCTCCTCCTTTCTCCCCTCATAAGGCCTGTCCCGGCTCCCCTCCGGGACAGGCCCCTCCCTCCTTTCCAAAAAAATTCCGCACGTCGCGTGCCTCATAATTATTATAAATCGGTAATGTTTCCATCATGCTCCGGTAACCTGCAAGAGGTATTCTTTTATTTCACACGGGAAACATGTCCCTGAAAAAATGGCGACAGGAAAATGGAGGCCACGGCGCCCTTTTCAGTATGCCTTAAATAGGATAAAAAGATATGGGATCAAAACCAATAAGGAAACGCTTCTTGGCACTCAAACCAGCCGAGAGCCCGCGTGAGCGGATGGACAACCCGGCAGCGAGGAAACCCTTAAATGCCTTCTTCCCCGGAAGCGGAAGGATACTTTTCTCCGTCCTTTTCATCACGGCCTTGGTGATCCTTCTCATCGGCTACGTGGACCGCCCCCTCGCCCTCCTTGCCCGGAATCTGGATCCCGTCATCAATCGATTTTTCTCCATCGTAACCCGCTTTGGAAAATCGACCACCTATCTCGTTGGTTTCGGGATGGCCTTTACCCTCCTCTACCCGGCATCGCGTTCCGACCGATGGCGTGACCATGCCCCCGCCCTGCGGAGATACGCACTCATCACTTTTTTCATCTTCGTTTCCATCGCCGCTTCCGGCCTTCTGGTCGACATCCTGAAGGCTGTCTTCGGCCGGTACCGTCCCGTGATGCTCTACAGAAAAGGGCTCTATGGTTTTACGTTTTTCAACCTCTTGCGCGCGCGGCTTCATTCATTTCCCTCTGGGCACGCCAACACCGTCGCCGCCCTGACCGCGGCTCTCTATTTCATCAAACCCCGCTACGCCCTTTTTTATCTACCGACGGCCCTCCTGGTCATGGCAAGCCGCGTCATCATTGGTGAACATTTCATAAGCGACGTTATCGCGGGCGCCACCCTCGGCATTATTACAACATGCTACATAAAAAGCTACTTCGAGTATCACCAAATTGGAATCTTCTTCCCCGCCTCCGGCAGGGAGAAACACCCCCCAACCCTGAAATCCTCAAGCTAAATATGCAATCATTTTTCTCCCCCAGACGCTACCTTCCCAAGAAGGTGACCTTTCGTCTCACCCTCTTTCACATCGTCCTTTTTGGCTTGGCTTCATTGGTGGTCTTTGTCCTCATCCATCTCTCTCTTTCCTACACCCTTTTAGTCTTGACCGACAAATACCTCCAGGGCGAGGCGAAAGAGGAGGAAAGACTTTTTACGACCAACGGTATCGGAAAACTCCAGTCGGAATTTGCGAACGAATCCCTGGGGGAAAAACGTTTCACCGTCTTTTACGCCCTCCTTTCCCCACGACGTGAAATCCTCGCCTCTTCCGACTTGTCTCCCTGGCGCGATTTTTCCTTCATCCCGAAAGACCTGGGAGACCTGAAAGAAGGCGCAACCATCCTCTTGACCCTCCCCCGGCCCGCCCACGCTCACAAGGCCCGCGTCCTGGCGAAGCGGCTCCCCGGCGGTCCCTTCCTCATCATTGGGAAATCCCTCCGGGACAACGATGAAATTCTCGAAAGAGTTCGGGAAATTTTTGGATACGGGTTCCTCTCCATGCTCCTTTTGGGGGCCTTCCTGGGCTGGCTTCTCTCCAAACGCGCCATGGCCGGGGTTGAACGGATCACGAAAACGGCGCTTCAGATAGACCGGGGCGACCTCAGCCGCCGAGTCCCCATCGGAAACGAGGGAGAGGAGATCCAGGAATTGGCCCGGGCTTTCAACAACATGCTCAACCGCGTGCAGCTTCTCGTGGAAGACATGGAGAGGGTCACGAACGACGTCGCCCACGACCTGCGGAGCCCATTGGCCCGGATCCGCGGCATGGCGGAAAGCGCCCTGGCGCACCCGAAAAATCCGCAGGATTTTCAGGACATGGCCGGCGCCATCGTGGAGGAATGCGATCGGCTCGTCCGCCTCATCAATACCATGCTGGAAATCGCCCAGGCAGATTCCGGGCTTGCGAAATTTTCCAGAACCCCCATTGATATCCGGGGAATCATCCGGGAAGCCGAGGACCTGTTCCAACCCGTCGCCGAGGATAAAGGCCTCCGGCTATCGGCAACCCTGCCCAATGAACCCCTCGTTGTCCAGGGTGATAAAGCCGCGCTCCGGCGAATCATCGCCAACCTCCTGGACAACGCCGTCAAGTTCTCGAAAGAGGACGGCAGGATCGTTGTCGAGGCGGAAAAACACGATGGTGAAATCGTCATCGAGGTCCGGGATACGGGGATTGGAATCGCCCCTAATGATCTTCCCCATATCTTCGAACGATTCTACCGGGGGGACAAAAGCCGAGCCACGCGGGGTCACGGCCTCGGGTTGAGCCTCACATCCTCGCTTGTCCACACGCTTGGCGGGAAGATAGAGGCACAAAGCGTTCCCGGCAAGGGGAGTAAATTCCACATTCACTTACCAAGCAAACCTATTTTATCCTGACTTTTAGTAAGGTTGCCGCAATGTACTGTGAATTGACAGGGAATCTGGATTTAAGTTGCAATGGCATGCCGGGATGCTATTTTTAACCGTTCACATCAAAAGGGAAATGCCTGCCTATCACGATCATACGTGAGGCTCTCGAGTGATTGACAGGATTTGTTCCTCGTGGTAATTGAACAAACGTTTGATTAGAAGGAGGGACAAGGGCTATTCGCACGTCGGACATTACCTACAAAAATATCCTCGCGAAAAGCGCCGAGATTTTCGCTTTGAAGGGGTACG
>JALSPC010000012.1 GCA_026986155.1 bacterium
CGGGGCGGGGGGGGCAGAGAACACGCCCTCGTCTGGAAACTGCGCCAGGGGGAGGGGGTGACGTCGGTCACCTGCGCGCCGGGAAACGCGGGAATCGCGAAAGAGGCAACCTGCGTTCCCATCGCCCCCACGGATATCGACGCCTGCCTCGCCTTCGCCCGGGAGAAGGAGATCGGCCTGACGGTCGTGGGTCCCGAGGCCCCCCTGGTGGCCGGCATCGTGGACCGTTTCACCGGGGCGGGGATTCCCATCATCGGCCCCGACCGGGCCGCCGCCCAACTCGAGGGAAGCAAGGCCTTCACCAAGAAGATTCTCGCCGAGGCGGGCGTGCCCACCGCCGCCTTCGAGATCTTCGACAATCCCGCCGAGGCCCTTAAGGCCCTCGATGGCAAATCGTATCCCCTGGTCGTCAAGGCGGACGGCCTCGCGGCGGGAAAGGGCGTTCTCATCGTCAAGGACGAAGAAGAGGCCCGGGACGCCATCCGGACCATCATGGAGGAGAAGGCCTTCGGCGAGGCCGGCGACCGGGTGGTCTTGGAAGACTTTCTCCGGGGGGAAGAGGCCTCCTTCATCGTCCTGACCGACGGGGAGACTATCCTGCCTCTCGCCTCGTCCCAGGATCACAAGGCCATACACGATGGCGACCAAGGGCCCAACACGGGCGGCATGGGTGCCTACAGCCCCGCGCCGGTGGTGGACGCGGCCATGCACGACCGGGTTATGAGAACCGTCATCGAACCCGTCATCGAGACCATGAACAAACGGGGAACCCCCTACCGGGGCATCCTCTACGCGGGCCTGATGATCTCCGGCGACACGCCCTACGTCCTCGAGTTCAACGTCCGCATGGGCGACCCGGAGACCCAGCCCATCCTCTTCCGCATGGCGGGCGACCTGGTGGAGGCCTTCATGTATCTCCACGAGGGACGGCTTCACAAGGCGAATCTCGGCTGGAGCCCCGACCCCGCCCTCTGCGTGGTCCTCGCCTCCAAGGGCTACCCCGGGAAATACGAAAAAGGGAAAGTTATCCATGGGCTCGAAAGTCTCGAAGGCCGGCGGGACCTTAAGGTATTTCATGCCGGCACGAAAAGGCAAAACAGGCACATCGTCACCAACGGGGGACGCGTCCTGGGGGTCACGGCCATCGATTCCACCCTGGCCGCGTGCAGGGAAAAGGCCTACAAGGCCATCGAGGCGATTCATTTCGATGGAATGACCTACCGAAAGGACATCGGGCTGAAAGGCATTCAACGCGAAACCCCTTCGGGAGGGACACCATGAGACAACCCATGGTCGCCGTTATCCTGGGAAGCAAGAGCGATCTCCCCGTGGCGGAAGACGCCCTGGAGATCTTCAAGACATTCGATATTCCCTTCGACTTCGAGGTTCTGTCCGCCCACCGGACCCCCGACGCCGTCCGGTCGTTCGTCCAGACCTTCGAGAAGAACGGGGGACGGGTCTTCATCGCCGTGGCGGGGGCCGCGGCGCACCTGGCGGGGGTCGTGGCCTCCCACACCCTGCTGCCCGTGATCGGCGTCCCCGTCGCCTCCTCCGCCCTCTTCGGCCTCGACGCCCTGCTCAGCACCGTCCAGATGCCGGGCGGCATTCCCGTGGCCACCATGGCCATCGGCAAGGCGGGGATGAAAAACGCCGTTTATTTCGCACTGCAGATCCTCGCCATCGAAAACCCAGGGCTGAAAGAGGCCCTGATTCGTTTCCGGCGGGAGCTGGCCCAAAAGGTCCTCGCGGACGGGAAGGCCCTGAAGAAAACCCTCGGGGAGGGCGCGCGATAAAAGTCCTTGACCTGGACGGCCTCCTGAAAGATCCGGTGGGAATGGCGGAGATCTCGAAGAGCCTCGAGGAAGGCGCCCTCATCATCTATCCCACGGAAACCCTCTACGGCATCGGCTGTGACGCCCTCGCCCCCGGAGATCCCATGGGGAAGATCGCCCGCCTGAAGCGGCGCCAGGCGGAACGACCCTTCATCTTTCTCGTCCCGGACATCCCCTATCTGGAGGAAAACGGCATCTCCATACCGCCGGCGGGCCAACGCCTCATGGAACGCTTCTGGCCCGGCCCCCTGACCCTGATTCTCCCCGTCCCTCCGGCCTCTCCCCTGGCGGGCATCGCTTTCCAGGGAGGGCTCGCCGTCCGCGTCTCCCCGCACCCCTTCGTCCGGACCCTCTTCCGCCACCGGCGCTTTCCCCTGGTTTCCACCAGCGCCAACCTCTCCGGCGCCCCGGAGGACAACGCCCGCGACCCGGGAAAAATTGAGGAAACCTTTTCGGGAACTACCGCCTTTTTCATCAACGCCGGGCCCCTCCCCGTTACACCCCCGTCAACGCTTGTCAACATGTGTGGTTCCAGCCTCGAACTTGTCCGAGAAGGAAAGGTCTCCTTCATGGATATCGCCATGATATCCAGCTTATGCTAATGAATCTCTTTCCCGGAGAGGAAAGCGCCACACAATACCAATAGGAAGCTCGTTTGATACCCGTTCCGTGGATTAATCATTTATTCATTCTTTTCAAACACCAATTCCTAACCAAAGTTTACCCCCCGTTTTAAAAAGTTCATGACTTTAATGCGATGCACTGGCAGAGACCTATCGGTGGCACTATATTAGGATGATTCCGTGATTTTTTACGCCACTATCTTTGGTGTTTCTCAAGGATTGGGGCCTATCCAAAGATTTTTTACATCTTCTGCCGCTCCGGCTCAAGCAGGGTGGTCTTTCGAACGTGAAAGGTTCTGTCATCCTCCAGTTTTAGACCTCGGTAATATCCTGTATGAGCGTTTCAAGGTTCAAAACCAAAACGTGTGTCCGGGTTGTGTTCTATTTGTTACACGTCACATGCCACTCTCTTTCCCCGTCAAACTTCATCCCGCCTTCCTCGCTTTCAGCCTTAAACTTTGAGCATTCGCCAAATTTTAATCTGTGTTCGTCTGTGCAAACCTGTGGCCCATAAAAAACCTTAACGCGTGACGTTTGAACGTTATGCTGTTATAATGTTTATATCACGAGGAGGGGATATCATGACAAAATCAGTTAAACGCGCAACGATTTACATGGACCCTGAAATACACAAGGCTTTGAAGATAAAGGCGGTAGAAACAAACCGTTCCCTGTCAGAGCTCGTCAATGAGGCTGTCAGGCAGGCACTTGCCGAAGACGCGGAAGACATTGCCTCTTTCGAGGAGAGGGCCTCGGAACCGCTCATCAGTTATGATGAAATGGTTGCAAGGTTAAAACGAGATGGCCGCATATAAAGTCTTTTTCAAGAAATCCGTTGAAAAAGACTTTCGAGGTATTCCCAAGAAGGATGTGAAAAAGATACTTCACCGTATCAAGATGCTTGAGGGAAACCCCCGTCCTCCGGGTTGCGAAAAGCTGACCGGCCAGGAAAGATATCGCCTGCGGCAGGGGGGATACCGGATTGTTTATTCCATTCAGGACGATGAACTCATCGTCTGGGTGGTGAAGGTAGCGCACCGAAAGCGCGCGTATCGGTAGAAAGAAAGGCCGAAGCCTCGGTGCAGGCAGGGGCTTACGCCCCTCGAAGTCCGAGGCTGGAAGCGTTTTACTTCGGTCTTCCACCTTTTACCCATTTTCATCCGTGCAAATCTGTGGCTAAAAGAAAACGGGAGCCTGGCGGCTCCCGCAAATAACTCGTCACTATCCAACTTTCCACCCGTCACGGCATCACAGATCACCGCGCGAAGCGCGCATCACGGCCGCCAAAGGCGGCAACTACTTTGTCAGTGAGTCGGGGTATTCCAGGACCTCATCGATGATGCCCACGGCTTCGTCGATCTCCTCTTTCGTGATGCACAGCGGCGGGGAGATGAACATGAAATCCCACTTGGCGAAGAGGTAGAGCCCCTTGTCGAAGAGGCGTTTCATGATCCCCTTGGAGACATTGCGCTTGGCGTCGGCGAATCCGGCCAGCGGTTCGCGGGTTTCCTTGTTTTCCACCAACTGGATGCAGCAGAAGAGGCCCTTGCCGCCGCGCACGTCGCCCACGGAGGGATGCTTGTCCTTCAATTCCTGGAGCTTGTTGAAGAGGTAGGTGCCGTTTTCCTTGGAGTTTTCGATGAGGTTTTCCCGCTTGTAGGTCTCGATGTTGGCGATGCCCGCCGCGCAGGCCAAGGCGTGCCCGCCGTAGGTGAGGCCGCCCACGAAGGGATGCTCGCAGAAATAGTCGTAGATCTTTTTGCTCCAGATCATGGCGCCCAGGGGGACATAGCCCGAGGTGATCCCCTTGGCGGTGGTTATCATGTCGGGAATGATGCCCCAGTTGTCCACACCGAACCACTCGCCAGTCCGGCCCCAGCCGGTCATGACCTCGTCGGCGATCAAAAGGATGCCGTTTTCATCGCAGATCTCGCGGACACCCTTCAGCCAGCCGTCCGGGGGAACAATGATACCGTTCGTGCCCACGATGGGTTCTACGAAGATGGCCGCGATCGTCTTGGGGCCGTCCAGCATGATCTGTTCCTTCAGGGCGCGCAGGGCGTTCTCGCATTCCTCTTCGTCATTCCTGGAGCCGAAGGCGCTGTTGAAGGTGAACGGTCCGAAGTAATGAACGACCCCCGGGATCCCGGGCTCCGCTGCCCAGCGCCGCGGATCTCCCGTCAGGGTGATGGCCCCGGCCGTGGCCCCGTGGTATCCCCGCCACGCGGCGTAAACCTTGTGGCGCCCTGTGTACCACCGCGCCGCCTTGATGGCGTTCTCGTTGGCCTCGGCGCCGCCGTTGGTATAGAAGACGTAGTTCAGGTCTCCCGGCGTGACCTCGCCGATCATTTCGGTCAACTTCGCCTTGGGCTCTGTTCCGAACAGGGTCGCCACGTAGGTCAGCTTTTCCATTTGCTTCTTCATGGCATCCAGGACGTAGGGATTGCTGTGCCCGATGTTGATGTTAAGCAGACCCGCGCAGAAATCAATGTAACGTTTCCCATCCACGTCCCACATGTATATTCTTTCCGCGTGGTCCATGATGATATGCTCGTTTCCCTGCGTCGCCCAGGAATAGATGATTTTTGACTTGTCTATCGTTTTGATATCTTCTTTCGCCATTTCTCTCTCCTTTCCTTTTTCGGTTTCGCCCCTTGCGGGGACAAAGGTCTTGCCAGTGTGGTTATACCACCCCCTCTCTTTTTAGTTCTTCCAATTCCAACTCTGACAAACCGAGGAGATCCCGGTTGTGTCTCCCTGGTTCAGGCGCTTCCTGCTCCCACGCGGAAACTTCTTCCCTCTGGATAGGGAACCGGATGCGGGGGTAGCACCTCCCTTCTTCCAGCGATACCCAGCGAAAAATACCCCGCGCGGTCACGTGTGGATCCCGTTCCACTTCCTCGAGAAAATAGACAGGGGAAAGACAGATGTCGTGATCTTCGAAAAGCGCCAGCCATTCCCGCCGGGTCCGGGTCAGAAACAGATCCCTCACCTCGTTAATGAATGTTTCATCCCGCATGGAATCTTCATCTTCATAACGTTCGAACCAATCCGGCCGTGCCACCGCGTCGCAAAAGGCCCGCCAGGAATTTTTTTCCAGGGCCTCCAGAGCAAGAAACCCGCCGTCTTTTGCTTCGCAATCCGAAAGGATCAGGGAGCACAGGGGCCCGGGCAGGCGACTTGACGGGTCAAGGAGGCGGGTTCCTCTCAACACGTCCCGGTACCCCCTACCCCTCCGGGCTTTCCTGGGGATTTTCCAGCTCTTCCAAGCCCAGGATCTCCTCCACCTTTTCCACGTCCGAGGCTATCTGGTCCGCCAGGGCGCCCACGGTGGAGAAACATATCTCGTCCCGTATCTTTTCGACAAAGGACACGCTCACCTCTTCCCCATACAGGGTTCCCTCAAAATCGAGGATGTAGGACTCGATCGTCATCGCCCCGTTGTTGAAGGTGGGATTCACGCCCAGGTTCGTTGCGGCCCTGTATCGCTTTCCTTTATAGAAAAAGAACGTGGCGTAAACCCCTCTCGGCGGAAGGAGCTCATGCCCTGTGGCGATGTTCGCGGTAGGGAACCCAAATCCCTTCCCCCGTTTGTGGCCTTCAACGACCTCACCGGAGAGGAAGAAATACCGCCCCAGGAATTCGCGCGCGCCCTTCATGTCCCCCTTGGCAACGAGGCGGCGAATCCGGGTGCTGCTGACGGGAGTTCCGTGCAAGGTTATGGGCTCCACGACCTCGACTTCAATCGCGTTCTCCTTTCCGAATTGCTTAAGCTTCTCTACGGAACCTTGCCGATCCTTGCCAAAGGAAAAGTCGTAGCCAATAAAGATGGCCTTCACGTTGAAGACATTTTTCAAGATATGAAAAAACTTTTCCGGCACGAGGGCGGCAAACTGCCGGGTAAAACTGGCCACGACCGCAGCGTCCATGCCGAAATGCTGGATGAGGCGTATCCGCTTTTCATAGGGCGTGATGAGCAGCGGACATTTGTCGGGGCGCAATAGTTTCAATGGATGAGGCTCGAAGGTGAAGACAACGGCCTTGCCGTTAAGCTCCAGCGCTTTCCGCTTAACTCGTCGGAAGATTTCCTGGTGCCCGAGATGAACCCCGTCGAAATTCCCTATAGTGATGACCGGCGAGGTTTCACCCCACCAAGGATCAACGGGCCTTCCCAACTCAAAACGAATTATTTCCATGGTCCCCTTCACTCTTGCTGAATCTCTATCACAGGGGCTTTATAGTTTCAAGGAATTTACGCGTTTGCACGAAGGAAAGCCACAAGCCGCTGCTCGCGGACTCGTCTCTGAATTACTGCTCCTGGATCACCCTGGCAATAACCTGGGAAAGGCCCGAAATGGTCACAGGTTTCTTGATGAAGGCCATGGCCCCCTTTTCGAGAAGCCTTCTTTGCGTCTCCGGGTCTACCAGACCACTCATAATAACCACTTTCATCTCGGGATGAATTTCCATCATTTTCGCCAAGGCCTCCTCTCCCCCCATTCTCGGCATGGCGAGATCCATGACAACTAAATCCCACTTCAAATCCATTTCTCTCAATTTCTCAATAGCCTCAAGGCCATCTCCGGCAAAACCGGCTTCATATCCAAGACGTTCCAACATTTCTCCCACCAGGCCACGAAGCATCGGCTCGTCTTCCACGATAAGCACGCGTCCCTTCCCCCTGACAAAGGAAGGGTTTACCTGAGTATATTTAATCTCCCTTCCCTCTTTTTCCAAAGGAATCAGCACGCGGAAAGTCGTTCCCGCGGTCGATGTGTCGAAATCGATATGCCCGCCATAATTCTTGACGATACTATGCACGATGGCAAGTCCGAGACCAGTTCCCTTACGGGCCCCCTTGGATTTCGTTGTAAAAAAGGGATCAAATACCTTGTGCCGGATGTCTTCCGGTATCCCCCCGCCCGTATCTGAAATGGAGATCTCCACATATTGGCCCGGCTGGGCCCCCAACAGTGTCGCCACATGCTTAGAAAGTTCCTTTCTTCCTGTTTTCACCGTTATCATTCCATTTGAGTCCTCCCCTATCGCGTCCTTCGCGTTGATGAGGAGATTCAATATCACCTGGACCATCTGGGTCATATCCACAAAAATGGTGTCCTTTGGGTGTAAAACTTCAACACTTAATTCTACGTTCGAACCAATTGTTGGTTTGACAAGATCCACCGCCGTGTCAAAAAGCTCTTTTAATGCGCAAAGACGTCGATTGCCTTGACTTTCCCGCGAATATAACAGGATGTTCTGCACAAGATCCCTGGCTCGAATAGTAATATCCCTCAGTTTCATAAAATAATCATCATGCTCTGGATTTCCTCGCGACAATTCCATCATGTCAAGGTATCCGAACATTATAGCGAGGAGATTATTGAAATCATGCGCAAATCCTCCCGCCATCTGCCAAAGGCTTTCCTGCTTTTGCGCTTGGGCAAGTCTTTGCTGCAATCTCACGAATTCCGTAAGATCTTTGATAAACATGACATCACGCGCGTCTCCTTGAGGAGTTTTGACCCGCACTAAGCTTATATTTACAATCTTTTCTCCAGAGGGAACTTTCAATTTCCTCCCCATAACACTGGCAAAACCATCTTTTTCCAAAACTCCAATTGTCTCTTCGGTATTCTTCCTTTCAACTGGATCAATGAATTCTAAAAAATTTTTGCCTATAATTTCTTCCGCCGGGAGCCCCAAAAAACGGCTTGCCGGATAGTTCGCTTCCATAATCTCAGTTTCAGTGTCCATTATCAAAATTGGATCCAGAGACTTTTCCAAAATCTGAGCGCTAAAAACCTCGGAACGCAGCAAGGAGGTCTCTAAACGAATCTGCTCGGACATATCGACTACAACGGTATGCACGCTCTGTTCACCCTGGTAAACGATTGGTATTCCCGTCACAAGAACTTCCGCGATACTCCCGTCCTTCCTCATATATTTTTCTCGAGCAACTTCAACCGGTTTTCCTTCTTGAGAAATTCTCTTTAGTCTCTCTTTCACGAATTCCTTATCATCGGGATGGAGAACTGTGAAAATTGAAGCCCCGATAAGTTCCTGGGGATCGTAACCGAGAATCTCCCCTAACGCGGCGTTGACCATCACAAATTTCCCATTTCGGTGAACACTCATGCCCACGGGCGCTCGCTCAAAAAGAGCCCTAAATGCCTTTTCCGACGACTTCAATGCCTCATGAATCGCGATATGTTTTGTTACATCCCTCAGCACGGTCAGTTTTGAGACCTTTCCGTCATCATTCACCAATGGAATGCTTAAAACATCATAATATCTTCCATCGATATCACTTATGATTCTGTCTTTAACTACCTTGCCTTCCTTAATCTCGCCAAAACGGCATTCAGGGCAAACAGACTTTCGGCCTTTAATCACCTCGTAACAATAATGACCAATGATATCTTCAGCGCTCTTTCCCACATGTCTGGACGTCTTTTCATTTACTAATTCGAGTCGATAATCCTCATCCATGACGTAGATAATATCGTCCATCTTTGAAAAGATTTCCTCAAGGCGTTTCCTATAAACTTCACGCGCCTTAAACTTTTTCGTCACATCAATCCACTGGACTACAACCCCCTCGATCCCATTGGCCACAAGGGGATAAATGGAGCTGTCCACCATACCCCCTCTTAACCAGTTTTGAGCGCGGAAGAATTGAGGTTTAGACGTTTTGGAAACCTCTTGAATTCTTCTTTCATAGTCTTCAAGCATGGGATTAAGATCGTGTAATTCCTTCCCGAGAACATTCCGGCGTGATATGCTAAAAAATGTCTCCCCGGCACGGTTTATGTACCAGATCTTCCCCTCTGTATCCAAGGCCACAACAATCGCCGGCGATGAGTCCAGGATATTTCGAAGCATCGATTCAAGACGTGCTATCTCCCGTATCTGGATATGGATGCGCCGGCTCATGAGGTTGAATCGATTAACTAAAACCGCAAACTCCCTCGATCCCCTCCCCAGGGATGAAGGTAAAACCGTTTCTTCCTCTCCCAATGTAAAATCAGATATCCGGGAAGCGATATTTTCAAGAGGATAAATAACAAATAGAAGAAGCATCCAATAATTAACCGCCGCCAACAACATCAAAGCAATCAATCCCATACCACACAAAACGGCCATCGAATTAAAAACCTCATGCGTAATGGCAGAGGCAGGGAAAACCGTACCAATAATCAGCCCAAAAGGCTCCAAGGGCATGAAAACCCCCATCATCTTTTTTCCCTTAAAACGAAAGGAGAGAAGATTGCCATCAGCTTTTTTTATCTCATCCCATCGGTCCGTCACCAATCCCATGACG
This sequence comes from bacterium, assembly GCA_026986155.1. Taxonomy (GTDB): domain Bacteria; phylum Desulfobacterota; class S145-22; order S145-22; family S145-22; genus JAOZMY01. Next base: position 9,780 of record JALSPC010000012.1, read on the forward strand.
GGCAAATCTCCCGGAAACATCCGGGCCGGATGGTCAAAGACATCGCCACGCCTATTTAATATAAAAATGCCTGTCTTAATCGACTGTTGCGCATGTTTAATCAAACTTAGAAAAAGACCCGAAGAAATTTCCACGCGCAGGATCCAACCCTGAGGACTTGGAAAATTCATTGACAAGACTCTCCTCCCCGTGAAGGGAGAAAAATAAATATTACTGATTACGGGTTTTCCCCTTAAGATTACAGACCTTACATCATCAAGATTCCCAAGAGAGACTCCCTCGAATCCCTCAAGTGTTTTTCTGCTAACCCCCACAATGGTCCCATGGGTATCCAATAGATAGAATGTTGTTCTCATCGGGTGAAAAGAAAAGGCTATTTTATTTAAAAACTCTTTTGCCTTTTTGGTATCCTCTGGCAATTGAAAAGAAACCCGGGAGAGATATTCAAAAATCTCCGATTCCTTCTCCCTAACAATCTTTTCAACCAAACGATTGGTCTGTTTCAAAGATACGGATAAGTTCTTAGAAATATAACGGTATTCACGAGTGCCGACACCAATTGTCAGCGCCGCGAGAACACATATAAAAAGTACCGCCAACCACAGTGTTAATGTCAATTTCAAGGATTTCATTTTAGCCTTTCCATGGTTTCCATCCTGCCATCTTCGCGTAGGCCAAGAAGCCATATCGGGCGATGAGGATCCCCAAACTTATCAAACCTTATCGGAGCGATAACTCCTCGGAATTTTCTATTTATTAACGCATTCTTCAGCGCAATTGGATCGACCCTTCCAGCCCGTTCCAAATCTTCGGCAATAAGCCGCACGATCTCATACCCAAGGGCATTACGAATATTGGGGGTCAGGCCCATGCGCCCCAATTTTTTAACAAATTCTTGAAAAGGGGGATATTTTGTTCCCGGCTGGGCAAAAGTAAAAATCTTGAGGCCCCCAACGGCATTGCCACCATAATGATAAAGATCCTGGGTCTGAGCCCATGTTGTCGCATAGAAAAGGGCGTTGCAGCCTAAGGCTCTACATTTTTGTGCTAAAAAAGCCGTCACGGCGGGGTTTGTCAAAAAGAAAATGGCTTGAGGATTCCCATCACACAAGGTACGATTCACCCTTAATAAATAATCAGGTCCCTTTTTCGAATTCAAAAAGAATGGATTGAAAGTAAAATCCGGATCCTGGCATAATTTCTTAAAAAGGTCTCTGGAAAAGGCCTCATTAGAAAGATCGATGAAACTTAGAATCTTCGTTATTCGATTTCGTTTAAAGAACTGGATGATTTTATCACTCAATTCGTTGTTGACAAAAGTTGTCCTAATAAACAAATCGTCTTTACCTGTCAGGCGGGATGAAGCGCATGCGGGACTTAAAAGCAAAATCTTGTGCTTCATGGCAATAGGATACGCAATAAGCGTATCCCGGGAATTCCGGTGCCCAATAATGACTATCGCGCCTCGCCGGATAAGGTCCAAATCGGCTTTTTCAATCCCCTCCCGGGTTCCGTTGTCATTCCGCACAAGAAGTTTAAGGGGACGTCCCAATACACCCCCACCCTGATTTATCTCCTTAACGGCGAGCAGGGCGCCGTCCCGCACATAAACCGCCATCTCGACGCCAGGACCCGTGAAATTCATGGAAAGCCCAATGACAATCGGCGGTTTTCGGCACCCGAAAAACGACAAGAGACATAAAAAAACAAGGGAAGCCATCCTCCAGTGGAAAATTTTCTTGGTTCTTTTCTTCATGTCTTTTCCCTTGAAAAACATCTCCTCGGCCCGCAACTATTCACACCGAATATTTCAATTGCGCCAGCTTCCCTTTCTGACCAATTTGCATCACCCCATCTTGTCCTCTGCTTTCTCCTTGAATGGACGGCTTCACCGCGAAAAGGCAGAGGGTCATCCACTTTCCCTTGGAGTAATTGAATCCCCGGATAATTTTCAGGCGCCTCAAATATATTCCGCGTTTTTGGGTTTCCGAAATAAGTTTTTTGCATTTGCCGTCCGGAATCAGAACATGCGTAATCTTCTGATTTTCTAAGAGATTTATCACCTCTTTTAAATCCGTAAGTTTCGTGTCCGTCCCGAGGAGAAAAACCAAACTTGGCTCGTGATACCCCACTGAAGCCACAATCGCGCGGGTCCGATCGGAAACACCGACCGCCGCCGCGACCTCTCGGCTGATCCAAAGCGGATCCAGTGAGGGGAGTACCGACTGAAATACCGGGGCTGCCATTCCAAGCGAACCCACAAGGCACAATATTACCGCCAAGGTCTTGAATTGTTTCCCATGAAAAAATACCATGATCCCAACCATCGCAAGGGCGCTGGCCATCACCAACAGGGCAGCCGGCGTGATGGTGTGTTTGAAGTATAGGGATAAAATTAGGGAACCAAGCCCCACAAAGAGAGTTGAGAGGATAAAAAGACCTTTGGAGAAAATACCGGGTGTTCTTTTTACGTCGTCGCCTTCATTCCCCTTCTCACCCGCCCATTGCGATGTAACGTAACACCCCGCCATCAGTGAAACAGCGGGAAAAATAGGAAGGATATAATGCGGAAGCTTTGTCGGAATCAGCTCAAAAACAATCCAGGCGGGAAGAATCCATGAGAAGAGAAAGCGAAATGGCTTTTGAAACTTCCTCAACTTCCACCCCCTTTTTAGCGCCCCTGCGACAAACAAGATACCCGGGCCGAAAAGAAAGGGGAACAGAATCAAATAATATCCAGGCGGTGCGCCATGCGATTCGTGCCCACCAATAAGTTTGGGGAGTAAATCCTTCATGACCGCCGTTTCCACAAACCTCCCGTGTGTTGCCTTTTGAACGGCAATAAACCAAGGCATAACAACCATCGAGAGCAAAAAGATCCCACACGCCGGATGAAGGCGGCGAAGCAGGGTCCAATTCTTTTCTGAAACAATAAGAAACCCAATAGAGAGGAGCGCGACAAGGGGGGAAACCGGTCCTTTAAGCAGGATTCCAAAACCGCATAAAATCCAAAACCCCGTCGCTTTGATCCACGTATTGTCGTTGTTTTGAGAAAGATATATTTCCCCAAGCAGCCCCATCATGCCGGTGATCACCGCGAGAAGCACGGCATCCGTTGTCGCAATCCTTGCTTCCACGTGAAGCAAGAGGCCGCTTTCGAGAAAAAGGGCGCCCATAAATCCCGCCACCGGAGAAAAAAAGGTCTTCCCCAAACGGAATGTTAATAAAACTGCCGCGAGGGTCCCCAAAAGGGAGGGGAGCCGATAAGGCCAAATCTTCCTTCCGTTGGGACCTTCAATTAGTCCGGCGGAAAAGGCCTGGAGCCAGTAGATTCCAATCGGCTTTTTGTATCGGGGTCTTTCCTGAAAACGAATGTCGACATAATTTTTCGTTTCAAGCATTTGACGGCTCGCCTGGGCAAACCGCGCTTCATCCCGGTCGGTCGGAGGCAGCTTCGTAAATCCTGGCAAAAAAAACAAACATCCCAAAATCGCTAAAAGTAAATAAGGCAACCAACTTTTCACTAAAACCTGAGGAAAAAAGGAATATCTCGGCACCACGCACCTCAAAAATTGGCAAGAAAAACTTTGTTGTTTTTAGCATATGCATAAAGTTCATGCAACACGCGATGCGCCATCCCGGTGACGACACAAACATCGATGCCGGACACGCGGGAAAACGGTTTTTCTTTTCCCAAATTCGGAGGATTGAGCCTAAATCCCCCCGCGTCATCATATTTTTACAATCTATAAAACCTCTTTCTTGGCTTTTTCGTTTAGAGTCCCGTGTGATTCCACCTCCGCGTTGAGGCAGGCTAACACCTTGTAATCAGGTGACAGGCCGGAGAGGATCCGCGCGATGGGTCCAGTAAGGGTCATGACGAGTCACAGCGAATAATATTCGTTTTCTCAAACGCCCATTGTCTGGCATTTTTGAATTTGGGCAAGCTGATTAGAGGTTCTCATACGTGCTCCTTTTACTTGGAAATTGAAGGGTCACTGCAATGCCTATCACAGCTTACCTCCCAATCCAAGCGGTGTAATGCTTATGAATTGAATACAAGTTTGACATTCGCGTTGAAAAACATCTAAAATGCCTCAAAACCTGAAGGGGCTGTCTTTTTGGATGGATTTATTTATGCTAAAACCGATGACGTTAAAATGGAAGCGCTTACTTATTATAGAAACACCTTTCCTGTTCTCGGTGTGCTGCTTCCTTATCACCGGGTGCCTTCCCGGTAGCGTCAAGCCCCGGAGGATACCCGAGCCAAACGGGAAAATCGCTATCACGTTTGTTTACCAGGGCAAAGCAAGAACGGTCTGTGTCTGCGGGGACTTCAACAAGTGGTCCCCGCGGAAGGACTGCATGAAACGGGAGGGGAAGACCTGGAAGCTCCGGATTTTTCTCGCGCCCGGGCGCTACCGGTACCTCTTTCTCATCGATGGCAGGCGGTGGATCACGGACCCAAAAGCGTATTTGAACGAAGATGACGGGTATGGTAGAAAAAACTCGGTCCTCATCGTCGAATAGGTGTGACCAAACCGGGTTTGAGGCGTAAATTGTATAGAAGATATGTATGCCGATGCGAAAAGATGTCATGAAGGTACGTGTCCTGGATGAGCGAAGGCGAAGACTACCGCGTAATCTCGGATATTCTGAACGGGGACAGCGGGGCTTACGCCATCCTGGTAAGGCGTTATCAAAGACAGATTTTCAATCTCATGATACGCCTGACATCGAACGAGGATGACGCCATGGATCTGACGCAGGAAACCTTTATCAAGGCTTACGACAACCTGGAGCGATTCAAGCCCTCGGGCCGCTTCTTCCCCTGGCTTTATACCATCGGCATGAACGTGGGAAGGGACTTCCTCAGGAGGAAGAAAACGCGCCGTGACAAGTCCGATGAAATCTACCTGGACGGGAAATCCCTCATGGACGGGGGCATCCAGGAGAAGGGGGTCATCGAGAAACTCGATGTCGCATTCATTCAGAAAGCCATGGACACGCTCCCAGTGGATTACAGGGAGGCCCTCTACCTGCGATACCACGAGGATCTACCGGTCAAGGATGTTGCGCTGTGCCTGGACATATCCGTCAGCGCCGCAAAAATGAGAATCAAGCGGGGACTGGAGAAGCTCCGGGAAATGGTCGCCGGAGGGACAAAATGAAAAGGGAAGAGGTCGTGGAATCCGAATTCAAGGACCTGACACGCCTGATCGCGGGGATCCCGGATCGGGAGCCGCCGGACGGGCTGGTGGACGCCGTCATGGCCGGCATCAGGCCCAAGAGGGCGCCGTGGTGGCGAAGGCTCCTGCAGCGTCTCTACCGTCCCGTCAGCGTCGCGCCCGTCAGGCTGATCCCGGCGGGGGTCGCCCTGGCACTGCTCCTCGGCCTCTCCTTCTACTTCGGCTTCTCCATGGGCACGAAAAAAATGGCGCCCGTCGTCGCCCGGGTCGAAACCCCGGCCAGGGAAACCTCGACCGTGGTTTTCACACTGAAAGACCCGCGTGCCTCGCAGGTCTACGTCATCGGATCCTTCAACCACTGGTCCCCCAAGGGATACCGGATGCACTTCGATAAAAAGACCGGGACATGGGTCCTGGCCGTCAAGCTTCCCGAGGGCCGATACGAATACGCCTTCCTCTTGAACGGAAAAACCATCATGCCGGATCCCAAGGCCCTGATTCAAAAAGACGACGGCTTCGGGAACAAGAATTCAATCCTCATCGTAGAGAGACAGGATGGAACCAAGACCCAATCTTAGAAAATACCTCGCACTTCTCGTCCCGCTCGCGCTCGTCGTGGCCCTTCTTCTCCCGGCGGCCGCCACGGCCGCTCCCTCGACGGGGATCACGGCCGCCATAAACGACGCGAGGAGAGCGGGGGTTTCCGAGGAGACGGTCAACCAGGTTTTGGCCTTTGGCTATGAATATCACCTGGATCCCTCGACGGTGAAACGGTTTCTCAACATCATGGCAAAGGCGGCCGGAGAGGGCCTCCCCGTGGCTCCCCTCGTCTCCAAAACGAAAGAAGGCCTGGTCAAAAGGGTTCCCCCGTCGAGGATCCTGAGCGTCCTGCAAAAGGAAATATCCAACCAGGTATTCGTCCGGAAGCTGGCGCAAACGGCCCTGAAGCGGTGGAAGCAACCCCTCAAAAACCTGACACCCCGGCTGCTGACGAGAATGAGCCGGACCCTCCAGATGGGCATCACGAAAAGCGAGATGGAATACTTCTTCGCCCACGCGCCCCGGGCGCCCATGTCCCAGGTGGCCGATGCCCTGGAATTCCTCGCCGCCCTGAAACAGGCGCCCCTGAACGCCAGAGTTGCGACGCGCCTCGTCTTCAGCGGCCTGAAAACGGGATTCTTCGCCAAGACGGCGTGGCAAGTCCCCCTCATGGTCCGTTTCGCCAAGAAGAAAAGCGTTTCCGAAGACAAGATCGCCGCGGCGGCCATGGATGTGGTCAGCAGGAAGTCAAGCGTCGGCACCGCCTGCAAGAGTCTCGGGCTGGACACGGCCGCCCTCGCGCAGGGGCCCCAGTTCTCCGCCTCACCCAGCGCCGGTGAAACGGGTCCCGGGATCTCGGGTAGGTCCCACGGGGAGAAAGAAGGGTCTCATGGGACCGGTGACCGGGGGGAAACGGGATTCGGGGCCGACCACGGCGGCGGTGACCACGGCGGCGGCGAGGCGGGCGGTGAGCACGGCGGCGCCGGGGGCGGTGAAGCCGGTGGCGGTCATGGCGGTTCCGGCGGCGGAGATGGCGGCGGTGGTCATGGCGGTGACAGTGGCGGCGGTGACCATGGCGGCTCCGGGGGTGGTGAAGCCGGGGGCGGCCACGGCGGTGGTGGTGAAGGCGGTGGCGGCGGCGGTGAAGGCGGCCACTGAAATGGCCTTCCATTCCTCTCTTTTGCCTCTCGGATAAATCCGCCGGGATTCCCCGATTTCCAGTATCAGCAGGGATGCTCGTTCTCGTTTCCTATCAGATATAACATCCTCCTATCGTGATTCACAACTCACCTCCTTTCCCGCGGTTTAATTTTTTTCCAGAGATCGTGTGACCTCCCATGGTCTCCGCGCGTATATTGGTCAAACAACACAAAGGAGGTTTCAAGATGAAAAAGGCAGGTTTGATTTTGGTTGTGGCTGGAGCGGTTCTTTTCCTGATCACGGGACTCACCTGGAACACGGCGTCTGCCGGCAACTTCGCCATGGGCAGCGGGACCTTCATGATCGCCCGTGGCGGTGGTGGAGGTCATGGCGGCGGTGAAGGCGGCGGCATGGGCGGCGACGGCGGTTTCGGTGGCGGAATGGGTGCTGAAAGCGGTGGTTGCGACGGTGGCACGGGCAGCGGCCAAGGCGCCGGCATGGGTGCCGATAGTGGCGGTCATGAGGCAGGCACTGGACATGGCGCTGGCATGGGCGCCGACAGTGGCGGGCATGAAGCAGGAAGTGGCATGGGCGGTGACGGCGGCGGTCACGAAGCAGGAATGGGAACCGGAAGCGGCGCCGGCCACGGAAACGGTCATGGAAACGGCCCGGGACATGGTGAGGGTCACACGGGACACGCGGTTGGTGCCGGCGACGGCACCGGGTATGGCAACGGACCCGGGACGGGTGCCGGCGCTACGGGATACGGGCCCGCTGACGACACGGGCATCGATTCCGGATACGTAGGTTAAAGGTTCCTCCTTCTTTACCCCCAAGGGGGGCAGGAATCACGATTCCTGCCCCCCTCGTTCTTTCCCTGCACGCCTCTTCTATTTCTTTACTACGCTTACTACGCTCTTACAATTCTCAAAATCTCCTTCGCGGCCTTCTCGTTCAGGGTTCCCTTGCGCGACGCTACGTCCACGTTGAGGCGGACAAGGGCCTTGTAAACGGGCAGCAGGTCGGGGATGGCCCGTTCGATCGCCTCGACATGCTCCCGGATCACGGCGGCATCTCCCCGCGCGATGGGTCCGGTGAGGGCCTTGACGGGCCCCAGCGCCCGGATGTTCGCCAGGCTCCCCTCGATGAGCGGCATCAAGGCCTCCAGGCCCTTCTCCCGCTCGATGCCAATGGCCTCGTAGAACTTGAGGCTCATGTCGATGATGGAGACGAAGAAATTGGAGGCGATGACCGCGGCGGCATGGTAGATAGGCTTGTTCTCGGTATCGATCGCCATGACGCGCCCCCCCAGCGCCTCCGCCATTTCACGCGCGGCTCCAACCGCCTCGTCCATCCCCTCGAGGCAGAAGTAGGCGCCCTTCAACCTCTCAAGGGCCACGTCCACGTCGGCGAAGCTCTGGAGGGGGTGCATGGAGCCAATGAGACACCCGGCTTCCTTCGCCGACCCGAGAACACTCGAGGGCACGGATCCGCTCACGTGAAGCACGACCTGTCCCGCCCGGAATCCCCCCAGGCCCGCGATGGCGTCACACGCCACCCGGATGGCATCGTCGTTCGTCGTGACAAGGACGATGTCCGCCTTGGACGTCAATTCCGCGGGGGCGTCTCCCGCCTCCGGGGAGGGATGGAGCCGATCAGCCGCGTCCCGCGCGGATTTCAGCGTCCGGCTGGCGATGCCCACGACGGGATATCCGGCCCGCTGCAGCAGGACGGCCAAGGCCGTCCCGACCTTGCCCGCGCCCACGATGACGATCTTTCGTTTCATTTCTTCTCCTCCTTCTTAGAATGGTCGAGGAACGGATAGATGGGAAGGGTGATGATTTTCTTGAAGATATTGAAAATATTCTTGCCATAAGATTCGATATTCACCGAAGAAACCTCGGGTTGCGTCACGTGGCCTTCGACGCGGAAATAGTATCCGAGGACCCGCTTGTTATGATCCGTGAAGATCCACCCCACGATGGGGACCTTGCTGATAATCTTGTCGATCATCTTGAACGGATAGACCCCAATCAACAGGGTCAGCATACCGTCACCCAGGTTCAGTTGCCCCTGCCCGCCGATGAAGAAAGGACGGCTTTCCAGGCGGGCGTTGTCCGTCTTGGCGATCCCGTTTTTTACGGTAATCGTTCCCTTTATCTTTTTGTAGGCCAGGCCCTCTTTTGAAAAGTCCGGCAGGCCCTTGAGAATATCGTAGATATTGATGAGGGCGAAGATGTCGCTCAAAACTTTCCAGTGTTTGATGACACCGTTTTTATACTCCGCAACCATGTATCCCGAAACGGTTTTCCTGACATCATGGAAAGACTGTCCCACCCCCTTGAGCGCGCCATGAAAGGATAGCATGCCGGTAAACGGAGAATCCCTTCCGAGAAGCCCCGTTAAAATCTTTCCAAAGTCGAGGTTCTTCGCGATCGGATCGACTTTCAAAAGAATGTCCCCCTTGTCCATTTCCGACCAGTCCACATCAATGGCCCCGTATCCCTCCGGCGTCAGGAAGTTCAATCCCCGTATCCTTCCATGGGTTCCCTGGTGATCGAAACGCGTGAAGAAATCCTGGAGACGGTAGTCGAGAACCTTCAGGCCTTTCGCCGAGATGGCGCCACGGATGAACTTCCCGTGGAGAAAACGCGCCAACTTGACGAAGAGCCCCACTTGCTTCTCCTTTTCGGCGGGGGCTTCCGCCCTCACCGCGACCCCGTCTTTCTCCATACGATGTCGCGGCCAGTAAAATGGCCTGAAATCATCCAGGTCGAGATATTTGAAATCAGCCCTTCCACGCCAGAACCACTGACCTTCCCGGGAAATCGCGGCCAGCGAAAACCGGTTGCCGATGGTTCCCTTGTAGAGGAATCCGTCGATATCCACGCTTCTTACGCCGTTGGCTAAAAGAAACTTAAGGCGAGAAATCTTAAAGGGTTCCCGAGACTTGGGAAAAGGAACGGTCGCATTGTTGACTTCCGCCGATAGATGGTAGGTAAAGGGTTCCCCGAATGCAAAGATACCGTCACATTGGATGTCTCCCTTCGCCATGAGGCAATGACGGTCCTTGCAAAGCCTCGGGAAGAGGGGCAACAGGGCCCTGAACTGCCGCGTATCCGTCTGACATCGAATCTTTCCAATCAATGGAGAAAAGGAGGTGAGATCGCCCCACAGCTTGATGACGAACTGCCCAAATTTTCCACGGATCCAGGAAACCTTACAAGAAGTCTTTCCCGTTTGGGCCACGTGGAAATCGACGAACGAAGGTAACCCTTTATCCTTCAGGAAAAGATCCCTGTAACCGAGGGTCATCCC
>JALSPC010000013.1 GCA_026986155.1 bacterium
ATCAAGGTACCCAACTCGTCCATGCTTTGTTTCTTTACGCGGACCGAATAGTCTTTTGATCGGGTTACCCTTTGCATGGTTTCCGCCAATTGCTCAATGGGACCTGAGATAATCCGCTGGACCCTTGAAGAAATGATAAATGATAAAAAAATGAGGGAAAAAATGATTCCAACAGCCAACTTTGTGAACATCTTCATTCGCTCGTGGATCCATTTCTGGTCGGAGCGGATGAAAACGGCCCCGATGCACCGGTGCTTGAATTTGATGGGCTGGATGACATCCATAAAGTCTTTATGGAGGTTTGTGAGGTGTTTCAGCAGCAAGGGAGGTTCCGTGGCCTTCATGTCGGTCGATATCAGTTTTTTGAAATCGGCGTGCCGGGGCAGTTCCATGCCGGGATTCCGAACGTAGCTGGCAAAACGGGTTCCGTCCGCCGTGTATATGGCGGCGGCGACGATATGTGGCTCCGCCCGCAATGCTTCCAGCAACTCGCGGGCCGTTTTCGGGTCCTGAAAACTGAGGGCGGCCGTGCTGTTGATGCCTGTGATCCTTGCCAGGGTTGAAATATTGTTCAACACCCCTTCACGGTATGAAATCGCTTCGCTCAAAACAAAGAACATGGAGATAAGCAAGATCATCAAACCGCAAACGAGTACGATCATGGTCGTGAGTTTATGTTTAATGGAAAAGTGCCTGAACCCCCACATCCCTTTCTCCTTTATGGGCCGGAAGTTCGGATGATGTCCGCAAGTTTTAGAAGTTTTGCATTGAACCGGATTCCTGCGCTTCGGGCCGCTTCAATATTGATTTCAAGATGGATGCGTTTTCCCTTTCGGATCAGGCCCACCATCCCTCCCTGGCGGATGAAGGTGTCCCAGTCTCCCACGGTGAGAATCCCAGATTCGGCAGCATGGGTCAAAAGTTTTTTCAAGTCAGTTTGAGCAGATCGACTGACAAAAAGAATCCTGCACGCATCAATCTCTGATTGAGAAGCGTACGCCTTGACCCGGATATTACATCCCAGAACTTTTTCATTCTGCGTCAGGATCTTCAGGTCATGGGCGATCTCATCGTTTCCCAGCACGGCAATTACAAATGTTCCGGAATCCTTACAGACATAGCTTTTTGGCCAGTTAACAAAGTAGGCCAGATTGTAGATGAACGCCGCCTTTACCTGAGACGGCTTGAAAGTCATGTCCCCCCATCCCGATCCGGCTTTCCAGGAGAGACCGAAGATAATAAGGCACAAAGTCGCGAGCATACCGGCCGGTTTTTTCATAAACGGTCGAAGCATAGAATTTCCAAACCTTAAAAACGCCACGTAATCTTTCCATACACACTTCGTGGAACCTGCGTGGCTTGAATGCCCTCCGTGCTCATGTATTCGTAATGCCTGGGATCCAGTAGGTTTTCAAATTTTACGCTGATCATCAGATTTTCCAGGGGATGCCATCCTATCCGGGCATCTAGGCGGGGGTAACTGCGAACCCCCCATCCTGGCAGGTTATCCACGTAGAAAAGAAGGGTATCCAGTTGAAAGTGACCGGGAAGATCCATATAACTACTAATGGAAAACTGGTTTCGTGGCGTGGCCCCCTCACTGAGTTCCACAACGCTTTCATTTGTGACTTTATCCGCAAAAAGGTGGAGTTTTATCCAACTGTATCCAAGGCCTATTTTCCACCAGTCCGCCAGCTTGAGTGCCCCTGATATCTCAAATCCATAGGAATCTTCATGATATTTGTTGACGATTTTCATGGGAATGTTGATTTCCCTTCCCATGGGGGAGATCCTGCCGGGAAGAGGGGTCATCGGTTCATCGGTTCGCAGGTCGTGATATACGTTATAAAACGTTGCAATATCCAGAGCAAACCCGGATGCGGGCACAAATCGGTACCCTGCCTCATAGGCGATGAGTTTTTCAGAGCCAAACCGTTTATTCCCCTTCAATAGGCGAATCGTTCTGACATGGTCCTTTTGCGCTGTTGACAGGATGGCGGTCAAATCGTGGTCCGCACGGGAAGGCGTGCGAACCGCCCGGGAAACAGCCGCCCAAAGGGTGTGGTTTTCTTTGGGCTTCCACCGCAGACGGACGGTCGGCTGTACCTCAAACCCGCTGTAATCGTTGTGTTCGAATTTTGAACCTACGGTGAGATCCAGTTTCTTTTTTATTAGGGTTATCCTGTCTTGGGCGAAAGCGGAAAAAATTTCATCGGTACGGCGTTTCGGGTCAAAAAAGGCCAACCTGGTGCCCCTGACGTTATCCCGGCTCACACGGTATCCTCCCCCCCAAACGACCTGTTGGCCGGGTGTCAACAGAAAGGTGTGGTGAAAATCCACATCGAAGGTATTCCGGGCTTCCGAATATATCTCCTGGCTGCGATGAGTCCGGTCAAAATAGCTTAAAAACGTAAATTCAGAAGTTTTTGAAAATGTATGCCTCCACCGCCCCAGGAAATTCCCTCCGGAAAAGTCCGTTGAATCGGCAAAGGTCTTTGAAACAACCATATCGGGAAAGACGTGTTCGTTTCCGCTGTCCCCAGAGTAGAGATCCCCCTGGAAAGTAAAGGTGTCCGAAGGGGTCGAATTCCAGTCGAGACGAAAGCCTCCCCGCCACGCATTCCAGTCATCTTCTGCATCCTTTCCCCGCTTGGTTTTAAAGGGACCCCGATCGAAATATTTCGCGTAAATCCGGTACCAGGCATTTTTCCCGATCTTGCCCCCGTAACGGGTTGCGCCAAACCCCTTTTCCTGATTTCCGCCACCGGCTGTTACAATTCCCCCCTGGGTGTTCCGGGCTTTTTTGGTGATGATGTTGATAACCCCGTTGACGGCGTTGGCACCCCAAAGCGTTGCGCCGGGTCCCCGAATTACCTCAATCCGATCGATATCTTCCAGCATCACATCCTGCATATCCCAATAGACCCCGGAAAAGAGGGGGGTGTACACAGATCTTCCGTCGACAAGCACCAACAGCTTATTGGCATACCAGGAGTTGAAACCCCGGCAACTGATCGCCCATTTGTTTGCATCGATATGCGCGACCTGCATTCCCGGCACCAGGCGAAGGGCTTCCATGATACTGGTAAATCCCCCACGCCGAATGTCCTCATTGGTAATTACAAATACGGCCGCATCGGCATCTGAAAACTTTTCCGCTTCCTTGGATACCGTGGTAACCTCGAGAGAGGCCAGTTGCTCGATACTGAGCCGCTTAAGATAGTGAAGGGCCTTTTTCGAGCTGGCTCCCCCCTCCGATCCGTACAAGGGACAGATACAACCAAATACGAAAATGAGGCTCAATGAGAACGAAGCGAATTCTCGAAAAAACCTCTGCATGTATTTTCCATATTCTGTCATAATTTCTCCTTTCGCGTTCTACTTCTCTGGGACTCTCAGAAAAAATCAGATAAAATTTCTAGGAATTTACGTGTATCGATAGGTTTGCTGATGTATCCCGAGCATCCAGCTTCCAGGGCTTTTTTTTCATCTCCTTGCATCGCGTAAGAGGTCAAAGCTACCACGGGGATGTGCTGAACTTCCGGTTCCCGCTTGATGAGGCGCGTTGCTTCCAAACCATCCATTGCCGGCAACTGAATATCCATCAGAATCAAGTCCGGTTTATCGCGTCGGGCGACTTCTATGCCGGTTTCCGCATCTCGCACTTCAAGAACCCGGTATCCACCAATTTTCAGAAGCGTCCGAACCAGTTTCATATTTATCTCATTATCTTCTATTACCAGGATCGTTTTTTCACCCATCTTCTCTCCTTTCTAACCGAGGAAAGACTTTTCTGTCGTGTTACGCAAGATTTCTCCCGGCCTTCTTCCCAGGATTCGGCCGCCAGAACTTCTTTACCAAATATCGACATTATTTGCAAAAATCTTTTT
>JALSPC010000014.1 GCA_026986155.1 bacterium
CATTAATTTTCGAGAGATCCCGTGAGCTTGAAGGGAAATCCCCGGTAAACGGAATTTTTATCCAATGGGTCCCCTGCCTTGTTTATCCGGTTTTCCATGAACGTTTTAATGACGGCCCCTTGATTTTTTGTCTTTCATGCCTATCTTTTCCGTTGGCGGAGATGCCGAAACGGGACATCCGGAAAGGAGGCGACTATGCGAATCGGCATTATTTCTTCGTTCCCTCCGATTGAGTGCGGCATCGCCACCTATTGCCAGTATCTTACAACGGCCCTGAAGGAAAAAGGCGCGGATATTTATGTCGTTTGCCACAAAGGGGGATCGGGCAAAAAGGTCTTTCCCGCCTTCGACTACGAGGACGGGGACATCGCGGAGAAGGCATTTCGAATGATGACCCGCTTCACCCCGGACGTGGTCCACATCCAGCACGAGTTCGGCCTTTTCGGCAGGCACTTCGGTGTCTCGGTGGTCCCTCTTATCGTCCAGTTCCGACTCGTGAGGATCCCCGTGGTCACGACCCTTCACACGGTTTACCAGGACATCCCCCGGGAACATCGCATCATCATCGAATCCATCATGGCCAACTCGGACCGGGTCATCGTGCACGAAACCTACCAGAAGGCGGCCTTGGAGAAAATCCTGGAGGGAAAAGACCCGGGCAAGATCGTGGTCATCCCCCACGGGGCCCGGGAGGTCACCCCCGTTGAAAACGCGAAACGCCTCCTCGGGCTACCGTCGGACAAGAAGGTGATTCTCATCATCGGCTATTTCCGCCCCTCCAAGAACTTCGAACTCGTCATCGACATCTTTCCCGAAATATGCAGGCGTTACCCGGACGTGATCCTGGTGGTGGCGGGGAAGATACGCGGCACGGAGCACCGGGGATACCGGAACATGCTGTTCAACAAGATCGCCCGGTCGCCCAACAAGGACCAGATATTTATCCTGAGAGGGCAGCTCCCCCAGGAGACGTTCGACACGATTCTCTCCGCCGCGGACGTGGTGGCCCTGCCCTACAAGATAACGTCCCAGAGCGGGATCCTCGCCCACTGCCTCGCCTTCGGGAAGCCCGTCGTCACCAGCGACACGGAGGTGATGAAGGACATCATCGGCGGACACGACGCGGGAATCATCTGTGAAACAAACGAGGACTACATCGAGGGCATCTGCCGAATCCTCTCCAATCCCGCCCTCGAGAAACGGCTCTCCGAAAACGCCCGTGCCTACGTCCGGGACGAAATTTCCTGGTCACGCATCGCCGTCAGACACATGGCCCTCTACAAGTCCATCATGGACATTCCCAAAATCGATTCCCACATCATCCTGGTGGAATAAAGGAGGCGGATCATGCACCATCATCTCTATCCGTTCGAAAGGTTTCCGAGAAACCCCATCCTCACGAAGGACGATATCCCCTACCCCTGCAACACGGTCTTCAATGCGGCCGCCTGCAAGTTCGAGGACAAATATCTCCTGATCTTGAGGGTCGAGGACCTGAAGGGACACAGCCACCTGACCCTTGCCACCTCCGCGGACGGCTATCATTTCGAGGTTCAGCCCAATCCCTGGGTCACGCCTTCCCCGGAGACCCCTTTCGAGTTCTACGAGCGTTACGGCATCGAGGACCCACGGGTCACCCGGATCGATGACACCTACTACATCACCTATACCGCCTACGGCCCGCCGGGTCCGCGCGTCGCCATCGGCAAGACGCGGGATTTTAAGTCCTTCGAGCGCGTCTGTCTCGCCACGGAAGTGGACAACAAGGACGCCGTCCTCTTCCCGGAAAAAATTGGCGGGTATTACGTGATGATCAACCGCCCCTCCGGAATGGGAGGCACCCGGGGTTCCATGTGGATCACCTACTCCCCCGACCTGGTCTTCTGGGGCCGTTCCCGCGTCCTGCTCTCTCCGAAACCGGGCTGGGGCGGTCACAAGGTCGGTGTCTGCACCCCACCCCTCAAGACGGAAGAAGGATGGCTGGTTCTCTACCATGGAATCCGTGAAACGGCGGCGGGAAGGCTCTACCGGATCGGGGCCATGCTCCTCGACCTGAAAAACCCGGAGGTGATTCTCGGCTACTGCCCCCACTTTATCTTCGGCCCGGAAGAGCCTTACGAACGCACGGGGGACGTCCCCAACGTGGTTTTCCCCTGTGGATGGATCCTGGAACCGGACGGAACCGTCAAGATGTATTACGGAGCCGCGGACACCTGCATCGGGATCGCCGAGGCCCGCCTCGAAGACCTTATCCACGTCTGCCGATATGAGGAACGGCTTGAAAAGTAACGGCCCGCCTGATAATGTCTATACATAATGACACCCAAGATATTACGATACCTTTCCGGGCTCTCGGGCAGCATGAAGGTCCTTTGGTGTTGTCTTATCTGGTATGTCTTTTTCGCCATCAAATATTTTGAGCCCAACGGGGAACTGTGGCTGAGGTCCGTGGGCATCGCCATCCTGATTGGCGCGGTGCTCAACCTCAATGCCTTTCACTCCCTTGAAAATATCAGGAAGGCCGCGAACAAATGGCAGGTCTTTCGTTTCTTTATCATTCCCTTTTGCGTTTCGAGTTTCCCCGCGCTCATCAAGGACAAGGGATTCATCCTCTTCTTTGCCCCCAGCTTGAGAGAAAACATCATAGCCCTCGCCTTGTGCGTGCTGTTTCTTCTCCTTACCCGGGCGAGTCGTTCCTTCACCGAGGCCGCGACAACCAAGGGCTTGGATTAGGCGCGCCTGGTTTCCTTCCTTTCCATTCAGAAAATCTCTTCCCGCCGCCCGCGGCACGGTGGTTTCACTATGCCGTCTACCCCGAAAAAACGTAAAATACCATTTTATTTTTTTCTTGACAGACCACAATATCTTGTGGTAGTAACGCTTTTGGACACAATATATAGTGATTTATCTTAATCATTTAATGTGATTTTAATGTGATGGGAGGTCTGGCGTGATCCAAAAGGTTTGCAAGCGGGACGGACGCTTCGTAAGGTTTGACCAGGAAAAGATCGCCAACGCCATCTACAAGGCGGCACGCTCCGTGGGAGGGGTCAACCGGCGTCTCGCCTACCAGCTCTCCAACGAGGTGGTGAACGCCCTCATCAGGAAATTCGGCGACGACCTCACCCCCACTGTCGAAGAGATCCAGGACATCGTCGAGAAGGTCCTCATCGAAAACGGCCACGCCAAGACCGCCAAGGCCTACATTCTCTACCGCAAGCAGCACGAGGACATCCGGAATATCCAGGCCATGTTCCTCGACGTGGAACAGACGGTAGATAAGTATATCATGCGGGAAGACTGGCGCATCAACGAAAACAGCAACATGAGCTACTCCCTCCAGGGGCTGAACAACCACATTGCCACCACCATCACCGCCCAGTACTGGCTCAACCGCATCTATCCCCCGGAAATCCGCGAGGCCCATGTGGGCGGCGACTTTCATATCCACGACCTGGGTCTCCTCTCCGTCTACTGCTGCGGCTGGGACCTGAGAGACCTCCTGCTCAAGGGGTTCAAGGGGGTGGAGGGAAAGGTGGAGAGCCGTCCCGCCCGCCACCTGCGGCCAGCCCTGGGACAGATCGTGAACTTCTTCTACACCCTCCAGGGAGAATCGGCCGGGGCGCAGGCCTTCGCCAACTTCGACACCTATCTCGCCCCCTTCATCGCCTACGACAAGCTGTCCTACGAGGAGGTTAAGCAGGCCCTTCAGGAATTCGTCTTCAACATCAACGTTCCCACGCGCGTCGGTTTCCAGACACCCTTCACGAACCTGACCATGGACCTGACCGTCCCCTCCACCCTCGTCAACGAGGCCGTCGTCATCGGCGGGGAGATCACCGGCCATACCTACGGGGAATTCCAGGAAGAGATGGATATTCTGAACCGCGCCTTCGCCGAGGTCATGATGGAGGGAGACGCGAAAGGCCGGGTCTTTACCTTCCCCATCCCCACCTACAATCTCTACAAGGAATTCGACTGGGACCGCCCCGTGATCCGGCCCATCCTGGAGATGACGGCAAAATACGGCATTCCTTATTTCGCCAACTTTGTCAACAGCGACATGAACCCGGAAGACGCCCGAAGCATGTGTTGCCGGCTGCGGCTCGACAACCGTGAGCTGCGCAAGCGCGGCGGCGGCCTGTTCGGCGCCAACCCCCTTACGGGATCCATCGGGGTCGTCACCCTCAACATGCCCCGCATCGGCTACACGGCGAAGACGGAGGAGGAATATCTCCGGCGGGTCGGCGAGCTGATGGACCTGGCCAAGGAAAGCCTGGAAATCAAACGGAAGGTCCTGGAACAATTGACCGAAAAGGGCCTGTATCCCTACGCGAAGTTCTACCTTGCCGACATCCACGAGCGTTTCGGACAATACTGGAAAAATCATTTCAATACCATCGGGTTAAACGGGATGAACGAATCCCTGCTCAACTTCATGGGCAGGGACATGGGCTCCCGGGAAGGACGGGCCTTTACCCTAAAGGTCATGGCCTTCATGAAGGAACGCCTCAAGACATACCAGGAGGAAACAGGCAATCTTTACAACCTGGAGGCCTCACCCGCCGAGGGAACGGCCTACCGGCTGGCGCGCCTGGACAAGAAACGATTTCCAGACATCATCACCGCGGGGGAAACGGAGCCCTACTACACCAATTCTACCCAGCTCCCCGTTGGCTACACGGACGACCTGTTTGAGGCCCTGAATCTCCAGGACGAGATTCAGTCGCAATACACGGGAGGGACGGTCTTCCACGGGTTCCTCGGGGAGGCCCTGGAGGACATCGAAACCTGCAAGCAGCTCATCCAGACTATCGCCTTCCGATATCACCTGCCCTACTTCACCATTACCCCCACCTTCTCGGTCTGTCCCATCCACGGGTATCTCGCCGGGAAGCACGAGGAATGCCCCAAGTGCATAGAGGAAAGGAAACGAGAACTCCTGGCCCAACTTCAACAGAAAAAACGCGAATTAGAGGAGGCAAACACATGGATAGAGCAGAAACGGGCGATCGCCTGACCCAGGCACGACTCGAAATCGTCCGGATCGAGGAACAGCTCAAGCAGGTTAAGGGAACCCCCTGTGAGATCTACAGCCGCGTGGTCGGCTACCACCGCCCCATCCAGAATTGGAACAAGGGAAAGCAGGAGGAGTTCAAGGAACGGGTTACGTTCAAGGTCTAACCGTTACCATGCGTTGGCAGGACACCGGGAGCGGTTCCATGGGTAAGATCATCTCCATACCCGCGTCGGATCGTCCCTGTCCCATCCAAGATCTCCAGCTCTTTACCGTGGTGGACTACCCGGGCCACGTGGCTTGCACCCTCTTCACGGCCGGGTGCAATCTGCGGTGCCCCTACTGCCACAACGCGGATCTCATCGCCCCCGATGATCTCCCTCGTATCGACGAAACACACCTTCTTGAATTCCTAAAAGAGAGAAAGGGGCTCCTCACCGGTGTCTGTATCACCGGGGGGGAACCCACGCTTCATGAGCTTGCCCCTCTCCTCGAACTGATAAAACACCTGGGATACAATATCAAGCTGGACACCAACGGGACACGGCCGAAGCGATGGATTCCATGGGTTCAAGAGGGCCTTATCGACTACGTCGCCATGGACGTGAAGGTTCCCCTAGAAAAATACGGACATATGGGCGCGACAGAAACCGACAAAGAAGGCGTTGCCCAAAGCGCGGCCTTTCTCCTTTCAAATCCCGACTTCTCTTACGAATTCAGGGCAACGATCCACCCAAACTGGTTCTCGCGGGATGATGTGAAACGTATCGGACAGTGGCTCGCGGGCGCGAAACGTCTCGCCCTTCAGCCCTTCACGCCCTCGGAAAAGGTCCTCGCCCCGGATTTGTGCCGCGGGTTGGGGTATTCCAAGAAAAGCCTCCTCGAATTCAAAAATATTCTCCAAAATACCATTTATGAGGTGAGCGTTAGAGGGTGAGCAAAAGTCATCCAAACAACGCGATTTTCCCTCTTCAGGCAATGGGGTTTCATGATTGTTCCCAAGGCACAGACATCTCGGATTCACGTAGCCACAACCCTCTTTGTGCCTTGGAATCATCCCTAAAATGCCTTTAGGGATTGCGCGCGCGCGTTGACCGAAGTCATTTCAGATGTTATTTTCCGCAAAACAGTGTTAAGGAAAAGAACCTATGATCCGAAAAAACAGGGTCAAATACTACAACGCTTTCTCCCACGTCTATGACAAGTTCATTGCCCTCCATTCCAGGGACCTGCAACAGAAGGCGCGGAATTTTCTTATCTCGACGGCGGACCCCCGCCCGGGGGATACAGTCATCGATATCTGCACGGGAACGGGCTCTCTTCTGCCCCGCTACGCCGAAGCAGTGGGGGAGAAAGGGCGTGTGGTAGGTATCGACTTCTCCATCGGCATGCTGAGGGTCGCCCGGGAGAAAACCCGTGAGCTGAAAAATGTCTTTCTCGTCCTGGCTGACGTGGCCGCCCTGCCGGTAAAACCCGGTGTCGCCGACGCGGTAAGCTGCTCTCACGCCTTCTACGAGTTGAAAAACGAGACGGCGGACGCCTGCCTCGGGGAAGTAAGGCGGGTTCTCAGGAACGGAAAGGCCTTTTATATGATGGAACACGAGATTCCCCGAAACCGCCTCATCCGAGGGCTTTACACCCTGCGGCTTCTCTCCATGGGATCCAAGCGGATGAAGGAAATTCTCGAAAATGAGACGGGCCGCTTCAAGGCGGTTTTCGAAACGGTAAGCAAGATCGTCTCCCCCACGGGAAAATCCAAGATAATCATCGCGCGAAAAGGAAAGGAAACCACCCAACCATGAAATCACGTCGGGCACGTCGGGCACGCCGCAAAAGACTCCAGACAATACCGCCTATCAAGTTTCAGTTTCTTTTTCTCGCGCTTTTCTTTCTATTCGCCTGCGCCAGGCGCGTTCCGGTCCCCTCCCCTATCCAACCGGTCCCGGGCAGCCGCCAGGTCGGAATCGCCTCTTGGTATGGAAAGGATTTCCACGGGAAACCAACGGCTAGCGGTGAAATCTATAACATGTACGACATGACCGCCGCTCATAAAACCCTGCCCCTTGGCACCAGGGTAATGGTCACAAACCTGGAGAACAACCGTTCCATTCAGGTAACCATCAACGACCGGGGCCCCTTTGTGAAGAACCGCATCATTGACCTGAGTTACGCCGCCGCCAAGGCCATTGGCATGGTAGGCCCCGGCACGGCGGAGGTAATGATCGAGGTTCTTAAGACACCCCCCAGCGCCGCCGCTTTCCTGTCGAAATCCGAGCCGGGACTCTACACACTTCAGGTGGCTTCTTTCATTAACAAGGACAACGCGGACAAACTCGCCGAGAAATTGGGAACCCTTGTGGAAAATGTTTACATTGTGATATATAAAACGGGAGAAACTACGTATTATCGTGTCAGGGTTGGGGTGTTCGACTCCCGTAAGGACGCAATAGCTGAAGGAAAGCGGCTCGCTGAATATGGTTACAACGTTCTTATCGCAGGTTACGAGCATTAATCGACTATAAGGAGAAAAATTCTGTTAAAACCAGTTATGGGATACCTGGGAATAGCCTTTGCCGCAAACGTGGATAAGGGGTTTCTCCGAACGGTTCAGAAAACAGCTGGGGCAAGTAATTTTTCTGTGGCAGGTCCCTTCATCCTATGGGTCCTGATAAGTATCCTTGTCTTGGGCGGAATAGTCTATCTCATTAATCGGTTTTTCCTGAACCCCAAAGATGATCTCCCTGCCGTCGAGCATTTTGACATCAGGGATCCCGAAAAAATCCGTGAGATTCTCGAGGAAGCAGACGCGAGGAAAAGCGTTATGGAGATTAACATTCCAGAATATCGCTACGAGAGTTTCAAATGCCTTTTTCTCGAATACAGGAAGACAGACAACAAGATTCTCCTCCAAGATCCTCCCGAGCGAGGGCCGGGACACAGTTTTGAAAACAAGAGAGTGGTTGTCAACTTTATTATAAATTATCGAGACAAGCAAAAATTCTTTTCCTTTACCACTGTTTCAGAGGGAATTGTCCCCCTTCGGATGCGAGGATTCAAACAGGCGGTTGTTCTTCGATTACCCAGCAGAATAGAGATCAAACAGCGCCGAAATTCCTTACGGCTCGAACCGCCTCTCGACTACGAAATTACCATAGATATCATTAAAAACAAGAAATATCACGGGGTTAAACTTGAAGACTTGGAATTTGAGGAAACTGCCCGGGTGGAAGATATCAGCCGAGACGGCATGCGGCTTTCTTATGAAAAGGCGCATATCTTTGAATCTTATAAAAAAGGCGATATCTTTGCCATGCGTTTCTTCCTGAACACTCATGGCATCCCAATCCAACTTGATTTAAGCAAGTATATTTACATGGAAGTGGAGGTGGTTCACAATAATTTGAAGAGGGCGGGAAGAAACCTTTTAGGCATTAGATTCCTTAGAAGAGGTACTATCCGGGAAGAGAAAATCTTTTTCGATCGGCTCAAGGCCCTGACAAATGAGGATATCCACAAATGGATTACGGCGCTATACGCCCGACAACTTCGAAGAGAAAAAGGGCTTGAGAGAAAACGATTTGAATACGAGCCATCAGAGGCGGATTAGCGCTCTGCCCATGGCATCTGTCCCGAACCACTCCGAACTGTTACATAAGCTCCGCCAGATCGACCGGCAGGGCTACAAGTGCTACAAAGAGATACGGGGCGCGTACCGTTACCCGGGATTCGTCCTGCACATCGACCACGTTCAGGGAGACCCCTTCGCCGCGCCGACCCGCGTCTGCGCGGTGGTGCCGGTCCAGGGTCGGATCCCCGAGGCGTTCCTTGACGACGCGGTCGAGCGGACGGCGGTGGAGGATTTCCTCGGGCGGCGTTTCAAGTCAGTGAAGACGTCCCTCGTCAAGGGTCATCGTGGAATAGGGAAAAGCGGGATGATCGACATCGAGGCGGGGACACAGAAGGTCCTCAGGCGCAACGCCGTGGTCATCGCCGGCGGGGAGATCGCCTTCCGGTTCGTCGTGGGATTGCCGGCCGCGGGACGCACCATCCTGGGGAAAGAGGCCGCCGCCATGCTTTCCGGCGAGATACCGGGGATCATTGCGGAGACTCTGCAGATCCCCCGGGAGGCGCTGACCCGGTTCGTCCACTCGGTGAGAGACCAGGAGACCCTTCGCCAGGCCCTCGCCTCCAGGGGACTCGTGGCGTTCGTGGCGGACGGGGCCATTCTTCCGCGCGTGAGCGGCGTGGACGACCGGCCCCTCGCGGGCGGGGTTCCCTTCGTGTCTCCCGAAAGCCTGCGGGTCACCCTTCCCGCGCCGCACGCCGGGCAAATCAGCGGCATGGGCATTCCGGAAGGCGTCACCCTCATCGTGGGCGGCGGTTTCCACGGAAAATCGACCCTGCTCAACGCCCTACAGATGGGCGTCTACAACCATATCCCGGGAGACGGGAGGGAAAGAGTCGTCACCCTTCCCGACGCGGTGAAGATCCGGGCGGCGGACGGACGTTACATCGAGAAGGTGGACATCTCGCCCTTCATCCACGACCTTCCCTTCGGGAAGGATACCCGCGCCTTCTCCACGGACAATGCCAGCGGCAGCACCTCCCAGGCCACGGGCATCATGGAGGCCCTGGAGGCGGACGGGCGGGTCCTCTTGATGGACGAGGACACCTCGGCCACCAACTTCATGATCCGGGACGAGCGGATGCAGCGCCTGGTCCCCAGGGGAAAGGAGCCCATCACCCCCTTCGTGGACAAGGTCCGCCAGCTCTACACGGACCACGGGGTCTCTACCATCCTCGTCATGGGGGGCTCGGGAGACTACTTCGACGTGGCCGACACGGTCGTCATGATGGACACCTACCGGCCGCGAGACGTCACGCAAAACACCCGGGAGATCGCCCGTCTCTTCCCGTCCGGCCGCGAGAGGGAAGGCGGAGACGCGTTCGGAACGATCCGTCACCGCGTCCCGCTGAGACGCTCCTTCGACCCCTCGCGGGGGAAGCGGGACGTGAAGATCGACGCCAAGGGCCTCTTCATGCTCCTCTTTGGTCACACGGCGATCGACCTCAAGGACATGGAGCAGCTCGCCGACGTCTCCCAGACCCGGAGCATCGGCTACCTCATCCACTACGCCGCCCAGCGCTACGTGGACGGGCGCACCACCCTGTCCGAGATCCTCGACAGGGTCTTCGAAGACTTGTCCCGCGGGGGCCTTGACATCCTGACGCCCTACCGGACGGGGAACCTGTCACTTCCCAGGAAGATGGAGGCCGCCCAGGCCATCAATCGCATGCGCACCCTTCGCGTGGCGCCTTGACAGAAAGGGAAAGAACATGACGAACGACGCCGTTTACGAAACGAACTTCCCGGGCCTGTCCCTCTTTTCCAGGGGGAAGGTGCGGGACAACTACGACCTGGGGGATTCCCTCCTCATGGTCGCCACCGACCGGATTTCCGCCTTCGACGTGGTGATGAAGCAGCCCATTCCCGGAAAAGGGAAAATCCTCACGCAAATGACCCTCTTCTGGTTCGAGCAGGTGAAAGACCTGGTGGAAACGCACCTCATCTCGGCGGACGTGGCGACGTTTCCCGAGGCGTGCCGGCCCTATCGGCGGGACTTGGAAGGCAGGAGTCTCTGGGTGAAAAAGGCCCGCCCCATTCCCTTTGAATGCGTCGTCCGGGGCTACCTGGCCGGCTCGGGATGGCGGGAATACCTGAGGGACGGGAAGATCTGCGGGATTCCCCTCCCCGAGGGACTCCGGGAGGCGGACCGCCTTGCCGAGCCCATCTTCACTCCCGCTACCAAGGCCGAGCAAGGCGACCACGATGAGAACGTCTCCTTCGCCTACATGGCCGACGCCCTGGGCAGTAAGACGGCGGAAAGGCTCCGGGACCTGAGCATCGCCATCTACGAGAGGGCCCGGGGCATCGCGGAGAAACGAGGCATCATCGTGGCGGACACCAAGATGGAATTCGGCTTTCTCGACGACAGGATCATCCTCATCGACGAACTGCTGACCCCCGATTCCTCCCGGTTCTGGCCGGCGGACGCCTACAAACCAGGGCACGCCCAGGCGAGCTTCGATAAGCAGTTCCTGCGGGACTACCTGGACGGTCTCGACTGGAACAAGACCCCGCCGCCGCCCGACATTCCCGCTGACATCATCGAGAAAACCCGGCAAAAATACGAGGAAGCGCTCCAGCGGCTGACGCATCCCGTGACCTGAAAAGAGGAAAGAGCATGACGAACGAAAAGGACATCGACGTTAAGGCTATCATGGAGGAAATCCGGAAGCGGGCGGAGGAACGGATCAAGCGGGGGGAATTCTCCCATGAGGAGATCCGGAACGTGGAGGAAATGGAGCTGAGCATCCAGCCCAACGTGGAAGACCTCCTGGATGAGATCAAGGAACTTTCCGGCGCCTTCAGCGAGGTCATCGCCCCCATGAACGACCTCTGGGCGCCCCACAGGCCCGTCGCCCGCCCCGGCCTGAAAGGCAAACTCTTCGCCCTCGCGCAGAAGGTCTTTTCCCCCCTCACGCGCGTTCTCCTTGCCACGCAGATGGAATTCAACGCCCAGGTCGTGCGCTCCTTCAACGACCTGAAGGTCTACCTGGCGAGGATCATCGACCTCACCTCGAACCTCGCCTACCGCCACTACCTCGTCAAGATCCAGAGGGAGATGGAGAAACTCAACGAGACCCAGATGCGCCTCTTCCGCCTGACCCTGCGCGCCATGAACCAGAACCGAGGCCTGCGGGGGGAGTTGCGCCGGCTCAGGGCCGAGACCCCCGTGGAAGGCGTCTCGCAGGTCCTCGTATCCCCCGCCGAGCCGCCCGCCGGGTCGGAATCGCCCGCGGACAAGTCCCTGGAGGAATCCCTCTACCTCTCCTTCGAGGACCTCCACCGGGGAAACCGGGAGGAAATCAAGGCCCGGCAGAGGCCCTACCTGGCCTACTTCGAGGGGTGCCGAAACGTCCTCGATATCGGCTGCGGGCGGGGGGAATTCCTCGAACTCCTCAGAGAATCGGGAATCTCCGCCAAGGGAGTCGACCTCAATCCCACCATGGTGGATGCGTGCCGGAAACTCGGTCTGGAGGCGGAGGAGGCCGACGCCGTTTCCCACCTCTCCGGGCTTAAACAGGGGCATTACGACGGCATCTTCTGCGCCCAGGTCATCGAGCATCTCTCGTGGGGCCAGCTCCTCGCCCTCATCAAGCTCGGCCACGAAAAACTCGCCGAGGGCGGGAAACTCATCATGGAGACCATCAACCCCCAGAGCCTTTCCGTCTTCTGCGGGGCCTTCTACCTGGATCCCACCCACGTAAAGCCCGTCCACCCCCTGACGCTCCAGTTCGCCTGCAAGGCCGTCGGCTTCGCTTCGGCGGACATCCGCTACGCCTCCTTCTACCCGGACGAGATGAAACTGGCGGAGGTGGACTTTTTCCGGCGAACGGGGGACATCTCCGACAAGCTGGTCAACGTCCTCAACAACAACGTCATCCAGTTGAACGAGCTCCTCTACGGCCCCCAGGACTACGCCGTGATCGCCGTCAAGGGAGAGGCCCGCGCCTGATGAAGTGGTCCTTCGTCATCCCCTGGTACGGCACCCATATCCCCGGCGGCGCGGAGGCGGAATGCCGTGGCGCGGTGACCCACCTGCGCCGGGCGGGCATCGACGCGGAGGTTCTCACCACGACCATCAGGGACTTCATGTCCGACTGGTCGGAAAACGCCTACGAGCCGGGCACCTACGACGAGGAGGGGGTTCCCGTCCGCCGTTTCGCCGTCCAGCCCACCTACTTCGACATCTTCGGATATATCAACGACCGCCTTCTCCGGAAACTCAAGATAAGGCCGGAAGAGGAGTCCTACTTCTTCCGGGAGATGCTGCGCTCCGACGACCTGCTGAAATTCATCCGGGACAACGCCGAAGACCGCCTCTTCATCTTCATTCCCTACCTCTTTTCCACCACCGTCTATGGGGCGGCGATCCACCCGGAACGCTCCCTTCTCCTCCCCTGCCTCCACGACGAGCCCTACGCGCGGCTGACCCCCGTCCGGGAGACCTTCGAATCGTGCGCCGGCATCCTCTACAACGTGGCGGAAGAGATGGACCTGGCGAACCGCCTCTTCCGCCTAAACGGCAAGCCCCAGCACGTCGTCGGCATCGGGCTCGACACGAGCCTGACGGGAGACGCCGGCCGTTTCCGGGAGGCCACCCGTATCGATGGGCCCTTCATCCTCTACGCGGGCAGGCAGGACCGGGGGAAGAATACCCCCCTCCTGGTGCGCTACTTCCAGCGGTTCGTCCAGTCCCGGGAAAGCGACCTGCGCCTGGTCCTCATGGGGAGCGGGGGCGTCGACATCCCCGACTCCATCCGGGACCGCGTCCATTCCCTCGGGTTCGTCCCCATCCAGGACAAGATCGACGCCTACAAGGCCGCCACGGTTTTCTGCCAGCCCTCCGTCAACGAGAGTTTCTCCCTCGTCATCATGGAGGCCTGGCTCCAGGAAACCCCCGTCCTGGTCCATGCCGACTGCCCCGTCACCCGGGGACACTGCGAGCGGGGCAACGGCGGGCTCTACTTCGCCAACTATCCCGAGTTTGAGGAGGCCCTGTCCCTGCTCCTGAAGGACGGCGGGCTGCGGGAGAAAATGGGAAGGGCCGGCAGGGACTATGTCCTGGCCAATTACCGGTGGGACACCATCGTGGAACGATACAAAGAGGCCGCGCGCGGCATCTTCGGGGAGGTGTGAGCCGTGATCTACCAGGTCGTTCCGGAATTCTACCGGTATGACGCCATTTCCCAGCACGCCCGGCACATCCACGGAATGCTTAAGGATGCCGGCCTTCCCGCGCGGCTCTGCGCCCGGCGCGTCGTTCCCAGGTCCCTCGCCGGGGAGGTCCAGGACGTAAGAGAGGCCTTCGAGGCGGTGAGGGAGACGGACACGATCCTGTTTCACTTCTCCATCTACTCCCCCCTCATCGACGCCCTCCGCGAACTGCCTGGGCGGAAGGTCATGATCTACCACAACATCACCCCCGCCCGTTTCTTCGAGGGAATCAGCAAAAAGACGGCGCGGGCCTGCGAAAAGGGGCGGCGTCAACTCGAGGAGGCGGCGGGCCTCTTCCACCTCGCCCTGGGGGTCTCCCGCTTTAACGAGGCGGAGCTGAAGGCGGCCGGTTACCATGCCACCGGGGTCCTGCCCCTCGTGGTGGAGACCAACGTGCGGGACGACCGCTCCTTCCGGAGCCTCTACTACCTCAACGAAAGGATAACCCTCCTTCACGTGGGCAAGTGGGCCCCCAACAAGAAGATCGAGGATATTGTCAAGGTCTTCTACTGCTATCACAAGATACATCCGGCCAGCCGTCTGGTGCTCGTGGGACGGAACTGGGAGTGGGAGAACTACACGGTCGCCGTCCTGGATCTCATCCAGCGGCTCCGCCTCCAGGAGGATATCGAGATCATACAGGGATTGCCCGCCCCTAACCTCGCCGCCCTCTACCGGGCCGCCGACATCTACCTCAGCATGAGCGAACACGAGGGGTTTTGCGCCCCGCTCATCGAGGCCATGGCCTCGGGGTGCCCCGTCATGGCCTTCTCCGCCGGGGCGGTCCCTGAAACGGTCCGGAACGCGGGAATCCTATGGGAAGAAAAGGCTTTCCTCGGCATCGCCGAGGGAATTCACTTCCTGCTTCGCCAGAAAAACCTCCAGGGCATCCTCAGGGATAGGGGGAAGGCGCGTGCGGCAGATTTCAGCGTCGGTGCCGTTACCGGGCATTTCAAGGCCCTCCTGCCCGAGATTCTCGGCGAGGGGAGGGCCTGAAGATGGAGATCCACCAGTTCGTCCCGGACTTCAGCTACGGCGACGCCATCGGAAACGACGCCATCGGCATCCAGTGCATCCTCCGGAGGTGGGGATTCACCTCGAAGATCTTCAGCAAGGTCATCCACCCCATGTACTGGAACAAGGCGGAATTCTACCTCTACTACCGGTATCATCACCACCCCGACAACATCCTCATCTTCCACTACTCCACCGGGACGGAACTCATCGACTTCGCGCAGGAATTCCCGGAGAAAAAGATCCTCGTCTACCACAACATCACCCCCGCCCACTTCTTCGAAAGGGTCAATCGAAAGGTTGCGCGCCGCTGCCAGGCGGGCCGGGACATGCTCGCCGGCCTGACGGACACGTTCGACCTGGCCCTGGGGGATTCCTCCTTCAACCGGGAGGAACTGGACGCCCTGGGATTCCGGAACACGGGTGTCCTTCCCATCATCGTGGACCTCTCCCTCTACGAAAAGAGCCTGAAACAGGTGCCCCGGTTTCCCTTCCTCCGGCGCCTCGCCCCCATACTCCTCCACGTGGGGCGGATCGCCCCCAACAAGAAGATCGAGGACATCATCAAGGTCTTCTACTTCTGCAAGAAATCCGTCCCCAGCCTGCGGCTCTTCCTGGTGGGGAGCCACTTCGACACGGGCCCCTACGTGGAGGCCCTGGAAAACCTCATCGAGGCGCTGAACCTGAAGGACGTCGTCTTGACGAAACATCTCTCCGCCCCCACGCTGACCCATATCTACAGCCACTCCTCTGCCTACCTCTGCATGAGCGAGCACGAGGGGTTCTGCGTGCCCCTGGTAGAGGCCATGTATTTCGGGATACCCGTGGTGGCCTACGGGGCGGCGGCGGTCCCCGAAACCCTCGCCGACGCGGGAATCCTCTTCGACGAAAAGGACTTCCCCGCCATCGCCGAGGCGGTGACGGCGTGCCTGGAGGACACCGCATTGAGAAACACCCTGGTGGCCAGGGGGAAGAAACGCCTCCAGGCCTTTACAGACGCCGCCGTTGCGCCTATCCTTAAACGACACCTGGAGGGCATGGGCGTGAAGATCAGGAGCGAGATAT
>JALSPC010000015.1 GCA_026986155.1 bacterium
CTTCGAGATCGGGGTCTTGTGGTTCAGTCCTTTCCTCATCTCTCACGACGCGGTGGAGCCCCTTGGCTTTGCCTTTACGGACGGGGTCTTGAAGGTGGGGGTGGCGACGGACCTGGGGGTGGTGACACACCTGGTCCGGGAACAGATGCGGGGGGCGCACGTGGCCATCGTTGAATCCAACCACGATCCGGACATGCTGATGGAAGGCCCCTATCCCTGGGACCTGAAACAGCGCATCCGGGGACGCAAGGGGCACCTTTCCAACCCCACGGCGACGAAATTCGTGGAAACCCTCTACCATTCGGACCTGGAGAGGGTGGTCCTGGCCCATTTGAGCGAGATCAACAACACCCCGGAGGCGGCGCTCGCGTGCCTCGCGGGGCTGCCCGGGTGCCGCCTGGACCGTGAGCAGGTGGTCGTGGCGCGGCCCGACCGTCCGGTCCGGGTCCTGTGAAAACGAAAACGTGAAGAGGGGACGATGATTCCAAGATACACACGCGAGGCGATGGGCAGGCTCTGGACGGACGAGGCCAAGTTTTCCGCCTGGCTGGAGGTGGAGATCGCCATCTGCGAGGGGTGGAACCGGCTGGGCGTCGTGCCGGATGAGGACCTGAAGGCCATCCGGGAAAAGGCGGCCGTGGACGTGGCCCGCATCAACGAGCTGGAAAAGATCACGCGGCACGACGTCATCGCCTTCGTGAGCGCGGTGGGTGAGAAGGTGGGGCCCCCGGCGCGCTTCATTCACCTGGGAGTGACCTCTTCCGACATCCTGGACACGGCACTGGCGCTGATGCTCAAGCGGGCCTCCGCCCTGATCCTCGAGGACATGGATGACTTGATGGCGGTCCTCAAGCGACGGGCCCACGCGTTCAAGGATGTTCCGCAGATGGGACGGTCCCACGGCATCCACGCGGAGCCCATCACCTTCGGCCTGAAGCTCGCCCTCTGGTACGCGGAGATGGGGCGCAACCGCCGGCGATTCACGCGGGCGGTGGAGGACGTGGCCGTGGGGAAGATCTCCGGCGCCGTGGGCACCTTCGCCAACGTGGATCCGCGGGTGGAGGCCTACGTCTGCGAGAAACTGGGGCTCAAACCTGCGCCCATCTCGACGCAGATCATCCAGCGGGACCGGCACGCCCATTTCTTCACCACGCTGGCCGTCCTGGCCGGCACCCTGGAGAAGATAGCCACGGAGATCCGCCACCTGCAGCGGACGGAGGTCCTGGAGGCGGAAGAGAAGTTCGCCAAGGGCCAGAAGGGGTCGTCCGCCATGCCACACAAGCGCAATCCCGTGGGCTCGGAGAACATCTGCGGCCTGGCGCGGCTGGTCAAAAGCTACGCCCAGGCGTCCCTGGACAATATCGCCCTCTGGCACGAGCGGGACATCAGCCATTCCTCCGTGGAGCGGGTCATTGCCCCGGACAGTTGCATCCTGATCGACTACATGATCAACCGGGTAAAGAATATATTGGACGGCCTGGTCGTGTACCCGGAACGCATGATGGCGAACATCCACCTCACCCGGGGCCTCATCTATTCCCAGCGGGTCCTTCTAGCCCTGGTGGACAAGGGGGTTTCCAGGGACGACGCCTACCTTATGGTGCAGCGGAACGCCATGCGCTCGTGGGAGGAGGGGGCGGACTTTCAATCCCTCCTGAAAACTGACCCGGACGTGGCCCGCCATCTTTCCCCCGCGGAACTCCGTGACCTTTTCGATATCTCTTACCATCTCAAGCACGTAGATACCATTTTCGAACGCGTCTTCGGCAAGGAAGGGGCATGACCCAGGTTGCGCCGCTGGTAAAACCTCTCGCGCTTTCGGCGGGGATTTTTTTTCTCTTTGTGATAGTCGCCTTTCTCGTTCGCGCCGCCATGAGCCGCTGGATGCGGCGGTGGGCACGGGAGACGGCCACCGACGTGGACGACCGCATCCTTGCCATCTTGGCCCGGCCCGTCTTTTACATCCTCCTCATCTACGGCCTCGATTATGCCATCACCCGGCTGCCCTTCCATTGGAGGATTATTGAAGCCGTCCGGGGCGGTATCTTCATCGTTGGTGTTGTGGTGGTTACCACCATCGTCTACCGGGTGGGCATGACCCTGCTCGACTGGTACGGGGAGCGGCTCAAGAGGAAGGCCAGCACGACGACCCTGGTGAGGGAATTCATCCCCCTGACCCAGCGGCTTTTCAGTATCCTGATTTTCACGCTGGCCGTTATCACGGTACTCAGGCATTTCAACTACGACGCCTGGTCGCTGTTGACCGCCATGGGGGTGGGATCACTGGCCATCGGCCTCGCGGCCAAGGAGACCCTGACCAACATGATCTCCGGGTTTTCCATCATGATCGACCGCCCTTTCCGGCCGGGGGACCGGATCGAGCTGGCCTCGGGAGAGATCGGGGACGTCCAGGAGATCGGCCTGCGCAGCACGCGCATCAAGACCTTTGACAACACCATCCTCGTGGTGCCCAACTCGGCCCTGGTCAACGCCAGCCTGGTGAACTACTGCTACCCCGATTTCAAGGTAAAGACCCGCGTGAAGGTGGGCATCGCCTACGGCAGCGACATCGAAAAGGCGAAACGCATCATGCTCGAGACCACGAGGGAGGTTCCCGTCATCCTCCAGGACCCCGCCCCCAGCGTCTATTTCACCGAGTTCGGGGATTTCAGCCTCAACCTCCTCATGATCTTCTGGGTGAGGGAATACACCCAGATGCTCGACGCGAAGGACCGGGTCAATTCCATGATCCACGCGCGGTTCGCAAAGGAGGGCATCGAGATTCCCTTCCCCATCCAGACGGTGTTTTTGAAGCAGTGACCCCCTCTCCCTTCCCTTACCGCCGCTTCAGCGACTACCTGAAGGAGACCTTCGGGGAAAAGGTTTACCGGGTGCCGGTGGACGCGGGATTTTCCTGCCCCAACCGCGACGGGACGAAGGGAATCGGGGGATGTATCTATTGCGACAGCCGGGGATCGGCTGCGCCGTTTATCCAGCGGTCCCTTGCCATCCGCGATCAGATAGCGGACGGCGCCGCGCGCGTGGCGAGGCGTTACAAGGCCAGAAAATTCATCGTCTATTTCCAGGCCTTTTCCAACACCTACGAACGCCCGGAGATCCTGGAAAAGATCTACGCGCAGGCGCTTGGCTTCGAGGGGATGGTCGGCGTGGCCATCGCCACCCGGCCGGACTGTATCGACCGGGAGAGACTCGAGGTGATACACAAGGTCTTCCGGGGCCTGACGGTCTGGATGGAATACGGCTTGCAGACCACCCATGAACGGACTTTGGCCTGGATGCAGCGGGGCCACGGCTTGGGGGATTTCACCCGGGCCGTGGAGATGACCCGGGAGTTTCCGTTCCGAGTCGGCGTCCATATCATCCTCGGCCTGCCGGGAGAAACACGGGAGATGACGCTCGAGACGGTGCGGTTTCTCGCGAAGGTCGGGATCGATGACATCAAGATTCACATGCTCCATGTCCTGAAGGGAACGCGCCTGGCCCGACTCTACGAGAAAACCCCCTTCGAACTTCTCTCCATGGAGGCCTATATCTCCCTCGTGTGTGACGCCCTGGAACTGCTGCCGCCGTCCGTCGTGATCCAACGCCTGACGGGGGACGCCCCGGCGGAAAACCTCGTGGCGCCGACATGGATCCTGAAGAAGGGGAAAACCCTAAACGGCATCATAAAGGAGTTTCATCGGCACGGTACCCGTCAGGGAAGTCGCTGGGAAGAAAGGGGGAACCCGTGAAGAAACACCTGGTTTCCATTGTTCGCTACGAGGCCCCGTCCCGCTCGGTCCGGGAGGCGGTAACGCTCGCCGGGGGACTCGACCATCTCCCGGCCGGCGCGAGGGTCTTTATCAAGCCGAACCTTGTCTTCTGGAGCAAGTCGGTTCCCTACCCAAAGTGGGGGGTCATCACCACCTCCCGCGTGGTCCAGGACATGGTGGAACTGCTCGCCGAACGGGGCGTTTCCGCCATGGCCATCGGCGAGGGGATGGTTACCCTGAAGCCGGGGGACCGTGAGACCCTGGCAGACGCCTACCGGACCCTTGGGTACGAGCGGCTCAAGAAGCGGTTTGGCGTGAAACTGCTGAACGTGTTCGACCGCCCCTTCAAGGAGGTGGACCTGGGAGACGGCATAACCCTCCGTTTCAACGCGGATATCCTGGAGAGCGATTTCGTGGTGGACCTTCCGGTGATGAAGACCCACAACCAGACGGTGGTCAGCCTTGGCATCAAGAACCTGAAGGGGACCATCGACATCCCCTCGCGCAAGCGTTGCCACAACATGGAAGCGGGAAGGAACCTGCATGTCCACGTGTCGCGCCTGGCGGATCCCATGCCGTCCATGCTGACCCTGATTGATGGCATCTACACCAGCGAGCGGGGCCCGGGGCCGGACGGAAAGATGCGCCGCAGCAATCTCCTGGTGGCCTCCCGTGACGTCCTGTCGGCTGACATGGTGGGGGCGAGACTCCTCGGATATGAAGCGGGAGAGGTGCCCTACATCGCCCACGCGGCCCGAAGGCAGGGCCGTCCCCTCGATTTGTCCGACATCGAGATCGCCGGAGCCGGCGTGGAGGAGGTGGCACGCAGGCATGGTTATGACTTTGTTTATGCGGAGACGGAGGAGGTTGAACTCCCCCTTCCCCTGGCGAAACAGGGAATCCGGGGCATCTTCTACCGGAAGTACGATCTGTCCCTGTGCACCTACTGCTCCGCGGTCAACGGGCTGTTGATGATGGCCATCCGGGGCGCCTGGAAGGGGGAACCATGGGACGGAATCGAGGTGCTGACAGGGAAGGCCATGCGCCCCACGCCCGGAATGAAGAAGACCATCCTCATGGGACAGTGCATGTATCGGGCCCACAAGGACAACCCGGTCATCCGGGAGATGATCGCCGTGAAGGGATGCCCGCCGGATCCCGGCGACATCTTGAAGGCCCTCCAAAAAGCTGGCATCGACGCGGACCCGCGCCTGTTCGAAAACCTGGAACGGCTGCCCGGCCTTTTCATGAAACGCTACGAAAACAGGCCGGAGTTCGAGGAGGATTTTTTCAGAATTTCCTGATTTTTTAAAACACCGGTTGACAGAAGGCGACTTCCCAAGATATAAGCAAGCCGAGGGTAAGGCGTGGATATCAAGCGAGACTACTATGAGGACGTGCGGTTTTTCCAATCCGGCGTGGCGGTTTTTTGGTTTGCCGCCCTCCTGACCTTCCTCGCCTTCTATCCCTTCCTCTTCAAAAACTACTACGTCTATGTGGCCAATTACATGGCCATCAACGTCATCGTCGCTATCGGGCTGAATATCCTGGTGGGATACACGGGGCTCATTTCCCTGGGGCACGCCGGGTTCTTTGCCATCGGTGCCTACGGGACGGTGGTTCTCATGTCCCGATTCCATTTTCCTTTTTTCGCGGCGCTTCTCTTAGCGGCCCTGTTTGCCGCCCTGTTCGGGTTTCTCCTGGGACTTCCGGCCCTTCGCCTCGAGGGGCCCTATCTCTCCATCGCGACCCTCGGGTTCGGCCTGACGATTACCAAGGTCATCGGGCGTATCCCCTTTTTCGGGGGAAGGCAGGGGCTGCACGCCCCTCCCCTCGTCATCGGCCCGTGGCACCTGGACACAGACCGGAAGTTTTACTACCTCGTGATCCTCGTAACGCTGATCCTCGCCGCGGCGGCGAGAAACCTCATCAAGACCAAGGTGGGCCGGGCGTTCGTAGCCATCCGGGATGCTGACGTGGCGGCTGAGACGCTGGGAGTCAACCTCCTAATCTACAAGACCCTTGCCTTTGCTGTCAGCGCCTTCTATGCGGGCATCGCCGGGGGGCTCTATGCCTTCGTTCTGCGGTTCATCGAGCCGGAGATGTTCAGCCTCCTCATGTCCATCATCTTTCTGGCCATGATCGTGGTCGGAGGCCTGGGTTCCATCCTCGGGGCCGTCGCGGGGGCCTGCCTACTGAGCTGGCTCGACCTGGAACTTCGCAACATCCTGAGCATTCCCTACCTGGGGACGTGGCTGGAGCACTTGTCCAAGAGCTACTTTTCCATCACCGGTGTCTCGAATATTCAGTTCATCATCTACGGGTTCATCATGGTGCTCATCATGGTCTTCGAACCCCTGGGTATCTATGGGTTCTGGCTGAGGACGAAACGCTACTGGAAGACGTGGCCTTTCTGAAAGGAGAGATGGGGCAGTGACGGACCTTTTGCAAATAGTCGCGAGCGGGATCGCCGTGGGGAGTTTCTACGCCCTGATGGGCCTGTCCATGGTCCTCATCTACAAGACCTCCGAGGTCATCAATTTCGCCCAGGGCGAGATGGCCCTGGCCTCCGTCTACTTCACCTATTTCATCCTGACCGCGCGCCACGTTCCCTTCTATCTGGCCTTCCCCGCGGCCCTTGCCTTTTCCGTGTTCCTGGGGTTTTTCCTGGAGTTTGCCGTGCTCCGGAGAGCAAAAGAACCGAACGTGCTTGGGATGATCATCATCACTATCGGCATCGAGATGATCCTGTTGGGGCTTGTATCCTGGAAGTTCGGAGCGGACCCTAAGACCCTGCCCTTTCCCGTTTCACCGTATGGCAGCGTCACCATCGGGGAAATCTTTCTCAGCTCCCTGGAGGTCTTGACCTTCTTCGTGGCCATCGTCATCATGCTCGGGCTCTTTCTCTTCCTGAGATTCACGCGGTTCGGCGTGGCTATGAAGGCTACCCAGCAGAACCCCGTGGCCGCCCGGCTGATGGGGATCCGGACCAAGCGCATCCTGCTCGTGACGTGGGGGATTTCCTCCCTGGTGGGGTGCGTGGCGGGGCTGCTCATCGCGCCGGGGACCATGCAGCCCTACATGATGTGGGACCCCATGCTCAAGGGATTCGCCGCGGCCGTCCTGGGAGGGATGACCTCCCTGCCCGGCTCGGTGGCGGGGGCCTACATCATCGGAATCGTGGAAAACCTCTTCGGGGGGTATATCTCCATCGAGTTCAAGTCGGTGGTGGCCTTCTTCATCATCGTCTTGGCGCTTTGCTTCAGGCCCAGCGGCCTGTTCGCCCGGCACTACGTGAAGAAGGTATAGGAGGTTAGGTAGAAGGTAGAAGATAGAAGGAAAATGACCTGTCCTGATATAGGTTTACAGAAGGAGAACAGAGAAAGGCAAGCAAAACAAACAAGGCGGACGAGATGAACGCGCATGAAGAGGAAACGATTGAGGAGATTATCCTGCGAAATGGTCATGTACGAGGAATCGACCGGCTACGCCCCTTCCTTCCGGGGGACTTTTGCCGCAAGACGGCACGGGTCATCTTACACCTTCGAGAAATCAGGAGTGTGCCGAAGGTCCTGATTACCACGGGTTTCAACGTGGGCGGCGCACCGGAAACGGACGGTCCTCCCGGCGCCTATTTCCTCTACCGCGCCCTGAAACGCCTCGGGTTTCCCACCGGGATCATCACAGATACCCTCTGCGCGCCCCTCTTCGAAGGGGTTGTTCCGGAATCCGATCTGATCAAGGTTCCCATACGGATCCGCGACGAAGCGGCCTTCAGACGCCATGTTTTCGGTACCTTTTCACCTAGTCTGCTCGTCGCCGTTGAGCGTTGCGGCAGAACGCGGACGGGCGCCTATCGGGACATGCGGGGAAACGATATCTCGGCCGTTACCGCTCCCCTCGATGTCCTGTTTCTTGATCCGCCGGAGGGGTGTGTCACCGTCGGTGTCGGAGACGGGGGAAACGAGATCGGCATGGGCGGTTACGAGGCGGAGATTTCGCGCCTCCTTGACGTGGCCCCCTGCGTCGTTCCGGCAGACCATCTGGTTTTGGCCACGGTCTCCAACTGGGGAGCCTGCGGGCTGGTCCGTTGTCTGGAGGTCTTTTCAGGGGTTCCCTGCGTGCCGGAGTTCGAGGAAGTTGCGGGCTTCATCGCCTTGATCGTCTCCCGGGGGGCCGTGGACGGGATGAGCCGCCGGCGCGAAAACCGGGTGGACGGATACGACCTGGCACAGTTGAAGCGGGTTATCGAAGCCTTGAGAACCTGCGACGTAAAAAGTGGGTGAAGAGGAATCCAAGAGATTGGCGAGCCGGCGCGCCGATTCCTTGTGAGACGACGTGCCGTGTGGTAAGATGCCTCAAAAATAGGAGGGAGTGAATGAAAAGAGTATTGAAGATTGGAGGAATGATTCTTCTGGTGGCGGTCCTGATGACGCCGACGGGACTCCGGGCGTCTGAGCTGACCCCGCTTGTCAACCGGGCGGATAGCGAATTTTCAAGCGGAAACGTAATCGGGGCGGCGGACGCCCTTCGGCAGGCCCTGGTCGTGGTTTACAACCGCTCGAAACTGAAGGTGGACAAGGCGGTTCTTGTCAAGGGAAAGCCCGCCGGGTTCGGGATGATTCAGCCCAGGGGTTCTAACAAATTCAGGGCCAACGAGACGATTATCCTCTACGTGGAGCCTGTGGGGTATCATTTCGCCAAAAGGGGAAATTCGTATAATTTCGGGCTCACGGCGGACTTTGCCGTTACGGATGCCAAGGGAAATATCCTGGGAGGCAAAAAGGGATTCGGCAACTGGGAAATGAACACGAAAGGGCGGCCTCTGTTCGACTTCTACATGAGCCTGACCTACAACTTTACAGGTATCAAACCGGGGAAATATTTTGTCCTGACGACCCTCATCGACAAGCACGGCGGGGGAAACGTTACCATCAAGACGCCGTTTGAGATTGTGCCTTGAAGGCATAGAAAAGTCAAAGAGAAAGAGGGGGCAACGCCCCCTCTTTTTTTATTTCCGCGCCTTAAGCGCCCTTTGAACCGTCTCTCCGATGTCCGCAGGGGTTTCCACCACAAAGATCCCCGCCGCCTTCATGGCGGCGATCTTCTCCTTGGCGCCGCCCTGGCCGCCGGAGATAATAGCGCCCGCGTGGCCCATCCGACGCCCTGGAGGAGCCGTCAGGCCGGCCACGAAGCCGATGACGGGTTTCGGATATTTCTCCTCCGCAATGTAGGCCGCGGCCTCTTCCTCCGCCGTGCCCCCGATCTCCCCGATGAGAAGCACCGCCTCCGTCTGGTCATCGTCCCTGAACAGCCGCATCAGGTCGATGAACTTGCTGCCGATGATGGGATCCCCGCCGATCCCGATAACGGTCGATTCACCCAAACCAAGGCTGCCTAACTGCCCCACCGCCTCGTACGTGAGGGTGCCGCTGCGGGAGATGATGCCGATACTTCCCTCCCGATGGATTCGGTAGGGCATCACCCCCATGCGGCATTTCGCCCTCGGGGTGATGACGCCGGGACAGTTGGGTCCGATCAGGGTCGCCCTCCGGGATTTCACGTAGGCGTAGACCTTGACCATGTCCAGGACGGGAATCCATTCCGTGATACAGACGATGACCTTGATGCCCGCGTCCGCC
Source organism: bacterium (assembly GCA_026986155.1). Taxonomy (GTDB): domain Bacteria; phylum Desulfobacterota; class S145-22; order S145-22; family S145-22; genus JAOZMY01. Next base: position 9,416 of record JALSPC010000015.1, read on the forward strand.
GCCTCCATCACCGCGTCGGGCGCGAAGCGGGGCGGCACGTAGATCACGGTGGCGTTGGCGCCCGTTTCCTTGACCGCCGATTCGACGGTGTTGAAGATGGGAACGCCGTCGAGGTCCTGCCCTCCCTTGCCTGGGGTGACACCCGCCACGATGTTGGTTCCGTATTCAAGGGACTGGCGGGTGTGGAAACTTCCCTCGGAGCCCGTGATACCCTGGACCAGCACGCGTGTCTGTTCGTCGACAAGTATAGCCATGGAGATACTCCTATTGATTGAAGGATTGGACGATGGAGACAATCTTTTCCGAGGCGTCCTTCATGCCGTCGGCCACCTGGAAATCGAGCCCGGATTCATTGAGGATCCGCCGCCCCTCGTCCACGTTGGTGCCTTCCAGCCGTATGATGATGGGGCGATCCACCTGGACCTTCTTGGCGGCCTCCACGACGCCGGTGGCGAGGGTGTCGCACCGGAGGATGCCGCCGAAGATGTTGATGAGCACCGCCTTGACCTTTGGGTCGGACATGAGGATCCGGAAGGCGTTTTCCACCATTTCCGCGCTGGCGCCGCCGCCCACGTCAAGAAAGTTAGCCGGCTCGGCCCCGGAGAGCTTGATCATGTCCATGGTGGCCATGGCCAGGCCGGCGCCGTTGACCATGCAGCCGATGTTTCCGTCCAGCTTGATGTAGTTGAGATTGTGTTTCGAGGCGTCCACCTCGAGGGGATCTTCCTCGGTGATATCCCGAAGTTCCGCCAAGTCCGGGTGGCGCGCGAGTCCATTGTCGTCCAGGGTCAGCTTGGCGTCCAGGGCGAGGAACTCACCGTCTTCCGTCAAGACCAGCGGATTGATTTCGCAGAGGGAGGCATCGACCCCCTCGAAAAGCCGCACCAGCTTGTCCAGGAAGGCCGTCAGTTTCCGGCTCAACTTGGCGTCGAAACCCAGGTTGAAGCCCAGTTTCATACCCTGAAAGGAACGGAATCCCACCAGGGGATCGACCCATTCCTTGAAGATCTTCTCCGGGGACTTCCTGGCGACCTCCTCGATCTCCATCCCCCCCTCGCCGCTTGCCATGATGACGGGACGGTTCAGGTTCCGGTCCACCAGGACGCCCAGGTAGAGTTCCTGCTTGATGGAGGAGGCGGCCTCCACCAGGACCTTGAGGACCTCCTTCCCCTCCGGCCCGGTCTGGTGCGTGACCAGTCGCTTGCCGATTAGTTCTTCCGCCGCCGCCTTGACCTCTTCCGGGCTGTCCACCAGCTTGACACCGCCGGCCTTTCCCCTGCCGCCCGCGTGGATCTGGGCCTTGACCACGTATCTGGAGGCGTTCAATTTTTTCGCGATCTGGATAGCCTCGATTCCACTAAAAGCGACCGCCCCTTCCGGCGTGGGGATTTCCCACTTTCTGAAGATCTCCTTGGCCTGGTATTCGTGTAGTTTCATCTCTTCCCCCCGGGGTGTGATTTGACCGGTATCTTAAAGCATTTTCCGAAGGCGCGTCAAGGGGAAACAGGAGATTGAAAGGCAGGGCACATGAGTTGTTGTTTTCATGGAGGTTATAGTGTAAATTACTAACGTTTTAGGTTTATTATGACGATGTGTAAATCAAAGTGTTTGGAGTGTCTAAATCTATAAGATTTTGTAGAATTGCGGGAGAAGGACTTATCGTGAAGGTGCATAAATGGCCGTAATTGTCTCGGCAGGGTCGGGAAAGGGTGGAACGGGGAAAAGCGTCGTTGTGACGAACCTCGCATGCCTCCTCGCGCGTCGGGGGAAAAGGGTGTGCCTCGTGGATCTTGATGTGGGGGGCGCCAACGCGCATGTGCTTTTCGGGCAGTTTAATCCCGCGGTAACCTTGACGGATTTTCTTTCCCGGAGGGTAACGACTCTTGAGGAAGCCGCGATACCGTTTTCTCCGCTGAAGAATCTGAGGCTGATCGTGGGAACGGGGGAAACGCTGAAGACCTCGAATATGCCGTATGCCACAAAACAACGCCTCATCCGACACCTTTCAAAACTTTCAGACGATATTGTGCTCATCGATGTGGGGGCTGGAACCAGTTTTCACGCCCTGGATTTTTTCATGCTCGGAGATTACCAGCTATGCGTGACTACCCCGGATCCCACGGCAACCCTGGATCTCTACCGATTCGTCAAGCTCGCGGTCGTTCGAAAAGTTTTGTCGAGTTTTGTATCATATGACGCGATTTCAGGTATGCTGGCAGAGAGAGATTTCAAAACCATCGAGGATATTTTTGGTTTGGCAGACGAGGCGGGGACTGAAAGCAGGCGCAAAGCGGCGAAGGCTTTAGAGGGGTTTTACCCGATGCTCATCATCAATCAGGCGAAAAAGGGGTTTTCCGTCAACGCGAAGAGGCTTGAACAACTGATGTCGGAGTATCTCGGCGTAAAGCTTGAAAAACTTGGGACAATCCCCACGGACCCCGCTGTGGAGGAATCGATTCGTTTCTTTATGCCGGTTTGCGAGGCGGCGCCCAATTCCCCCGCTTCCAAGGCACTGTTTTCGATCACAGACAAACTCCTGGAACGCATTTCCGGGGAAATGTAATCTCCCTGGATTCCTAGCGAGTTTGAGGCAAAATTTCTTGAAAACCATTTGCCATCCGGGAAGGAGTACCTACCTTATTATCAGGAGGTGAAAGCAATGGAGAAGGGTAAGAAGTATTTCACGCCTTTTTTGCTGCTTTTCTTTTTCGGATCGATCTCACTGACAGCCTGCAGCAGGGTGGCCTACCGGAGCGCGAACTTGAACTACGAGGCTAAGTACAGGGTCTCCATCGGGGATTTGAGCGGAAGCCTTCCCCCCTTGCAGGAAGTGTTGAAAATGAACCCGAAGGACGTGGACGCGAATGTCACCATGGCGCAGGTCCAATATCGCCTGGGAGACTTGAAGAAGGCGGAGAAATACGCCCGCCAGGCCCGCTCGGTCGCGCCGGACGACTTCAGGGCCCTGGGGATCCTCGGCCTTATTGACTTGAGGCAGGGACGGTACGCGCGGGGAATCGCCCGAGTGGCGAAGGCCATGGAGACCTTCAACGCGATTGAACCTGTAGGCGGCAACACGCCCGTCGAGCCCAAGGCCATCCTGAAAAACATGCGGGCGGAACTAAAGAGCGGGCAAAAGGTCTCTCCGAACCTCATACGCCAGCTGGAGGACGCCTTCTGGGTAAAGATTCAGTGGTACGAGTTCGACGAGGAGTACCGGAAGTGGCACTTCCACAGCTTCTATGACCCCAGGCCGGACGGGGGAGGTACTTTCCCCAAGTAACCCGCCGCTTGTGTTCAGGCGAAGGCGCGGGTGATGGATTCACGGTAAGGGGGTCGGAGGATCCCCTTTTCCGTGATGATTCCCGAGATGAGGGTGTGGGGCGTAACGTCGAAGGCCGGGTTGAAGGCCCGGACGCCGGTGGGCGCGATGCGTCTTTTCCCCCAGTAAACAACCTCTCTCTCGTCCCGGTATTCGATGGGGATGGCCTCGCCGGTGGCGAGGCTCGGATCGAAGGTGGAAAGCGGCGCCGCCACGTAGAAGGGGATATCGTGGTGATGGGCGAGAACCGCCACGCCGTAGGTGCCGATCTTGTTGGCCGTGTCGCCGTTCGCCGCGATACGGTCCGCCCCGACGATGACCAGGTCTATCTTCTTGGCCTTCATCAACATCCCCGCCATGTTATCCGTGATGAGCGTCACGGGAACCCGGTGCTGGTGCAGCTCCCAGGTGGTGAGCCTCGCCCCCTGGAGAACGGGACGGGTTTCGTCGGCGTAAACCTGGATCTCCTTTCCCTCCTCGAAGGCGGCGTAGATGACGCCCAGGGCTGTCCCGAAACCGCCCGTGGCCAGGGCCCCCGCGTTACAGTGGGTCAGGATGGCGGCCTTTCGCGGGACAACCGCCTTCCCATGGTTTCCCATGGCGCGGTTGGTTTCGATGTCGTTTTCAAGAATTTTCAGCGCCGTTTCCCGGAGGGCGGACTTGACGGCGGGGTAGGATGTCTCCCGCGCGATGGTTTTCATGCGTTCGATGGCCCAAAAGAGGTTCACCGCCGTGGGACGGGAGGCGGCAAAACGCGCGCATAAATCATCGAACGCGGCGAGAAAATCCTCTCTTGTTTCGGCCTTTGACTGCTGTGCCCCGAGCGCCAGGCCCATGGCGGCGGCGACGCCGATGGCGGGGGCCCCCCGGATAGCCATCGTCTTGATGGCCTCGATGACGCAATCGGGATCCTGGCAGGTCAGATAGACAACCCGCGTGGGAAGTTTCCTCTGGTCCAGGATGATGATACCTTCTTCTTTCCATGCGATGGTCTGAAAGGGTGATTCGGCCATATCAAGGTTCCTTTTTTTGCTTCATTTATGAATGTTAGGATTTTGTTAGAGCCATTTTATCAATCATTTTTAGGGGTTATTATTTTTGTCCACAAAATTTGTGGGTAAGGTGTGGAAAAGTGGGTGTGAATCATTCCTATCTGCCTTATTTCTTTAGAAAAAAAGCATTCTGCACACGATTTGTTCATGACAATCATCAATAATATCAATACGTTACGAAACTCTCCGGAAATCGTTGCCCAGTAAGGCTTTTCGGAGAAGCAACAGTGATCAGACCCTTTAGGTAATGTGGATAAGGTGTGGAAAATCAAGGGGTATTGTTAGGTTCGACGAAAATCATCCGGTTCTCGTCGAAGTGGATTTCCTTGAGGGGAACCTTGATGAATTTCTGTTCGCCGAAGAGGTTTTCGATCCGAATCTGCCCTTCGGAGGTTTCAAGTTTATAAACCTTTTCCATAATCAGAGTCTCATCGTTTCCTTTCCTGAGATAGGCGTTGACTTCACACATGGGGTATCCTCTTGTTTAATTCTTCTTCGATTAAAGTTTCAAGCAGGTGGGGGAAGGGCTGCCCCGGGTTGCCCACGAGGCTGAGATCCTCCTGGAAGAGGGGGAAAAGGATCTTGTGCGCCTCAGCGCTGGCGATGGCCTCGGCCATCTTGGGGGTCAGCTCACCCATCAGGGAATTGGCCATGATGATGCTCAAGGGCCCGATAATGAGGTCCACCTGGCGAACGTTCTGGACGATGGCGTTTTCACCCGTCGCCCCCTTGTTGGCCTTGGCCTTCATCATGGAGGCGGTGGCGATGGCGTTGGTGCCCAGGGCGATCAATTCCACCGATTCCCCGTAGGTTTCCTTGATCTTCCGGATGATGGCGCTGCCGATGCCGCCGCCCTGGCCGTCGATAATGGCGATTCTTGTCATTGTCACTTCCTTGGAGGAACAAGTTTAAGGTAAAGTTCCTCGAGCTGCTTTGGAGAGACCTCGGAGGGCGCCTCGGTCATCAGGCAGACGGCCCGCTGGGTCTTGGGGAAGGCGATGACGTCCCGGATGGACCTGGCGCCGGAGAGGAGCATGGCGATCCGGTCAAGGCCCAGGGCGATGCCCCCGTGCGGGGGCGCGCCGTAGTTGAGGGCCTCCAGGAGGAATCCGAATTTCTTTTTCGCTTCATCTTCGGAGATGTTCAGAAGGGAGAACATGCGGGCCTGGATCTCCCGGGCGTGGTTACGGATACTTCCGCCGCCGATCTCGTATCCGTTGAGCACGATGTCGTAGGACTGGGCCCGGACCTTCGCGGGATCCTCGTCGAGCAGCGGGATGTCTTCGTGGAGGGGAGCGGTGAACGGGTGATGCATGGCCACGTAACGTTTTTCTTCCGCGTCGTATTCCAGGAGGGGAAAGTTCACGACCCAGAGGGGCCGGAAGTCTTCCTGCGAGAGGGGCAGCATCCGCTTGCCCAGGTGGTTTCTCAGGTGGTTCAGGGCCGCGTTGACGACCGATGCCGAGTCCGCCTGGAAGAGGAGGAGGTCGCCCTTGGAGGCCCCCGTCCGCTTGAAGAGCTCCTCCACGAATCCCTCGCTTAAGAATTTGGTGATGGGCGACTGCAGGCCGTTTTCCGTCACCTTGATCCATGCCAGTCCCTTGGCCCCGTAGGGCTGGATCTCGGCAAGGAGGTCGTCGATTTCCTTCCTGGAGAGGGAGCCGCAGAGTTTCGCGTTGAGGCACTTCACGAGGCCGCCGCCCTCCGCCGCCTTCTTGAATACCTTGAAATCCAGGTCCTTCGCCAGGTCCGTGAAGTCGGACAGCTCCCAGGGGATCCTCAAGTCGGGCTTGTCCGTGCCGAAACGGCGCATGGACTCCGCGTAGGTGAGGACGGGAAAGGGTCTCTCGAGGACGGTTCCCCGCGCCTTTTTGAAGATTTCCACGAGAAGGCCTTCCGTGACCCGCCGCACCTCTTCAGCCTCCACGAAGGATATTTCCAGGTCTATCTGGGTGAACTCCGGCTGGCGGTCGGCGCGCAGGTCCTCGTCCCTGAAGCACTTGACAACCTGAAAATACCGGTCAAAACCGGCGATCATCAGGAGCTGTTTGAAAAGCTGGGGCGATTGGGGCAGGGCGTAAAACTTCCCTGGATTGACGCGGCTGGGGACCAGGTAGTCCCGCGCGCCCTCCGGGGTGCTCCGCGTCAGGAAGGGGGTTTCGAGCTCGAAGAACCCGTTTTCCACAAGGTAGGCGCGGGTAGTATGCATCAGCTTGTGCCGCATGACGAGCCGCTCGTGCATGGGACGGCGCCGCAGGTCCAGGTAGCGGTATTTCAGCCGGATGGGCTCCCCCGCGTCGATCTCGTCCTCCACTGGGAACGGGAGGGGATCCGACTCGTTGAGGATCTTGAGGGACTCCGCCATGACCTCGTAATGCCCGGTGGGGATCTTCTCGTTGATGGAATCGTCCGGGCGGTTCCGCACCTTGCCCATCACCGCGATGACGTATTCGTCCTTGAGGGAGTGGGCGATACGGTGGGTTTCCGCCGAGATGTCCGGGTTGAAGACAACCTGGGTGATTCCGGTGTAGTCGCGGAGGTCGATAAAGATGACCCCGCCGTGGTCCCGCCGCGACTGGACCCAGCCCATCAGGATGACATCCTTTCCCACGTCGTTTCCAGTGATATGTCCGCAGTAATGTGAGCGTTTCAGTCCCGCTAAGAATTCTGCCACGTCAAGCTCCTTCTGTCTCCATGATTTGGCTTAGCATGTTATTAGATTTGAGGGGCTTTTTCAAGTAGCTGGAGCGCTTTAGCGTTTTTGGGCGATGACGAGAAAATTGGCCGCCAGGTCCCGGAGCAAGGGAAAGTTGGCAAGCGTGAAATCGAGCCGGAAGAGGGTGGGGACGGGAACCGGGGGGCTGAGTTTCCGCTTCAGGGCTCCGGGCAGGAAGCCGTGCCGGGAGAAGAGGATGATCTGGAAACCGGCCTCCTTGAGGAGCGAGGTGATTTTTCTCCTGTCGTAGAGGAAGGCGTGGTGCCACCGCCCCGCCAGGCGGTTGAGGGTCTCGGAGGGGGAAAATTTCGAGGGAAGATACCATAGCCAGAAGGTTCCCCCTGGTTTCAGGATCCTGTGGATCTCCCGGAGGATGCGGGCCTCGTCTCCCGCGCCGTCCTCCCGGACGTGCTCCAGAACCCCGGAGGAGATGACGATGTCGTAAGAGTCATCCGGCAGGGAGAGCCGGTTTGGGTCCCGCCCGAATCGCGTGTCGATTCGGAAGGTTTTTTGGAAAAGGGGATATTTCTCGGGGACGTTCAGGAGGTAGTTGTGAACCGTTTTGTAACCGTAGCCTTTCAACAGGGTCGTGACATGCCCGTAGAGCCCGCCCCAATCGAGAATGGCAGTTTCCGGGGGGGGAGTGAGTTTCTTGATGAGGGCCGTGAAACAGGGATAGACGATCCAGAGATCCGGGTGGCGGAGATTGTCCGCGTGAGGAACGTGATGACCTTCCACGATCTCCATGAAGGCGCGCCGCAAGGGCTCGGCGTCTGTATGGATGCGGGAGATATTCCTCAAGACCTCCCGCAGGGCGCGAGCGGCCTTTTCAGGTGAGAGGGGCGGCGGCGATAGTCCGGGCACGCCGTTTCCTATCCCTTTTCCCGGTTTTCCACGGCCTTTCGGACCTTCCTGGGAAAATCCTCCGACTTCTGGAGCTTGAATCCCTTCCCGAACACCTCCACCGTGTCGTTGACGATGATGAAGGCGTTGGGGTCGATGGTCCAGACCAGTTCCCGGAGCCGGCCCAGCTCCAGCATGGTGGTGACGGTATAGACCACCTCCTGGGGCTGGCCCGTGTAGCCACCCTCCCCCTTGAGGATGGTAACGCCGCGGTGGAGGTCGTGGAGGATCCCCTGAGAGATGGTCCGGGAGGCGTTGGAGATGATCATGACGGATTTGCGCTGGTTGAAACCCGCCTGGATGCGGTCCAGGACCTGGGACGCGACGAACATCATGATCATGGTATAGAGGGCCCGGTCCACGCTCACCACGATGCCGGTGGCCACCAGGATGAGGATGTTGATGGAGAAAATCGTCGTGCCGTAGCGGATAGAGTAGCGCCGGTTCAGGTAGATACTGATGATGTCCACGCCGCCCTGGGACCCGCCCGCGCGGAAGGTCAGGCCGCCGCCCACCCCGATGAAGACCCCGGCCAGGATGGCGGCCAGCATGTCTTCCCGGAGGGGAAAGGTGACCCCGGTAAAGAGCAGGACGAAGCCGGACAGACCCAGCATCCCCACGAGGCTGAAGACGACGAACCGGAAGGAGACCTCGCGCCAACCCAGGATGAAGATGGGGATATTCAGCAGGAGGATGCTCACGCCGACGGGAGGCCACCCGGCGAGATAGTAGGCGAGAAGGGAAACCCCCGAGACCCCGCCGCTCATGAATCGGTGGGGGATGATGAGGGCGTTGATGGTCCATCCCGAGATGGCCGCGCCCAGGAGGATGACGAGGAGCTTTTGGAATGTGGCGGCATTCCAGGTGATGTCGAATTTCCATCGCATGGCGCCCGCATTATACCACGCCGGAACCTGTTGGAAAGACCAACCTTTTCAGGGATTGGATCAGACGGCCGTGACAGGGTGGTCGGGAACATCCCCTTCCGCGGAAGGCCCGTCCCGTCGAATGCGAAGTGAAGGAGCTTCTTTCTTGAAAAAAGTAAAATGGTTTTTTATAATACCCTGGTAAGCGCTCGAAACTGAACATCAATGGAAAGGAGGTGGAGAAGAGTCGGTTAACGGATCGTGTCAATCGGTTTTCATAAATGAATACAAGGAGGAAGATATGAAGAAAAGGGGATTGATTGTTGGAATTATCGTCGCGTGCTTTTTACTCGGGGCGGTGCAAGGCGCCATGGCGGCCCCGAAAGATGTCCTGAATAAGTGTCTGGGCTATATTTTGAAGGTTCAGCAGCCGGACGGCGGCTGGCAGTTGATCGCGGGGAAGGGTGAGTCCGAAGCCGAGACAACCGCATGGGCAACCCGTGCCTTGCTACTGACAAAGAAAGACGCGGCGGCGGCGGAAAAAGGCGTTGCCTTCATCCTGAAACATCAGAATCCCAACGGATCCTGGAACAACAACGTCGCCCACACGGCCTTTTGCATCTGGACCCTCGCCGAGGCGAAAAAGGGCCGGGACGCCATCGTGAACGGTGTCACATGGCTTTGGCAGACCCAGAAGAAGGATGGGGGCTGGGGCCGGGGCCCCAAGGGACCGAATCTCTCCATCTACACGGCCGTGGCCATCCGCGGCCTCCTGGCGGCCGGGCTTCCCATCGACACCTTGATGATAAAGAAGGGTGTCGAATACCTCATGTCCGTGCAGAACAAGGACGGCGGCTGGGGTGTCCCGAAGGGCGGCCGTTCTCTCTCCCTTTCGACGGCCTGGGCCCTCTACGCCATGCTCGCGGCGGGGATTCCCCGGTATGAGGATTCCGTGCAAAAAGGTATCAAATGGCTCTTGAACGTCCAGCTCCAGCACAACGGCGGATTCTGTTTCTTCAAGCTGATGCCGCCGGATCCCGAGCTGACGGCCTACAGCATCCTGGCGCTCAACGCTGCCAGCATCCGGGGGAAGCCCATCGAAGACGCCCTCTATTATCTTGAGGCCGTGCAGTTGCCGGACGGGTCCTACATGAGCCGGGTTCCCATGGAATTCAAGAAGAAAAACAAGAAGAACACGCAGACTACCTGTTTCGTCTCCTGGGCGGTTTGGGATGCCATGCTGACGGAAGCGGAGCATCGGAAACTTTCCTTCAGTCCTGGAAGATAAACTAAATCAAAATCATTCTCA
>JALSPC010000016.1 GCA_026986155.1 bacterium
GACAGCCCGCGCGACAGACAACTCCCAGTTGGAAGGATAGAGGTTCGTATGGATTGGGACATCGTCGGTATGCCCCTCGATCCTTACGTCAAAAGATGTTTTCTTAATCACCTCTCCGATCCGGGCAAGTAAAGGCAGGCTTTCCGGTTTCAAGATCGCCCGTCCTGAATCGAATAAAAATCTCTCCCCTAACCTGACCAGGAGATTTTTCCCTTCCATCCTCACCTGTATCTCCGAAAGAGTATATCCACTTTTCTTAATTGCCTCCCGAAGCCTTCGGGCCGCCTCATATCTTCCGGTACTCCCCATCCGAATTCTCGGCTTTCCAAAATTCAAAGCATCCCCAAAAGCCTCATTAACAAGCGTCCCTGGCAAAATTACCGCCATCGCCTTGAACTTTTTCAACTCCTTGACCGATGACGGGGGATACGGGGCGGGGGAGGCGCCCATCTCAAGGGGGCCATAAGCCGCGTTAAAAAAACCAAATGCCTCTTTCACCGCCTTGTCGTCCGCCGAGGACATGGTGAAAATTAAGACGAAGAACGTTAATAGCAGCGTCAACAGGTCCGAGAAGGAAATCATCCAGGCATTGGGATCAATATCAGCCATGTTAACCCCTTTTCACAAATAAGTCCCGAGAAAGATTACGTCGATTCTGCGATTGCGTGCCCTGTGTTCAGGGGTATCGTTGGATGCCACCGGCCGGTAAGGACCATACCCAACGGCTGAGATCTTATCCGCGGCGATGTAACCTTTTTTAATGAGATACTTCAAGACATTAACCGCTCTTGCCACGGAAAGTTCCCAATTGGAGGGGTATCTCTTTGTGTGAATCGGGACATTGTCCGTGTGCCCTTCTATCCGAACGGGACGTCCCGTTTTCTGAATTACCCGTCCCAACTCGTTCAGGATGGGAAACATCGCGGGCTCTATTTCGGCCTTTCCCGGTTTGAACAACACATCTCCTGTAAAGGCAACCTTCACTCCTTCTTTCGTTACGGAAATTTCCATTTTCTTCCCGAGGCCTTCCTCGAGGAAATGTCGTTCCATCCTTAAGAGGGACGCCTTGGCTGCCCTCAGCTGCCCCCCATCAAATGATCTTGAACTAATCATCTGACCAGAGGAACTTGGCACATTCGCGCCAGAGGGGCCGGATTTTCCTTCCCCTGCCATCGTCCCGCCGGGCATGGGGCCAAAACTGCCGATTAGAGAACCGAGGGCCTTTTTGACTCTTTTGGAATCAACGACCGCCAGCGAGCACATGACGATAAAAAACGCCAACAAAATCATGCTCAACGCCGTCATCATCACCACAAAGGGATCAGATTCGGGCTCTTCTTTTACTTTTTTCTTTCTCGCCATGACTCTTTATTCAAAACTTGATTTCCTGAGTTTGGGAGCCAGGAATGCGTGCAACTTCTGCTCCAATACTCTCGGATTATCGCCCGCCGTAATGGACAAAATTCCTTCCAATAACAGTTCCTTCGTCAAAATTTCCTCTTTACTCTTTCCCTTCAATTTTCCAGCTAATGGGGTAAAAACAAGATTTGCCAATATTGCCCCATAAAATGTTGTGAGTAGCGCCACGGCCATTGCCGGACCGATGGAGCTCGGATCATCCATGTTCTGAAGCATTAGAACCAAACCAATCAAGGTTCCGATGAGTCCCAGCGCTGGCGCGAACGCGGACATGGTCATACAGATATCCGCCCCGTCGCTATGTCTTTCCTCAATGTGTTCAATTTCCGTTTCGAGGATATTGCGTATAATTTGAGGCTCCAACCCGTCAATAGCCAACTGGATTCCCTTTTTTAAAAAATCATCATCGATATCATTCAAAGACGATTCAAGGGAAAGAATGCCATCTCTCCTGGATTTTCCCGCGAACTCCACAAGGATTTCGATCCACTTATCCGGATTCTGCGCCGCACCAAAAAAGGCATTCTTGATCACACCTATTAACCCCAAAACCTTGGGCAGGGAATAGTTAATCAGTGTGGCCCCGATCGTTCCTCCAACGACAATCAACAGAGAGGGAGGGTCAATAAATGTGGTCAAGCTCCCTCCTTGAAGGATGCCCGCCACGACCAAACCGAATGCCATAACAAATCCTATAAAGGTAGCTATGTCCACAAATTCACCCCACTAATGGTTTTTCGAGATTAATAAGCGCAAGTTTTATGCCAAAAGTTTCTTTTCATGCCTTCATGGCCGAGAAGACGCGCCTTTTTAAACCGGAAATGCTTACCGTGGCAGAACAATATAACTTATTGTTATTATGACATTATTTAATCTTAAAAAAACAAATAACTTGAAAGAAAAGAATGTAGAGCGTGAGTAGAGGATTTGAGGGATAGCTATCCTGCTATCCCCCCATCGAATTCAATGTCAAAGTTCCGATAATGGAGTCAGTAGATTGACACCTTAACGTTTGACGGCTTCGAAAACATTCAATTTTGCGCCTGCCAATTCGTTGCACGCAGACTGGTCGCGCCGTATCCTTCGTCATTGCAGCGATCTTCACGAACGCTTCATTTCCTCTCGAATTGCGCTCCTTGATTTGAAGCTTTTTGCTTTGCAAATATGTCTAGCGAGATCATCAGCGTTTTAGATTCACAAGATCAGCGAGCATTTCGTCGCTCGTCGTAATGATCTTGGAATTTGCCTGAAATCCCCTCTGCGTCGTGATCAGTTTGACAAATTCAGCGGCGAGATCCACATTAGATTGTTCCAAAGCATTTGAGTGAATAGTCCCTACCCCTCCCGATCCAGGTTTATTGATGACGGGCTGTCCAGAAGAGTGTGATTCCGCGTAGAGATTTCCTCCCATCTTTGCCAATCCCCAGGGAGAAGCAAAATCAGCGAGCGCCAGTTGCGCAATTTGACGTGTCTGTCCGTTTGAAAAAAGACCCGTAACGACTCCCTCCAGGTCCACACTAACGCTCAGCAGGGAACCCGACTGGTAACCATCCTGATTTATCATGTTTGTAACGCTTGAGGAAGCAAACTGGGTTGACTGGTCGAGCCCCGTCCCGCCGCCGGCGGTTCCCGTGCCATAATCAAATGTTATGGGCTGCGGTGTCGTCGCACCGTCCGCAATATTCGTAAAATTTATCGGAGCCTCATTGTCCGTTGTCAAAGAACCATCCGAGCCAAATGTGAGATTCTGGCTGCCCGCTTCCTGAATTGTGTCCGTGCTGTCCGTATAAACGTAATGCGCCGTCCAGGCGTTGGTTCCCGTCTTAACAAAATAGATGGAAACCGGATGCGCTCCCCCCAAAGAATCGTATATTGTTACGGAAGTTGTGTAATTGTACATATCCGAACTCAACGTAGCGAGATTCCACGCGGTTGTCGGAACCTGCGAGTCCGCATCCAAGTTCACGGACAGATCAACTCCCGAGGTAATCTGAGGATTGGAAATCGATTTCGACAAATTTATATCACTCAAAGTCGTCGAAACATCTCCATTAGAATCTATGGAATACCCCTGCACAACTAAGTTTTCCGGATTAACCAGATAACCGTCATCATCAATGATAAACTGCCCCGCACGGGTATAATACTGGCCGCCATCCTCATTCCTGACGATAAAAAAGCCATTCCCGTCAATGGCCATATCCGTGGAACTTCCCGTAGTTTCAAAAGAGCCCTGAAGGAATTGCGTCTGGACAGCGTCCAACTTGACACCTCGTCCGATCTGATTCATCCCGTTGGAACCGGTCAGGGTTTGACTTAGGATATCCGAGAATGCCGCCGTACTCCCTTTGAATCCAATAGTATTGACATTGGCGATATTGTTGCCGATGATTCCCATGGCTGCCCCATTGGCATCCAACCCACTGATTCCCGTCCAAAGCGAGGATAACATTGGTTTTTCCTCCTATGCGTCTTGTGTTGTTCCCGTTTCGTCAGTCCCATCCGTCTCGGATGTATCAGGCTGTGAAAGCGTAGGTTCCTCCTCTTGCCCGCTCTCATGTACCGAGATGACATCACTCATGGAATATTTTCCATTGTCCGTAGTAAGATAGGGTTTCCCGTCCACAAACTCCACTCCTTTGACACGTCCAAGCACGAAGGTTGATGCGTTTACCGTGTTTCCATCCGGATCCTTTGCCACCACCTGAAAGCTGTAATTCCCATCTGGAAGTTGATTTCCGTCGTTATCTTTCCCATCCCATGTCACTTCATTGAAACCCGCGCCCTGAGCGCCTCCCGAAAGGGTTGCTACCTGGTCCCCGTTTTCGTTTCTAACGTAAATCGAAACGGATGACGCCTCGCCATCCAAGCTGTAAGCGAGTTTAACGGGGGCTCCTCCTTCAAGCGTCACCGTGTCCCCTTTCACCTTGATATCCTTTCCGATAAGGGAAATTGCCTGGGCGTTGTTTATCGAGGACTGATAAAGCATAAGTTCGTCAAGGCTGTCGTTCATCTGGGTAAGTTGCTCCAGCTGGCTGAACTGTGCTAATTGCGCGGTGAAATCGGTCGAATCCATGGGATTCAAAGGATCCTGATGCTGAATCTGCTGAACGAGAAGGTTTAAGAAATCATTTTTACCCAAACGGTTGAATCCCGCGCTTTGGGCCTTGTCACCTGCCCCCTGGGGATTCGAAGCTGCTACCGACGTGGTGGTAATCATAAGATTTTTCCCCCTTTACACAAAAACGTTGATACGGTCCACCGTTGAGATTGCCCGGGTCATGATCCCTCCAGTGTCTCCCTCAACTACCGATGAACCCCCAATCGCGTTGATTATTTCTGTTTTTTCCCTTCCAGGACTCTTCCAAGGAGCTTCTTCAGAAAAATTCCGCGCCCCATCCCTAAAAGGCTGAAACCCTTGGGAGCTTCCCCCTCCCATCTGGATGGAGATATCATTCAATTTCAACCCTTGCAGCGTTAATTGTGATCGCAATTCCGGCACCTGGTGCGTTAACAGTCCATGGGTCACGGGGTTATCCACCATAAAAACAGCCTGGACATGATGCCCTCGAATCACTAACGATACGTTCACATGTCCAAGCTCGGGAGGCCGCAGGGCCAGCCGCATGCTATACTGACCATCCTGACGGTAGATGCTGACCGCCTGAACAATTTGATCAACGACAGGAAAGGAGTTTTCCAAGCCTTTTTCAAGCCCATGTCCTGAAACCGCGCGCGGTTGATTCATGGCTTTCCCGAGGCCAATATGGGAGGCAAATGTCATGTTTCTCAAACCCATGTCACTTTTTTCAGTTCCTTTCCCGTTTTCCAATGAATCACGGGCTTCAAGCAGCCCTTTCAAAAAAGCGTTCAAATTCATCTTCCCCGGCTTCATGCCCATGAAAAACTTTAATGGATCATTCTCGGCATTTTTCGCCTCCATGTCTTCAAGTGCCGCCGTTAGCTCCACCTTCTTCCCAGCTTCATTTTTCAAATCAATCGTCAGTTTTCCGATTAAGGCGTCCAACGCATCATCAGATATAGGGGATTCATGGTCATCGAGCGATGCAACGACCGTTTTCTCTTCATCTCCCTTCCCCATGTTTTTCAAGGAAGAGCTCAATATCTTTTCCAAATCACTTACAACATCCCCAACCTCGTTTCCATCGCTTTTCACCCCAGACAATTCGTGAACAAGATCGAGAAGAAACGTTCCTGTGTCGTTCATATCATTCCCTGAGACCCCGGCCTGCTTCATGAAACCGATAATCTCGTTGAAGTCTTTGTTCCCCGTTTCCAACAAAAGACCCTTTTCGCTGGAAAACCAATCCCCAAGTTTTTCTTGAGATATCAAGCCGCTTTGGACTAGTTGTTGAAAGATAAGATAGATATTTCGAGGAATCTTACGTTCAACTCTTTCCTCTTCCCTTTTCTCAGTTGGTGCCTGTTCTCTAGAGCTTGCGTTATTTTTCGAAGTATTTTCAGCTCTTCCATGTTCATTTCCCGATGTCTCTATCTCTTCCGCCAGCATATCTCGAAAATTTCTTTTCTCACCCTGAGGTTCAGAGGTTTCAGGGGCATTATTCTTCAATCCACACTTATTTATGGCAACCATCTGAGCCTTATCCATTGAGCCGGCAAGATTTACCCCGGCTGGCACAAAAAAACCCAAATTCATCGAAACCTCCTTTTTCCGGCAAATACAAAGCAACTTTCGTGCCGCTATGACAGAGTCTGAATTTTAGTTATAATCTCAAGGTATTATACAAAAATTATCTTTCCGCGAATTAAGCGACAAGAGAAAAGATTGCCTTCAAAGGCTAAAATAAAGGAAAATTTTTCCAACCCCCACGGCCAACTGCAATACTATAATGCCCAGTAAAAACGGATTGTACGGTTGACAACGTATAGAGTGTCATCTATTATTTATAAACAAGAAACGCGTAACTTGTAACCACATAAAGAAGGAGATAGACCCATGTCAATGCTCGTAAGTGACTGGATGCAGAAAGACGTAATTACAATAGACGCTCACGCGTCGGTTATCGACGCGGTGCACCTTCTCAAGGAGAAGAAGATTCGTCGACTCCCCGTCTTGAAAAACGGAAAACTTGTCGGTATTGTGACCGACAGAGATCTGAAGGATTTCACGCCATCAAAGGCGACGACCCTGGATATCTATGAGCTTCGCTATCTCCTATCCAAGGCCTCGGTGGAAGAGGCCATGACGCCTAACCCCATCACGGTACCCTCCGACGTGCCAATCGAGAACGTGGCGCTTATCATGCACGACAAGAAGATCAGCGGTCTTCCCGTCATGGACGGGGACGACCTGGTGGGAATCATCACGGAATCCGACGTCTTCGAGGTCCTGGTGGCCTTGACAGGGATAAAGCAGGGCGGTGTCCGCATTTGCCTACCCATCGAGGACAGGTCTGGCAGCGCCAAAGAGGTGGCGGATATCCTGCGAAAACACGGCGGGAAGATTGAGGCCATCCTCATCAACTACGAGGGTGTGGCACCGGGATACCGAGATCTCATCATGCGCTTCAAGGGGGGGGACACACAAGCCATCCTCAAAGAAATAAAAGAGAAATACCCTAACGTGTCGATCCACGAATAGCGGAATGGCCCTCCCGGATTCCATCCTCCGTAGGCTTGAAGAGGTCGTGGATCCGGACCGGATTTCTACCGGGGAATCCAATCTCTCCCTTCATGCCAAGGACGAGTCCTTTCACGAACCCCACCTCCCGGACGTTGTCATCTGGCCCAAGGACACGGAAGAGGTTAGCCGGATCGTGAGGATCTGCCACGACGCGAATATTCCCGTTACCCCTTGGGGTGCGGGGACGAGCCTGGAGGGCAACCCCATCCCCGTCAGGGGGGGTGTGGTTATCGATCTCCAGCAGATGAACGAAATCCTCGGCATCCGGGAAGACGACCTTCAGGTGGACGTTCAGGCGGGCGTCGTTTTCAAGGATCTGAACAAGAAACTCGCCCGTTACGGACTCTTCTTTCCGCCGGACCCGGGGGCGTCCGCCACCATCGGAGGCATGGTGGCCAACAACGCCAGCGGGATCCGCGCCATCAAGTACGGCGCCACGAAGGATTTGATTCAGAAACTCACCGTCGTGCTGGCCGACGGGGAAATCATTCGACCCGGCACACTGGCCTTCAAGACCTCGTCCGGCCTTGACCTCTGCCGTCTCTTTGCCGGCTCCGAGGGAATCCTCGGTATCATCACGGAAATCACCTTGCGGCTCGTGGGTATCCCCCCAGAATTCCTCTCCGCCACCGTTTCCTTCCCCGACGCCGAATCGGCAACCCAAACCATCTCACAAATCATCCGAAGCGGCTTATCCCCGGCCGCCCTCGAGTTTCTTGGGATCAACTGCGTTCGTCTCGTCAATAAATACACGGAGGAATTCGATTTTCCGGAATCCCCCCTTGTTTTCATCGAGTTTCATGGAACCAACAAGGAGGGGCTAGCCATCGACCTGGACCTTGTCCGGGGGCTTTGCGAGGACAACGGCGCGACCCATTTCCAGGCGGGAATCGGCCGGCAGGCGCGCGCCAAACTCTGGCAGGCAAGGTATGACCTTCATGATTTTATCTTGAGAGAACACCCGGGACTGGAGCCCATGGCCATCGACACGGCCGTTCCCATTTCGAAACTTCCGGCGCTCGTCACATACGCGGAAAGGATTGCCCTGGAAAGTGATATCATTGGGTATGTTTTTGGCCACGCGGGAAGCGGCAACATCCACATGCCCATGATGGGTAATCCCCGTGACAAAACGTCATGGGACGTTCTCGAGGACATCAATCACCGACTCGTGGAATACGCCATCTCGCTTGGAGGGACTGCCACGGGAGAGCACGGCGTCGGGATAGGGAAAATGCAGTTCATGGAAATGGAACACGGCACCAGCCTTAAGATCATGCGGCAAATTAAGCACCTATTCGATCCCAAAGGGATCCTGAATCCGGGAAAGATGTTTTAATGCGCCGAGTCGGAAGAACGCATGATCTTGCGACAAACTCCCCGATTCATCTGAACGAAACGTGTTGACACCAGAAAGCCGCCTCCGTTGGAAACGCTTTTTCGAGTCTTCAGAACCTCAAGCATGGCATTCATAACTTCATCTCCCATGCCGATTTCCACATCCAGCAGAGTACCTTTCCGGAGCCTCTTGCAAAGGTAGAGCATGACGCCCCCTTCCCCCACATTGACCGTCTTCCCAATGGAATGATCAAAGGGAATTTTGTCGCCCCTGTGATAACAGGAAAACGCCACAAGATGCTCACTAAAAACCCGTCCCGATCTTCTTCTCTCTCTGTTCATTTTATCCCCCAAAGAGAGTTAAGTTATTTCCCTTTTTAATAAAGCATGTTAAGAAATATATGTCAAGTTTATTTTAGAAAAAATTTGAAATATATTAAAATTATTTAGCAATATCATTATTGAGTTTAAAGCAAGGAAAATCCAAACACCGAGAATTTTTATAACTTATTAATATTATTGAACATAAAAATAAGGGGGCAGGTTCACCCCACCCCCTTGAGCTCATGTTTAGAGCGCAAAATCAGCCACTTACTTTTTCAACTTGGCGTTCAGTCTCATCTGCTTGGCCATTTCTTTCATCTCCACCAGGGTTTCCTTCAATTTTGCGTAGCCGTACCACGTGGTATAATCCGGCATGACATGAAAGGCCGCCTGGTAGGTCTTCATACGGTAATCCATGAACATCTCATAGAGTTTTTCCTCGATCGGGGTGTTGACCTCGTAGAACGTGAGGAGGTCGGGATACGGAAAGGTGGCTTGGTTGGTCTTCTTCTTGATGATGCCATCCTTGTAGAGTCCCGCCACAAGGTTGATGGCCTCCGCGAAAATCTTGTCCGCCGCCTTGATCATCTGGTCGGCGTTCTTCAGGTTTTCCTTAGCAAAATTGGAGGAATGGCATTTTTCACAAACCTTCAGCATCCTGTTCCTTTCCTTCTCCCAGCCTTCCTTGGTCAACCGGGCGAGGTTGGCCGCCTTGACCACGTCCAGACGCTTGGTCGGCTTTCCGTTCTTGTCCAAGACGCCCAGGGCTTGCAGGATCGTTACGCGGTATCCCATCCATTCCTTGTCGGACTCAGGCAGGCGCAGCGCGAGAAATCCCCACGCGGTCATCACCCGGTGATCGCCGTTGGCCATGTGGCAATCCTGGCAGGTGGGACCCCGGTGGGCCTTCCGGTCCGTCACGTAAGCGGCGCCGTGCTTGGAATGGAACCACATCTCCCACTGGGCATGATCGAAACCGGTGTGACAGCTGTTGCACGCCTCGGGCTGCAAGGCCTCTTTTTTGGAAAAGGCGTGACGGGTGTGGCAGTTCTGGCAGTCCATCCCGTACTTGTAATATTTCCTTAAAGCATTGCCTCTAACCTTCTGATCCGTAATTCCAAGGTTGTGGCACCCATTGCACCCCTTCTGACCCGCGATGAAGGCCTTGGGTTGCTTGTGGGCGAAGCCGGGAAAGGCCATGACGGGAAGCAACCCCAGGGAATGTTTCCCGCTCATGTACTGCTTGACCTGCTTGCTGTGGCATTTCTTACACGTGCTGATGGTCGGCAGAACAGCCTTGCTGGCATCTGCCGCGCTCGTATGGGCCGTGCCGTGACAATCCGCGCAGGTTAGCTCTTCCGCCATTTTCCCGCGGTTGAAATCCTTCACAATGCCGGGGGTCACCTTGGCGTGACACGTCTCACACTTTGAAGGTTTCGCCATGGCGGGAGAGGCACCAAACCCCAGGACGGCAAACAAAAACCCCACCGCAACCAAAAGATAAATCCCTTTACGCACCATACAATCCTCCTTTCCTAAAAATGTTTTTTGGTTTCTTTATAAAGTTCCCGCTCCCATCAACTACCTTCCGGACATTATTAATAATCTTTAAACGCTAATAAGTCAAGTATTCTTTATAGAAATCAAACGCCATTTCCCTTGACTTAAGTCAATTTTTTCTATCCATAGAATATTATATTTTTAAATTTACAATTATAAGAGTAAGCATGGTAAATCTATCACAGAACTTAGAGCTTTTGTAAGACCTTGCATTTATCCCCAAAAGGTGTATTATCCAGCCTCCACGCATCAATCGAAATAAATTTCAAAGGACTCATCCCATGCATTCCAAAACCGTCACCAACAACGAGTTAAGAAATATCGCCATCATCGCCCACGTGGACCACGGGAAAACCACCCTGGTGGACGCCATGTTCCGCCAAAGCGGGCTGTTCCGCTCCAACCAGGTGGTGGATGAACGGCTCATGGACACCCTCGACCTGGAGCGGGAACGCGGCATCACTATCGCCGCCAAAAATTGTTCCGTCATCTGGGACAGTATCCGAATCAATATCATCGACACCCCGGGACACGCGGATTTCGGCGGGGAGGTGGAACGGGCCCTCTCCATGGCCGACGGGGCCATCCTTCTCGTGGATGCCTCGGAAGGTCCCCTACCCCAGACTCGCTTCGTCCTCGGCAAGGCCCTGGACGCCGGCCTGAAGATCATCGTGGTCATCAACAAGATAGACCGCCAGGACGCCCGGCCCAACGAGGTGCTCGACGAGATCTACGACTTGCTCATCGACCTAGACGCCACCGACGACCAGTTGGAGTTCCCCCTCCTCTACGCCGTCGGACGCGACGGCATCGCCAAAAAATCCCTGGAGGAGCCCGGAAAAACCCTCAACCCCCTCATGGAAACCATTCTGAAAGAGATCCCCGGTCCCGTATACACGCCGGGGACACCTTTTCAGATGCTCGTTTCGGACCTGGGTTACTCGGACTATCTGGGCCGCCTGGCCGTGGGAAAGATCTTCAACGGATCGGCGCGCGCGAAGGATAGCCTCGTCCGTCTTGGGGAAGACGGCCACACCACCCCCCTCAAGATTACCAGCCTCCAGGTTTACCGAGGGATGAAATTGAAGGAGGTGGAGGAGGTCCAGCCGGGGGACATCGTGGTCCTCTCCGGCATTGAAGACGTGAAGATCGGCGATACCATCTGCACCCAGGAGGCCCCCCGCGCCTTGCCCCGTATCCGCGTGGAGGAACCGACCGTCTCCATGAAGTTCACGGTGAACAATTCTCCCCTGAGCGGGAAGGAAGGCCCCTACGTGCAGGGGGGACGCATCCTCGAACGCCTTAAGAAAGAAACCCTCAGAAACGTCTCGATCCAGGTGGAGACAACGGACCGGCAGGACACCTTTATTGTCAAGGGCCGCGGCGAGTTTCAGCTCGCCATTCTCATCGAAACCATGCGGCGGGAGGGTTTCGAGTTCTGCGTGGGACGTCCCGAGGTCATCTTCAAGTTCAAGGACGAAAAGAAAATGGAACCGATGGAACAAGTCCTCATCGACTGCGAGGAACGTTTCCTCGGGATCATCACGGAAAAACTCGCCCTCCGGAAGGGAAAGATGACCAACCTGGTGAACAACGGCTCGGGCCGCATCCGTATTGAATTTTCCATTCCTTCCCGGGGGCTCATCGGGTACCGGGACGCGTTTTTAACCGACACCCGGGGAACCGGCATCCTGCACACCCTTTTCGACGGCTACGGGGAATACCAGGGAGACTATCCCAGCCGCTTCACCGGCTCCATCGTTGCGGACCGGAGCGGGCAGGCGGTTCCCTACGCCCTGTTCAACCTGGAACCGCGGGGACGGCTCTTCATCACGCCGGGTCAGCCCGTTTACGAGGGCATGATCATCGGAGAGCACAACCGCGGCAAAGACATCGACGTGAACGCGTGCAAAGAGAAGAAATTGAGCAACATGCGCGCAGCCGGCCGGGACGCCAACATCATCCTCTCCAAGGTCACTCCGCTCACCCTGGAGCAGGCCATCGGTTTCATCCGGGAGGACGAATGGGTGGAGGTCACCCCCCGTTCCATCCGCCTCCGCAAGGTTATCCTTTCCGCGCAAAAACGCCATGCCCTCCGCGGGCTACAACTGAAAAAAGGGATCAGTAACCGGGCGGCGTGAAATCCAGCCCTTGAAAAACCCGGGGGCGGTTTCCCGCCCCCCCTTTTTTACGCCGTCGATCTAACTGGGCCTGGCCAGGGCGTACTCCAGCTCTGCGGGGCTCAACGTGGGATGGGTCACCCGCTTTTCCCGTTCCGGCGGCGTGTCACTGCGGGTCGTTTCCTCTTTTGCCATGGTTGCCTCCGCCAATTCCCTCTTCATCATTCCTGATTTCATCTCGTTTTGTCTTTCGGACATCACTCTTTCTCCTTTTTAAATACTTTTTCATGTTGAAACGAAAAAAGCCGCGGGAAGAGAAGAAGATTCCTGCTCTCCCCGCGGCTTACGCTCTGCGCACACCTTAGCCCGCGGGGGGACCTCTCCCGGTAAAAAAGTAAAAATAGGCGCAAGCTTTTTCCCTGCCCATGTCGATTCTCCCGTTACCTCTCATCATGCCTGTCATCCTCCCGTGAAACTATCAACAAAAAAGCCGTGAGCGCCTACCGCCCACGGCCTTGAACCTTCCTGTGTCATGAAGACCCCTCAAGCCATGGGCAGACCTCTCCCGGCGAAAAAGTAAAAAAAGCAATAGGCGCTTATGGAAACGTAACCTTTGGATTGCAAGATTGAAATCATCACTGTTCTCTTTTCCTCCGTTGTCATTTTAACTCTAAACCCTTTTTTACCGTATGTCAAGCCCAATTTTTCGCATAAAATATTCTCACCAGCGAATTTCTAAGAAAGAAGTTCTTGACACATACCACATAGTGGTATATTAAATTAAAATAAATCAAATTTAGAAAACCAAGAAGAATTGTAACATATTTTATGGACAAGAAAATGCGGGAAGTGAATTATTGCACGTTCGGCCATTGTTTAAAAAAGAATCTATGACAGCTGCTGTATCTCGAAAACACCTGTTTGAAGCTTTGCATTCTAAAACTGCGCCTATCGCGCCTTCCCCCGGGCACCCTCTTTTTTTCACCATATTATATAAAAACATCCACATATTTGATGACGACGTTTCATTAGTTCCGAATACCAAGTCTCAGGGAATCTCTCTCTATCCCAGGAAATTACAACTGTACGGAGTACTCTCAAGAGGGGGCATTCCCCCGCTTTATAATTCTGAAATCCCTTATCCAAGAAAGGAGGTTCTGTTTTCATGAACGCATCAAGACGAAAATTTCTCGACGGTCTTCTGGGGCTTTTCAGCCTCGCCGGGTTGGCCGCCTTGGCCTATCCAATCCTCAGGTATATCACTCCCATAAAAAAGAGAGAGGACTCCACGTTATCCGTCGTCGCCTCCAAGATCAACGTGCTGACCCCCAACACAGGGAAATTGTTCAAGTTCGGCAGTAAACCCGGGATTCTCATCATGACCCCCGAAGGCAAGTACCGGGCATTCTCCGCCGTCTGCACGCACCTCGGCTGCATCGTCCAGTACAGCAGCAAGGATCAGCAGATCTGGTGCCCGTGCCACAACGGCTGGTTCGATCTCAACGGTCACGTCGTGTCCGGCCCACCCCCTCGTGACCTCGAGCGCTACACGGTCTTCATAAAAGGACAAGATATCATCGTGAAAAAGGAGAAGGCATGATGAAGGAAAAGATGCTCAATTGGGTCGAAGAAAGGTTTGACCTGTCCGCGATCCGGCATTTGACAAGGGAAAAGACGGTTCCCGTGCACAGGTACACTCCTTTCTATTACTTTGGCGGGCTCGCGCTATTCTTCTTCGTCGTCCAGATTGTCACCGGTATCCTCCTCATGTTGTATTACAAGCCAACCGGAGAAAACGCTTACGAAAGTATCCGAACCATTATGACCCAGGTTCGTTTTGGCTGGCTGATTCGTTCCATCCACGTCTGGGGCACAAACTTGATGATGCTGGCCGTTTTATTGCACACGTTTGCCAAGTATTTTTTGAAGGCATACAGAAAGCCGAGAGAGTTGACCTGGATCTCCGGTTTCTTTCTACTCGTCCTGGCGTTGGGCTTCAGTTTTACCGGCCACCCGCTTCCCTGGAACGAATTCGCCTACTTCGCAGCAAAGATTGGAACGGCAAGCATCGGATCGGTCCCCCTCGTCGGTCCCTGGTTGCTGGAAGCCATCCGAGGCGGTCAAGGTGTCACGGGTAATACCATCAGCCGTCTTTTCGCCCTGCACGTGGTTGTTCTCCCCCTCGTAACGATCGGGCTCGTGATTCTCCATCTCCTCTTCGTTCAAATCCAGGGTTCGAGTGTACCCATAAAGGTCAAACCGGTTGGGGAAATTCCCTTTTTCCCCAATTTTTTTCTCCGAGACTTGAGGGTATGGATGGGAGCCCTGATCGTTCTCGTCGGCCTGGCGACCTTCATCCCAGCCGAACTCGGGAAAAAAGCCGCCCAGTTCGCCTCGGCCCCGGCCGGGTTAAAACCCGACTGGTATTTTCTCCCCATGTACCAGATCCTGAAATGGATACCTTCAACCATTCTGGGGATTTCCGGTGAATTGATCGGGATCGGGCTCATCAGCACCGGCGCTTTGTTGATCCTGGTGGTTCCTTTTCTCGACGTCAAGGCCTCCCGGGAGGAAGAATCAACCTGGTTTACCGTCATTGGGGTCTTCGTTCTCTTTGTCTTCATGCTGGCAATTACAATCTACGCGAAATTATACTGATCGGAGGAGCAAGATGAGAAAAATAATCACCATTATCCTGGTCTTCACAGCCCTCGCGGTTTACCAGAATGTTCACGCCGAGGAAACCTCCTGTCAGGCCTGCCACGCCAAACTGAATGGGCGCTTGTCTGAACCTGTAACCCAATGGAAAAACAGCGTGCATCACCAGGCGGGGATAAGCTGTACGAATTGTCACGGGGGAGACCCGGCCGCCCGCAGTGAAAGCTCCGCCCATAATGAAAAGACGGGATGGATTGGAAAACCCGGCCCAATCAAGTCAGTAAGAATTTGTGGAAATTGTCATGGGAACGAGCTGTTCATGAAAAAGTTTGACCCCAACGCGCGAACGGACCAATTGAAAAATTACCTCACCTCGAACCACGGGATTAATATCATGTTTAAAAAGGACGGCAAGGGTGCAACCTGCGTCAGTTGCCACGGCGCCCATGATGTCCTCAAGGCAATGAACCCTCAATCTCACGTCTACCCCACCCGGGTCGTGGAAACCTGCGCAAAATGCCACGCCGACAAAAAACTGATGGCGAAATACGGAATATCGGGGAATGAAGTCTCGGAATATAAAAAGAGTGTTCATGCCAAGGCGTTGTATGAAGGCCATGACCTCTTCGCTCCTACCTGTAATGACTGTCATGGAAACCACGGCGCCGTTCCCCCAAAGGCCGCTTCTATCGAGGACGTGTGCGGCTTATGCCATGCCTTGGATCAGAAACTTTTCAACGAAAGCCCCCACAAGGCATGGAAAGAGTCCGGTTTGAGAGGATGCATGGAATGCCACGGCAACCACGCCATTCTGAAACCCACCGACGCCATGCTGGCTCCCGGCAAGGGTATCTGTCTCAAATGCCATGAAACGGGAGAAAAGGCATTGAAAACCATGAACACCATGTATTCGACGCTAACAGGGTTGAAAAGAAAAATGGAAAACACCAAGAAACTGGTCGACACCGCCTCGGAAAAGGGGATGCCGATGGACGACGCCCTGCTCATTCTCCAGGAAGCGAGAAACAGTTACATCAAGTCTCATACGGCCATTCACAAGTTCAACGCCGCCTACGTGCAGCAAACGGCCCAAGGGGCATTCAAAGAGGTGATCAAGGCCCAAAAAATCGCCCATGCCCGCATTGCTGAAATAAAAAAACGCCGTGCGTTTTTTTACTGGTTCGGCGCCGTCATCATCCTGTTGATCCTTCTTTTGAGCATCAAGATCCGCATCATGGTGAAAAAGAAGAAACGGCTCCCTTAGGAATTCTACCAGTGAGCGCATGCCCCCATCCCTGGAATCACTTGACCCCCCGTCCTTCCGCCTGTAGGATCGTGCCGAAAGTAACAGGCCTCTCACCATGCCTGGGGACACAACTCGCGGAGACGGCCCCATCGGAGAGAAAGAATGAAAGCTGAAGAGTTCGCTGCCATACGCAAAAGGCTGGGCAAGACCCAGAAAAAGATGGCCGAACTATTAGGTGTCTCGGTCAAAGCAATTCACAGTTACGAACAGGGGTGGCGCAAGATCCCGGCGCACGTGGAAAGACAAGCCTTCCTCCTCTTTTCAAGGACACTGGAAGACAGCAAAACGACAAAACCTTGCTGGGTCATCAATGAATGCCTCCCACACATGGATGAAAAATGCCCTGCCTGGGAATTCAGGTTTGGAACCCTTTGCTGGTTTATCAACGGGACAATCTGTGAAGGGAAGGTTCATGCCAACTGGAATGAAAAGATGGAAGTCTGCCGTAAATGCAAGGTCATGGCCCCCCTTTTATCCGAACTCAACTCCTCAACCTGATGAACCATGACACCCTCCCGTGATCCTGGTCGGGACCCGGGGGCGAAACTTTTCTGAAAATTTGGATATCTGCTCCCTTACCATCATCCTTGCTTGACGATATATACCACAATGTGGTATATATCCGGGCAAATTTTCAAATCAATGAAAGGAGAAAGCTAATGGCGGACAATGGATACAGGTTTGACACGTTAACGATTCACGCAGGTTCCACGATAGACGAGACCGGGGCTCGCGCGACACCTGTTTACCGAACCAGTTCTTACATGTTCAAGAACACCCAGCACGCGGCGGATCTCTTCGCCCTTAAACAACCGGGAAACATCTATTCACGGATTATGAACCCCACCCACGACATCCTCGAAAAAAGAATGGCGGCCCTGGAGGGAGGCGCGGGAGCCTTGGCGACGGCTTCCGGCACCTCCGCCATTTTCTACACGGCCGTAAACATCTGCGGCATGGGGGATGAGATCGTCTCGGCGAACAACCTCTATGGGGGAACATACACCATGTTCGACGCTATTCTTCCTGAAATGGGAATCTCCACGAGATTCGTGGACCCCTCAGACCCGGCAAACTTCGAACACGCGATAAGGGAAAGAACACGAATGCTTTACGTCGAATCGATAGGAAATCCCGCCCTTGACGTGGCGGATATCGAAGCGGTTTCCGAAATAGCAAAAAAATACCATCTTCCCCTCGTGGTCGATTCCACCTTCACAACCCCGTACCTCCTCCGTCCCCTTGAATCCGGAGCCGATATCGTGGTTCACTCGCTGACAAAGTGGCTCGGGGGGCACGGCACGGGCATCGGGGGAATCGTGGTGGACGGCGGACATTTCGATTGGACCGACAAAAAATTCCGCCTCTACAACGACCCCGACCCTTCATACCACGATCTCCGGTGGGCCCACGACCTGGATGATTCAACCCCCCTGGCATTCATCCTCCGCATGAGGCTCGTTCCCCTGAGAAACCTGGGCGCGTGCATCAGCCCGGACAACGCCTGGATATTTCTCCAGGGCATCGAGACGCTCCCCCTCAGGATGCAGCGCCATTGCGACAACGCCATGAAGGTTGCCGGGTTCCTGAAAAACCATCCCCGCGTGCGGTGGGTCCGGTATCCCGGTCTTGAGGATGATCCCGCCCATCCCGCGGCTTCCAGGCAGTTCAAAAACGGCTTCGGTGGCATGGTCGTCTTCGGCATCGAGGGAGGGAAGGCCGCCGGGGAAAGCTTCATCAACAATCTTCGTCTCATCTCCCACCTTGCCAACGTGGGAGACGCGAAGACCCTGGCCATTCACCCCGCCTCCACGACCCACTCGCAGCTATCCGAAGAGCAACAGCAGGGAAGCGGTATAACTCCGGATCTCATCAGGCTTTCCGTGGGGCTCGAATGCGTGGAAGACATCCTCGAAGACCTCGAACAGGCCCTGGGAAAAACGGATTGAACACGCCCGGTCCAGTATGAACCATGAGTGAATACATTGAGCACGATAAAAACGGCGTATCGGTCGGTGTTGTAGAAAAAAAGTTCTTCACCTTCGCCAAGCCTCCCGATGAAATATGTCTCGAAAGCGGTGCGAAACTCGGCCCTGTCACCCTCGCCTACGAAACCTACGGCACCCTGAACGAGGATAAAAACAACGCGATCCTCATCTGTCACGCCCTTTCAGGGGATTCCCACGTGGCCGGGTATTACGCGCCAAGCGACCCGAAGCCAGGATGGTGGGACATCATGGTTGGTCCCGGAAAGGGAATCGACACGGACAGGTATTTTGTCGTCTGCTCGAACATCCTGGGAAGCTGCAAGGGCTCGACGGGTCCGTGCTCCATCAATCCAAAAACGAACAGGCCGTACGGTCTCGACTTTCCCGTCATAACCATCGGGGACATGGTCAAGGCCCAGAAAAGGCTCATTGATCACCTCGGAATAAAGAAAATCCTTTCGATCATCGGTGGTTCCATAGGGGGGATGCAGGCGCTCGAGTGGAGCGTGAGATACCCCGAAGCCGTTGCCTCCACCGTTGCACTCGCGACGG
This sequence comes from bacterium, assembly GCA_026986155.1. GTDB lineage: Bacteria > Desulfobacterota > S145-22 > S145-22 > S145-22 > JAOZMY01. The sequence goes on from JALSPC010000016.1 coordinate 18,931, forward strand.
CCACGAGGCATTCCGCGCTGGCCATCGCCTTCAACGAGGTGGCAAGGCAGGCCATCATGGCGGATCCCAGTTGGAAAGGGGGAAACTACTACGGGGGCCCCGGGCCGGACACGGGACTCACCGTGGCCAGGATGATCGGGCATATCACCTACCTTTCGGAAGAGGCCATGAGGGAGAAGTTCGGCCGGCGCCTACAGGGAAGGGAAAAATTCTCTTTCCGATTTGACGCCGATTTCCAAGTGGAAAGCTATCTCCGCCACCAGGGCAGCAAGTTCGTGGAGCGGTTCGATGCCAATTCCTTTCTCTACGTCACAAAGGCGGCCGATTACTACGACCTGCCCGGCCAGCACGGCTCGGGATCCCTGGTCCACGCCTTTGCAAAGGCCAGGGCGAAGTTCCTGGTGGTCTCCTTCACGTCCGACTGGCTCTATCCTACCCGTCACTCGAGGACCATGGTACAGGCCCTCAAAAAGTGCGGCCGCGACGTAAGTTTCTGCGAAATCGAAGCAAAATGGGGACACGACGCCTTCCTCCTGCCCAATGACCGCCTGGCGGGCCTCCTCAGGGGGTTCCTGGCGCGCGTCTTTTTTGATGAAAGCAATGGAAAGAATGCGTTTTGACCTGGAAACCATCGCGTCCTTCATTGAGCCCGGCGCCACGGTTTTGGATCTCGGCTGCGGGGACGGTGACCTTCTCTACTTCCTGAAAAAAGAGAAGAAGATTGAGGGTATAGGCATCGAGAAAGATGAAGCGAAAGTCGCTCGTTGCATCGAACGGGGGATTCCCGTGATTCATGGCGACATCAACAAAGAGATCCTCGACTACCCGGCCAACGCCTTTGACTATGTGATCTTGAGCCGAACGCTCCAGCAGGTATATGATCCGGCGGGACTCATTCATTCTATGCTGCGCGTGGGGAAAAAAGGAATCGTCAGTTTCCCCAATTTCGGCCACTGGCGCGTTCGCTGGCAGCTGCTTTATACGGGACACACTCCCGTCACGCGGCAGCTTCCCTACGAATGGCACGACACCCCGAACATCAGGGTTATTACGCTGAAGGATTTCCGAAAATTTTCCAGAGACACGGGATTCCGAATCCTGAAAATTTCCGGACTCGTCATGGAGAAGGAGAACGCCGGGGGACGCGTAGTGAGATTTTTCCCAAACCTGCGGGCTGCCTACGGAATCTTTCTCATCGGGAAGAAACTTCCTTACGAGTCACCCGATAGTTAGATTCAATCTATCTGTCGGGGTACCCTAATCCCATGTTGACCTCAGCCGATGGCCTCTTCCGTGTCGGCGTCGAAGAAATGGAGGTTCTCAAGCCGGGCCTTGAGAAGGATGTCCTGCTTCGTCTTGACGCGGCTCTGGGGGGAGATGGAGGCCAAAAGGTCGCGTCCGCCCACGCGCACGTCCACGTAGATCTGGTTTCCCACGGGTTGGACCACCTCCACGAAGGCCGTGAAGGCACCGGGGGCGTCGGGGAACTCAGTCTCCGAGAGGTCTTCCGGCCGCACGCCCAGGGTGATTTCCCTTCCCGCGTAGGGCGCGAGCGCCTCCCGTTTCTCCGCGGCGACGGGGAGCCTGAGTCCCTCGGTAATGACGAAAAGGTCCTCCCCTTCCTTCTCCACACGCACGCCCTCGATGAAGTTCATGGTGGGTGACCCGATGAACCCGGCCACGAAACGGTTCACGGGATGCATGTAGATCTCGAGTGGTTCTCCCACCTGCTGGACCCGGCCGTCCTTCATGACGACGATACGGTCTCCCATGGTCATGGCCTCGATCTGATCGTGAGTGACGTAGATACTCGTGGTTCCTATTTGTTCGTGAAGTTTCTTCAGCTCCAGGCGCATCTGGACCCTCAGTTTGGCGTCCAAATTGGAGAGGGGCTCGTCGAAGAGATAGACCTTGGGGGTTCGGACGATGGCCCGTCCCAGGGCCACGCGCTGGCGCTGCCCTCCCGAAAGCTCCTTAGGTTTCCTCTTGAGGAAATCGAGAATCCCCAGCATGGCGGCGGTCTCCCCGACCCGCCGGTCGATCTCGTCCTTGGGGACCTTCTTGAGCTTCAGCCCGAAGGCCATGTTCTGGTAGACGGACATGTGGGGATAGAGGGCGTAGTTCTGGAAGACCATGGCGATGTCCCGGTCCTTGGGAGGCACATGGTTGACCTTCCGGTCGTCGATGAAGATCTCCCCGGAGGTGATGTCCTCCAGCCCGGCGATCATGCGCAGCGTTGTAGTCTTGCCGCATCCGCTGGGTCCCACGAAGACCATGAATTCCCCGTGCCGGATGGTCAGGGAGAAGTCATCCACGGCAACGACGTCCCCGAATTTCTTACCCACGTTCTTCAGAACCACTTCGGCCATACGCAGCTACTCCTTCAACGCCCCGGTGATGCCCGCGACGTAGTATTCCACAAAGAATGAATAGACCAGCGCCACGGGGACGCTCCCGAAGAGGGCCCCCGCCATCAGGGGTCCCCAATGATAGACATCGCCCCGCACCAGCTCGGTGACAAGGCCCACCGAGACGGTCTTTTTCAAGCTCGAAGAGATGAAGGTGAGGGCGTAGAGATACTCGTTCCACGAGAGGGTGAAGGCAAAGATGCCGGCCGAGAGAATCCCCGGGAGGGAAAGGGGGATGATCACCCGCCAGAAAATCCACATGCGGCTTGCCCCGTCCATCATGGCGCACTCCTCCAGCTCCTTGGGAATGGAGTTGAAATAGCCCATCAAGAGCCAGGTGCAGAATGGGATGAGAAAGGTGGGATAGATGAGGGACAAGGCCCAGAGGGAATCCCACAGGTGGAGCTTGAAGATCATGGTGGCCAGGGGGATAAACAGGATGGTGGGCGGCACCAGGTAGCAAAAGAAGATGCCGATCCCCATCAGGTTGGACCCCTTGAAGCGGATCCGCTGGATGCCGTAGGCGGCAAGCAGGCTCGCCGAAAGGGAGATAACGGTCGAGGTAATGGCCACGAAAAAGGTATTGTAGAGCCAGCGAAGAAAGCGCGTCTCGAAAAAGAGGTGCTTCAGGTTGGCAAGCGACCAGGTATGAATGAGAAAGGGATTGAGCTTTAGGTTGTAGAGCTCCACGTCCGATTTGAAGGTGGTGGCGAACATCCAGTAGAACGGGAAGAGGAGGAAGACGAGGAACAAGAAGAGCGGGAGATAGAACCGGAAGAACTTTTCTCTCTGTTTTTGTGGCATCATCACGCTTCCCGCTTGAGAAACTTTGAGGTTATGACGACGCTGATGAAGAGGACGGGAAAGATGAAGGCCGAAATGGCCGCCCCCTCGCCCAGGTGTCCCCCCGCGATGGCCCGCTGGAAGGAAAAGGTGCCGAAGATGTGGGTCGCGTTGTCGGGGCCTCCCCGGGTCATGATCCAGATAAGCTGGAAGTCCGCGAAGGTCCAGATGATGGAAAAGGTGGTGATCACCGCCAGGAGGGGCATGATGAGGGGCAGCGTGATGCTTTTGAATTTCACCCACGGGGTCGCCCCGTCAATGTCCGCCGCCTCGTACAAGGTCTGGTTGATGGTCTGGAGACCCGCCATCAGGCCGATGGTAAAGAAGGGAATCCCCCGCCAGATGTTGACGATGATGACCGATATCCTCGCGTTGACGGGACTTCCGAGAAAATCGATGGGATGGCTCATGAGGCCCAGATGCATCAAGAGCCAGCTGATACAGGAAAAGTTCGAATCGAAGATCCACCAAAAGGCGATGGTGGACAGAGCGGTGGGGACGATCCATGGCAGCAGCACGATAGCACGGATGAGCCCCTTCCCCTTGAAATCCTTATTCAGGACGATGGCCAGGCCAAACCCTAGAATCAGCTTGAAGAAGACGGCGACGACGGTGTAGAGCACCGTGTTGAACGCCGTCAGCCAGAAGACATCACTGTGGAACAGGTCGATGTAGTTTTCCAGCCCCACGAAGGAACCGGACCGCCCGATAATCGTGTTGGTGAAGGAAAGCCAGATTCCCAGGACGAAGGGATAGGCGAGGAGGAGAAGCAGGATGATGTCAGCGGGAAGGGTAAAGAGGAATCCCAAGACCCCCTTCCTCTGAAGCAGGCCGACGGGAGGGGCCTTCAGCGCCCCTCCCCCGGCGTTTCCCGATCGCATCACCCGCGTTCCTTCCCCGCCTGTCCCTTTACGCTCAGCGGTAGAATTTCTTGAGTTTTCTCTCTGCGGCGGCGGCGGCGGCCTTGGGGGACTTTCCACCCACACAGACATCCGCGAACATATCCACGATGACGTATTCGCTCATGGCCGCGGCGGAGGCCGGTCCCAGGGGTCCCGCGTAGCCGTTCCAGAGCATCCGTTTCACGCAGTCGCGATACGGGGTGATCCGCGGGTCCTTCTTCCAGGCGGGGAGATTGTAGTAGTCCTTGAGGGTTTGGGTGATGTATCCCCAGGTCTCGCTCTCCCATTTGCCGTACTGGGCCTTTTCGAACATGAAGGTGAGGTAGTGCTTGGCCGCGTTGGGCACAGGCGTGTGTTTGAAGATGAAGGCCTGGCTGATCATGGACAATTCCGCGGGATGGCCCACCGGCCCCACGGGAAAGTTCATGGTCATCAGGTCTTTGTTGATCTCTGGGAATTTCTTCCTGGAGGCGTAGAAGATGCTGTTCCCGTTGGATGTCACGGAAATCTGGCCCGACAGGAAGGCCTTGTTGTTGTGGGGATCCAGCCACGAAGCCACGCCGGGGATCATGGTCTCGTAGAGTTCCTTCGCCGCGTCGAGCGCCTGGAGGGTCTCCTTGCTGTTGATGGCGATGGTCTTGCCGTCCTTTTCCACCGCCTTGCCGCCGAAGGACCAGAGCCACCAGTGGGTCCAGGTGTTTCCGTCACCGACGGCGTGTCCCAGGGCGAACCCCGTGGGATGTCCCTTCGCTTTCAGTTTTTTGCAGCACTTGATGAAGCCCTCGATATCCGAGGGGAGCTTCTCATAGCCCGCCTCCTTGACCCAGCTCACGCGGTAGTTGATGCAGATTCCCGCGCTGCCGATGGGAAGGGCGATCCACTTGTCCGTCCCGTAGAGTTTCCCATACATCTCGCAGACGGGATACCATCCCCCGTACTTCTTGCCGAGGTAGGTGGCCACGTCGGAAACATCCAGGAGTTTGTCGGGATAGAGGTGGGGGTCATCATACCACCCGAGGACGATGTCGTGACCCGCGCCGACGGAGGCCTCCATGGCCGCTTTGGAACGAACGTCCTCCCAGGAGAGGTATTCCGTCACAACCTTGCCGCCCGTTTCCTTCTCCCACTTCTTCGTGTTGGCGTTCCAGATCTGCTCGTCGCTCTTGACAAACCCGGACCAGCGCAGGACCTTCACCACGGGGTTTTTCTCCAGTTTGAAGGTGGGGGCCTTCACCTCCGCCGCCAGGGCGGGATTCCACTGGAACAGGGAATCCATCGACAGGGTGGCCAGGCCGGCGCCCGCCAGTCCCGCGGCGGATTTCTTGATGAAGTCCCTTCGACTGACTTTCTTCCCTTCCTTTTTCTTCCTCTCTGACATACAGCCCTCCTTTTCCTAAAGGTTCGTTCCTGGTTTATATGTTTCCCATCAAAACCAGATTTATTTACAGAATACCAAAACCCCGTTTTATGTCAACAAGAATCGCGACCGCGGTTGAGAAGGACTCTCATGGCTGATATAATTAAAATTATTTTAACGAAAAATTTGAGGAGGCGGCATGAAGATAAGGGTCAAACTTTTCGCGACCTTTCAGGAATATCTCCCCGAGGGGGCCGGTCTGGACGGCGTCGAAATCGACGTGGAAGAGGGAACCACGCTCAAGGATATCTACAATATGTTCAAACTGCCGGAAAACGTGCAGAAAATCACCCTCGTGGACGGCAAACACCAGAAGGAAGACTATACCGTCACCGAGGGCACCACGGTCAGTGTCTTCCCCCCCATCGCGGGAGGGTAGATTATTCAGCTTTAAGGCTGTAGGACAGCCGGTTTGCGGTCTCAAAGGTAGAAGTGTTTCGCGTTGAGATTAAGCCTACAAGTCCATCAACGCGCGAAAATCTTTTCCAGCTCCCTTATCGTGAGAAAATGAACAAAGGGACGGCCGTGGGGACAAGCGAGGGGAATGCCTTCCCGGATAACCTGATCCAACAGACTGTAGGCCTCGGGAACGGAGACTTCATCCTGGCCACGGCTGGCGGCGTGGCAGGCAATGGTAGCCAAAAACCCATCCACACGATTGGAAAGCCCTTCCATGGTGGGGGTTTCCGAAAATTCTTGAAAAAGCTCCCGAACGAGGGATTCCGCTTCCTCTTGGTTCACCCACTCGGGGAGGGACGTGACGCGAAGAGTCCCTTCCCCGAAGGGTTCCAGGACAATTCCCATCTTCCGGAGAAGGGGATTGGAAAGGCGGTAGATCTCCGCTTCAGCCGCATCGATGGAAACGACCGCGGGCAGAAGGCAGCGCTGGGACGGCACGGAATGGCCGTAGTGCCGCTTTAGGCGTTCGAAAATGAGACGTTCGTGGGCGGCGTGCTTGTCGACAATAAAGATTCCCCCGCCATAGGCAGCCACGACGTAGGTATTGACCACGACGCCCAGGATTCTATAATCCCGCGGGATCCCTTCCGGCTCATGGCCTGCGCGTTTAACTTGAGATGCCCCATCGAGATCCTCGCGGGTGCCGTAGCTTTCCAAAGGCGCCTCCAACACTTGGGGAACCAAACGATTCAGAAAATCCTCACCTTGTCCCCGTCTGTCTTTTTTGGTCACGTAACGGGCCGATGAGAACCGGAGACTGGGATTCGGGGGTTGGTATCTTTCCCCTAGAACCTCTTGAACCGGGTTGGGATGGACGGACAGGGCGGAGGCTATGGCCTTTTGCAGCCATCCCAGTATCTCGTATTCCTGAGTAAGGCGCACTTCGAACTTGGACGGGTGGACGTTTACGTCTACCAGCCCAGGCGGCAGGTCCAGGCACAGCACCCCGTCCGGGATATATCCCTTCGGCGCCACAGAACGATAGGCGCTCAAAACAGCGCGAAGGATCTTTCTGTCGGTAATCCAGCGCCGATTCAGGGAAAAGAAGATTCCCCGCCCCCGGTTCCGGACAAACGGGGGAACCGCAATCAACCCCCAAAGCCGCGCGCCGTTGAATTGCCCGTCCACCGGGACCATGGGCTGGTCCTGGATATCAGGCCAGATCTGCGTCAGTCTGTCTCCAACCTCCTCAACCACGGGAAGCGCCAAGACGCGCTTTCTCTCCTGAATGACCTCCATCTGAACCGGAAGGTTTACCAGACTCAGCGCATGTAAGACGCGAAACAGGTGAAATCCCTCCGTCCGGTCGGATTTGAGGAAACGTCGGCGCGCCGGGGTATTGTAAAAAAGGGTCCGGACACTTACGACTGTTCCAGGTGACATGCCGCAATCCCGGACTTGCCGGATCTTTCCTCCCTCAAGGGTGATTTCCGTTCCCGCCGCATCTTCCGGCCGCCGGGTCCGAATCGTCATGCGGGACACGGCGGCAATGCTAGGCAAGGCCTCACCCCGAAATCCGAGGGTGGAAACCCGGTGAATGTCCTCCGCTGATAATATTTTACTGGTAGCGTGCCGCTCGATACACAGGAGGGCGTCTGAACGGGACATGCCGCATCCGTCGTCCTCCACCTCGAGAAGGCGTTTCCCCATCTTTTCCAGGCGCAGGATGATACGGCGCGCTCCCGCGTCCAGAGAGTTCTCCATTAGCTCCTTCAACACCGACGCGGGACGCTGCACCACTTCACCCGCGGCGATTTTGTGAATGACCGCCTCGTCCAGAAGATGGATGCGTCCCATAGCGTTTTTAAGGTATCACAACCGAGAATTGGACATCAAGGAAAAAGTCTGGACTCCAGTAATCGTTCCGGCCCATAAAAAAGAGGGACGAATTGTTTTCGTCCCTCTCTCCGCGTGCTTTCCTCTCGGTTACGATTCCTTCTTCGCCACAGCGCGCTGGTCGTCGGGCACGGGCGGCGGGACCGGCACACCCCCTTCAAGCTTGGTGACGGCGGAGAATCGCGGCGGGCAGACCTCGAGGCAGGTGCCGCAACGGATGCATTTCTCCTGGTCGATGATATGGATGACCTTCTTGTCCCCGTCGATGGCGTCCACGGGGCAGTTTCTCCTGCAGGTACCGCAGCCTTGGCACTTTTCCGGATCGATATAGTAGGAAGGTTTCTCGGTAAAGAGTTTCTCCACCTCCTCGCGCGTGTAGAGGGCGGCATACTCGTCGGTGTTCTCGAGGTGCTTCAGCAGTTTGTCCCGCTTGGCGATCTTGATGTAAGGGATGTTCTTGATCACGCCCTGAATTCTCGCCTCCAGGTCGTTTTCGCTCAGATCCTCGCTGGAGCCCAGGGGACCCAGATCCCGAACCGTCTTGGTAAAGGATGTCACTGTATCCGCGAAACGGATGCCCTCGGAGGCGGTAACCCACTGCAATTTCAGCCTGTCGGGATTTATCCCCGCGTATTCAAGGAGCCTTTTCGCCAGGCTCGCCATGCTGGCCGCGTTGTAGTTGCCCTCCGGAACGTAGTGGCACTCGCCCGGCCAGCAGCAACAGATGAGAACCCCGTCAGCACCTTTTTCAAAGGCCCGGAACACGAACGACAAGTCAACCCTTCCGCCGCACATGAGGCGGATGATCCTAATCTCTGGGGGATACTGTAGCCGGGAAACTCCGGCTATATCGGCAGCGGCGTAGCCTCACCAGTGGCACAAGAAACTAATGATCTTCGGCTTGAATCCAAAACCTGCGCTCATTTGTGGTCTTCTCCTTTTCGTTCAACAGCGGCTACAAAATCTTTGAAACCGCCGCGTCAATCTCACTGATGACCTCTTCGTTGTTGTAATGCTTCAGGGAAATGGCCGCCGTCGGGCAGACCGCGTTGCATAATCCGCATCCCTTACAGAGGACGGGGTTGACTACCGCCTTTTCCCTTTTCCGTTTCTCCTCGAGCCGGATGGCCCCGTATGTGCAGGCCTCCGCGCACGCACCGCATCCCATGCACCGCTTCTCGTCCACCGTGCAGACGGCGCCGGAGACCGTGACGATGTCGTGGGAGAGGAGAGTCAAGACACGCCCGGCCGCCCCGTAGGCCTGGTTGATCGATTCCTCGATGTGCTTGGGGTAGTGGGCGATGCCGCAGAGAAAGACGCCGTCCGTGGCGAAATCCACGGGCCGCAACTTGACGTGTGCTTCCTTGAAGAAGCCGTCCGGCCCCAGGGGAACCTTGAAGAGGTTGGCGATCTTCTGACTTTCCGGGGAGGGCACCACGGCGGCCGCCAGGCCGAGGATGTCGGCGTCGATGGCAATGTCCTTCCCCAGAATGGGATCATAGACGCCCACCCGCAGAACCTTCCTGCCCCCTTCCTCCACGGGCTGGACAATGGGGGCCTTTTCGGGCTCGTAGCGGATGAACTTGATGTCGTTCTCGGAGGCCTCGCGGTAGTAGTCCTCCTTGAAGCCGTAGGTTCGCATATCCCTGAAGAGGATGTAGATATCGGCCTGAGGATTGGCTCTTTTCAGGTTCAAGGCGTTCTTGACCGCGTGGCTGCAACAAACCCGGCTGCAGTAGTTCCTCTCCTCGTTCCGGCAACCCACGCACTGGATCATCACCACGTTTTCGGCGTTCATCACCGCCTCGTCGCCCTTGGCGATTTTCTCCTCCATCTCCAGGTAGGTGAGCACCTTGTCGTTCTCTCCGTAGAGATACTCGGAGGGGGTATATTCGTCGGCGCCGATGGCGATAACCGTGGCCCCGTGTTCGATCTCGCGGGTCCAGCCGCCGGTATCAACGGTGGTTACGAAGTTCCCAATGTAGCCCCTTACTTCCGTGATGGCCGAGCCGGTCATGACATGAATGAGGGGATGGCTGTAAACCTTCCTGGCCAGGTCCCCGAGGTAGGTCTGAACGTCCATCCCTTCCAGGGTCCGGTAGAGTTTCCGCGCCATGCCGCCCAGCTCGGATTCCTTTTCAACGAGATAGACGTCATGTCCCTGATTGGCGATGGAAAGAGCGCAGGACATTCCCGCGACGCCCCCGCCCACCACCAGGGCGTTCTTGTTGACGGGCAGCTCAATCTCCTGGAGAGGCTCCAGGTGCGTGGCCCGGGCCACGGACATCCGGATGATATCCTTCGCCTTTTCGGTGGCCTCCTCCTTCTCCTTGGAATGGACCCACGAGTTGTGCTCTCGAATGTTGGCCATCTCGAGGAAATACTGGTTGAGGCCCGCCTCCCGGACCGTGTCCCGAAAAAGGGGCTCCAGCGTCAGGGGGGAACAGGCCGCGATGACCACGCGATTGAGATTCTTCTCCTTGATGGTATCGGTAATCTCCTGGGCGGCGTTGGTGGCGCAAGAGAAGAGCTGCTCCATGGAGAAGACCACGTTGGGCAGCGTCCGCGAATACTCGACCACCGAGGGAACATCGACCACGCTGCCGATATTGGCGCCGCAATGGCAGACGAAGACCCCGATCCGCGGCTCCTCTTCCGCCACGTCACGCTCGACGGGATAAACCTTCTCGACGGTAAGTTTGGACCGCCGCTTTTCGAGGAGTTCCCCGGTGAGGGAGCTGGCTCCGCTGGCGGAAAAGACCGACTCGGGAATGTCGATGGGTCCCTGGAAGGCGCCGCTCACGAAGATTCCGGGACGCGTGGTTTCGATGGGGAGGGCGGGATTGGTTTTGCAAAAGCCATGCTCGTTGAGTTCTATCCCGAACTTTTCGGCCAGTGCGTCCGCCCGCTTTGGGGGATCCAGGCCCACGGAGAGAACCACCAGGTCGAATTCCTCCTCTTTGACGCCCTCATCAGGCGTGGCGTAGCGGACAGTGACGTTCTTGGTCTCCGGGTCTTCCCCCCCCACGGAGACGTAGCTGCGGATGAAGCGAACCCCGGGAAGATCCGCCGTTCTCTGGTAATATCGCTCGAAATCCTTCCCATAGGATCGGACGTCGTTGTGAAAGATGGTGCACTCGGCCTCTTCGTCATGCACCTTCATGAGGGTGGCCTGCTTCTGGGCGTAGGTGCAGCAGACGGTGGAGCAGTAGGTATTGCTCCCTTCTTGAACCTTCCGCGACCCCACGCACTGGATCCAGGCAACCTTCTTGGGATGTTTCTGGTCCGAGGGACGCAGGACCTCTCCCCGGTAAGGCCCCGTGGAGCAGGTGAGGCGCTCGAAGTCGAGGCTGGTCACCACGTTCTCATAGACCCCATAGCCGTAGTCCCTGCTCAGGCTGGGATCGAAGGGCTCGAAGCCCGAGGCCAGGACCACCGCCCCCACGTTGACCTCCACCTTCTCCGGGGTCTGACTGAAATCAATGGCCTTGTTCTCACAGACACTCTGGCAGATGAGGCACTTCTCTTCCGTCAGGTAGATGCAGGCGTCGGGGTCCACGTAGGTGACCAGGGGAACGGCCTGCTCGAAGTAGATGTGGATGGCCTTGTTGTTGGACAAATCCTGGTTGTAGGGATCAGGGACCTGGATGGGACAATACCTCACGCAGGTGTTACAGCCCGTGCAGATGTCCTCGATGATGTAGCGGGGTTTCTTGACCAAGGTGACGTTGAAATCCCCCGCTTCCCCGTCAACCTGCTCGATTTCCGTGTAGGTTAAAACCTCGATGTTGGGATGCCGGCCGACCTCGACCAGTTTGGGCGCCAGGATTCACGTGGAGCACTCGTTGGTCGGAAAGGTCTTGTCCAGCTGGGCCATGTGGCCGCCGATGGACGGGGCGCTTTCCACCAGGTAAACCTTGAAGCCGGCGGCGGCCAGGTCGAGGGAGGCCTGCACCCCGCTGATTCCCCCGCCCACGACCATGACATCGCCAAAATTTCCCTCCATGGGCATCGTCAAAGGCTGTCCTTTATCGAATTCTTTTTCCATTACGCGTTGACCTCACCGGTTTCTTCCGTTTCCTTTATCGCCTCCAGGATAACCTCGGTAATATCCTTGATCTTCAAGACATCATCGTATTCCATGGTGATGCGGCTGTCCTCGAAGTTGGTGATGCAGTAGGGACAGGCCGTCACCAGTTCCTCCGCCCCGGCATCCACCGCCTGCTTCAGCCGGATGTCTGAGAAACGCTCCCCCTTGGGGACCTCCATCCAGATCCTTCCCGCGCCGCCGCCGCAGCAGAGGGCGTCCTCGCGGGTTTCAGCCATCTCCACCAGTTCCAGGCCGTCAATCCGCGAGAGCACCTCCCGAGGCTCGTCGTAGATCCCATTGTGGCGGCCCAGGTAACAGGGGTCGTGGTAGGTAATCTTCTTCGCGAATTTTCCGTCGATTTTCAGCCTTCCCGCCTCGATGAGCTCAAAGAGGAACTGCGTGATATGCACGATCTCGAAATGGACCATAAATTCGGGGTATTCATTCTTGAAGGTATGGTAACAATGGGGAGAAGAGACCAGGATACGCTTCACGCCGTGGTCGATGAAGGTCTTGATATTCGCCTTAGCCAGGGAAATGAACATCTCTTCGTCCCCCGTCTTGCGGATGCTCTCGCCGCAGCAGTTCTCTTCCTTCCCCAGGATGCCGAAGGAGACGCCCGCCTTTTTGAGAATCTCCACGGTGGCTCGGGCCACCTTTTTCAGCCTCGGGTCGTAACTGGGATAGCATCCGGGGAAGTAGAGGATCTCCATGTCCTGCTCAAAGGGCTTTACCCCCAGGCCTTCCGCCCAGGCGGCGCGGTCTTCACGCTTCTCGTTGAGGGGATTGCCCTCTGCCAGGAGACTGGCCCGGATCGACCGGATGGGTTGAACGGCCGAGGGGAAGGCCATGTATTCCGTAGCGACCCGCCTCAGCGCGATCACCGAATCAATCTGTCTCACGTCCCTCGGACACCGCTGGGGGCACTTCCCGCAACTGGTGCACCGCCAGATATCTTCCGCCTCGATGTCGGTCATCCCGAACGTCGCTTCCCGCACGATCTTGCGCATGCTGAAGGTAATAACCTTGTTCCACGGGCAAACCGTATCGCACAACCCGCACTGGAAACACCGCTTGAAGGCGTCCCCGCCCTGTTCCTTTATGACCTCAACGATTTCCTTGTAATCGGCAATATTCTCCACGGTCTCTACCAACCCTCTTTTTAAGGCTTAGACGGCCCCTTCTTCCTTTGCTGCCGCCATCCGGGCCAAGGTTTTCATCAGCTTATCCATACCATACTTGTCGATGAGCGCCTCGACGCCCAGCTCCAGGTCTTCCACTTTCACCTCTTCTTCCTCTTCCTCGACCTCCACTTCCACCTCTTCGTAGGTCAGGGCGTCGTCGATGCAGACCTGGACGCACATGGGTTCCTCCAGAGGAGGCTCCGTCTCGCACATGTCGCACTTGAGGGGCAGACCGGAATCGGGTTCCTTGAAAAGGTCCCGGGAGGGGCAAGAGGCGCGGCAGAAGGCGCACTCGTCGTATTCCTGGCCGTTTAGGGTGTAGGTGTTGCGTCCCGCGCACTCGGCCGGGGTGTATTCTCCCGCGTAAACGGGGAGGTAGATGTTCCGGATGGGATCGTGGAACACGTGAATCCTGGCCCGGGCCGGGTTCACGCTGCTGTATTTCGGCTCCGCATGGAAGGCGGCACAAATCGCCTCGCAGGCCCGGCAGCCGTTGCACTGATCCGCGTCAATCTTTATCCGCTTGATAATCTTCGTTTTTTTCTTCTCCTTCACGGCTCACTCCTACGCTAATTCTTCTCTTTTTCCCCGGACGCTTCGCTCGAAGAAGTCCCGTTCCCTTTCAGGACACCACGTTTGATGAGGTCCTCCGCCACATATCCCAGGCCGAGACCTTCCAGTGTCTCCCTGGTAGGAACCCCATCCGTGTTCCAACCCTTGTACTTGTAATATTCATCGAGGAGCTTCGCCTCGTATTCGGGAAACCGCTTCTTCCAGTGATCCTCGGGCGGCTTCTCGTCCGTCTTGCGCAATCCGCGCCGCAGGTTGATGGCCCGGACCAGGTTTCTTGTCCTTCGGGCTATCGTCCAGAGGCCGTCCTCGTCGATATCAAGTCCCGTGGCGTGGGAAATGATGACCGGCAGGTTATGGATGTGGTAGGCGGGTTTCAGGGGAAAGGACGACAGTCCCGCGCAGAGGCCGAGGGTGTCATCGATGTAGTGCATCGTCTCCTGCCACTCCACCAACTCGCAGATGAGGTCGATGGGCGGCCAGAAGGGGAAGCGTTTTCCCTCCTCGCCCCATTCCATGATGAACTGCTTGAACTTCTCTTCCTTGCCCGTGGGAATCTGAACCCAGTCCTTGATAAAATCCTCCTTCAGTTCCTTGGTGGGAAAGGGCGCCTGGGGCATCTGCCCCTCGATCTGGGTAATGTTGATCTTCTCCCCCGTGGACCAGAGGATGTAGTAGATGGGGTTGAGCATCCCCAGCTTGATGGGAATCTGCTCGTGCTTCTTGATGGTGTTGTGGTCAAATTTTTCCGCCCCCTTCCCGATCTTCCGGGCGGCCCAATAGACGCCTTCCGCCAGGACATCGCCGATCCCTTCCCGGTGAACGATCTTGTCCAAGAGGTAGAAAAAGCGGTCCTCGTTCTTCTCGGGAAATCCCGGCAGGTCTTCATCCGTGAGGATACCGTTCTCGTAGAGCTCCACGGCAAAGGCCATGACCTGGGGCGCCGTGTAGCCGTCCACCCCGTATTCCTGGGCCAGCCCCGCGATCCGAAAACCGAATTCCAGGTCGTCCGCCATGGCCCCCATGACGTAGGTCAGCTTGGAGTAACACTTCATCATGTACCGGTGGGTGGGCAGTTCCGGGTGAGGAACAATGGCCCCGCACCGCATGGGGCAGTTGTAACAACTTATCAGCCGCTCCACCGATCTGGACTGCACCTCATGCCACCGTTTCTCCGTCTCCTCGGTCCAGAAATCCTTCCGGCGCACCCGGGCGTTTCCCCATGAGAAGCTGGTGGTGTGCCACTGCTCGTCGTTGATGGCCATCTCCTGGGGCGACCCGAGACCCGCCAGGATGGGCGGCACGCCCTTGATGGGGTTTTCCCTTCGGAACTCGATGTATTTCAGAATCTTGTCGCACTCCTCCCAGAACTCCGCTGGGTGGGCGATATTGAGGTCGTTCGTGCCCCTCACGGCGATGGCCTTCAGGCCCTTGCTGCCCATCACGGCGCCGATCCCGCCGCGGCTTGCGCTGGAGCGCTCGTGCTCGATGGAAGCATAATAGACCTGGTTTTCCCCCGCCAGGCCGATGGCGAGAATCCGGGCCCTCGGCTCCTTCAGTTCCTCCCGTATCAACTCCGCCGTTTCCAGCGCCCCCTTGCCATGGAGATGGCTGGCGTCGCGAATTTCAACGGTATCGTTGTCTATCCAGAGATAGACCAAACCCGAGGCCTTTCCCCTGACGATGACCTTGTCGAAACCGGCGTATTTCAACTCCGGCGCCCAAAACCCGCCCATCATGGAAAAGGCCATCAGCCGGGTCTGGGGTGACAAGGTCGTCACGATGGTCCGGTTCGCCGAAGGCGCCAGCGTGCCTCCCAGGAGGCCCGAACTGAAGATGATGATGTTCTCCGGCGAAAGGGGATCCGTCTCCGGAGGAACACGGTCCCATAGGATCTTGGCGTTCGTCCCCAATCCTCCCAGGAAAAGCTCCGTGTCCCTTGGATCCGTCGCGACCTTCTCGATGTTCCCGTGCGTAAGGTCAACCTCTAAATTGAAACCTGTCTCTGTATACCTCATTTTCTTCCCTTTTATCCTCCTGAATTAGAATCCTCTCGCCGGGCGCGCCTCGCCCCGACCCTCCAACGAAAAACAGCCTTTACCTTGCGTCAAGGCTGAAATCTGCATTTTACCTGAGTCGTCTAATTGTGAAATTTATAACTTTATCAAGCATACATGTCAAGAAAAAAATTGGACGCGCGTTCAAATTTCCGCTCCCGCCAACAAATCAAAAGCGGTATCCCAAGAAAAATAAAATATGATAAGATGATAAATGAAAGGAGATCGCGGTATGAACATGAGACATCAAGGACGGTCAGGCAAGAATTGTATCATCCCTTCCGGTGAATTATCGTTATGAATCGCGAAATGAAACTTATTGAGAACATTCGTCTCTGTCATCCAGACATTTATCAAGTCTCCGAATCGAGTCTCATCATTTTTTACCGGGAAATCCTGAAATGGAATAAAACCTTGAACCTTGTTTCACGAAAAGACCCGGAACGCGCGACCATGAGACTTATCATCGATTCCCTCTATCTAAGGCATGTCATTGAGGGCAACGAAGTCATTCTCGATATCGGCGCCGGCGCGGGATTTCCAAGCATACCGCTTATGCTCTGCCATGACGCTTGCGAAATCGTCATGGCCGAATCGAGGAAAAAACGCGCCGCGTTTCTCCAACACATTATTTACTTGCTGAAGATAGACAATGCCTCCGTCGTCTGCGAAACCGTTTCCGAAGATTTCTTCAAAGATTACGAGTCGTTCGACATCATTTGGGCCAAGGCCGCCCTCCCCCTCAAACGCCTTTTTGTTTTGGGAAAAAGAGGTCTCAAAAAGGGCGGTAAATTAGTCTTTTTTCGATCTTTTGAGAAAAAAGACGAACGGGAAAGACTCCGTAGAGCGGCAACCGAACATGGATACACGCCGCCGTCACAAAATGTTTATAGTTGCCCCGATTTATATCTCACCCGCACGATTACCGTCTGCAGGCGATAAATCACAACATCCTATGCCTCCCCCCCAAGACCCCTATCGATTCAAACAAAATCCAAAATCGTCTGAAAATTGCATGCCTTGACAAAAATTAATGGAATTGTTAGATAAATGAGAAGTTGAAAAGGTAAGCAGGAGGGTACCATGGGGTTTGAGAACAACATCAAAAAAGGGGCGGAATCGGGAATCCAGGCCATTAAAGACGGCACCAACGTGGTTTTTTCCGAGGTCAGCAAACTTTTGAAAATCTCGGAGAAAAAAATTGACATCAATAGCTTCAAGAAGAAGATAGAAAAAAATTACACCACCCTTGGAGAATTGGTTCATCGATACCTGACGGATGGCGTTACCAATCCTCTCGATCAGGCGGATGTCCGGGAGGTCCTCCAAAACATATACAATTACAATGAAAAGATACAAGAACTACAAAGCGAGATAGAAATCATCAAAAGCATGAAACCCATATCCGCTGAAGATAATGGCAAGACGAATGAAGTTCAAGACAACGAAAACGCGGAAATGGAAGAACAAAAACTGAATGAAGAGGAGAAAACCACCGATAATCCGATGGAGAAACCGCCCGAAAAAGAAACGTAGAATCCGGTAAGGTTATTATGGAGGAAATAACAAAAAAAGAGCGGCGTGTGGGTGAGATTTTTCTCGAGCTGGGTCTCATCACGGGTGCCCAACTCAAACGCGCCATCGACCTTCAAAAAAAAGAAGCATGTTTCCTCGGTGAGGCCCTCATAAAAATTGGGGCTATATCAAAAGACAAACTTTACTGGGTTCTCGCGGATCAATATAACCTTCCCTACATCAGCAATATCAACAGCGAGCTCATTGAGCCTGAAGCGCTCAAATCGATACCGGAAGAAATCGCGCGGGGATATTCCATTCTTCCCGTTCACAGCTCTGAGGACGAGCTTTCCATTGTCATCCACAACCCGACAAACACAGAAATCCTTGATACCATCAGAAAACTTACGGGGAAACACCTGAAAATCGCGATCAGCGATCGTGAAAGCATAAACGGGGCTTTAGATAATTTTTATGGCATCTCCCGGATCCGACCCATTCCCGATAGGGGGTTGGACATTCGCTCGGACTATTTCGAAGGTTCCCAACTGACGCGGTGTATCAAGGACATCAGTGGCAGGGAGTTCCTGAACTTCATTCTCCTGTCGGCGGAATTGGAGGGCACGCCCTCCATCCATCTCGATATGGAAGGCAACGAATTCCTTGTCAAATTCCGTCTGGGAGAGAAACTGTTCACAAAATTCCGGGGATCCCCCGAATGGCACGGTATTTTCCTTAACCAGTTAAAAATCCTCGCGAATCTCAAGAAGGCGGGAGACAACCTCATCACGAAGGGCCGGTTCGAATACGAGGTGCAGGAAGAAAAAGTAACTTACCGGCTTACTATCATCAAGGGACTCACGGGAGAAAAAATCATTCTTCATCCCTTTCGGGGGCTTGGGGAGTTTCTCACGCTGGACGATTTGGGGATGAGAGAGGGACAGGTCAATCTCGTCAGAAACAGGGCCCAGATTCTTCCCGGCGTTGTCCTGCTCGTCACCCCGAATTTTGACGTGATTCCACGGACGATGTCGTGCCTCTTGACCAACATGAATCTGAAAAACGACAATGTTATCACCTTCGAACGTGAAATCTTCTTCAAGAATGACCATTTTCTTCAGATAGAAACCAAGGACTTTCCAAGCGAAAGACTTCTCGACACACTGTACGAGACCTCTTCCCTTGACGTGGATGTCCTGATGATCAATGACATCAAAAATACAAAGATCCTTGAAGAAGTTCTCAATATGGCATTGAGGATCCCCAAAATTTATGGCGCGATGATTCAGGAATCCATGCCTCGCACGCTTGAAACTCTTTTCAAGATAGGGGAGGATCCCACCTTGGCCTTCCTCAATACCAACCTCATCATTTTTCAGCAACCTGTTCCGTGCCTGTGTCCGTTCTGCAAAGAAGAAACAGCTCCGGATGGTTTCATTAATCTGATTCCTGAAGACGCCATGAAAGACATTACCTTTTATAAACCGGTAGGATGCGAGCGATGCAACCAAACAGGATATCAAAAAACCATCTCCTTTTTTGAGATTCTCCCCATCACCCACGAGGTGAGGGAATTCGCCTTCATGGATCTTCCCGTCAAAGAAAAAACTAAAAAAATATACGAGATGATACATCCCAAGATTCCAGCATTCATTTTTGAATCTCTCGGAAAGGGTGAGATTTTCTGGGGCGACGTGAAGAGGATCATCGGAAACGCCCCGGCAGCTGAATAACCACCCCGCTTGCCATGCACAAAGCGAAGTTCATCCATTCGAAGGCGCCACATCGAGAGAACGCTTCCAATGATCGAAAAAATCCCAGGGCGTTTCTACATCGATCCTACCGTCCGGCGGCTCGGCAAATGGCTGCGATATCTCGGCTTTGACGCCCCTTTTACCGGCCCACGAACCTCACCTCCTTTGGATGGTTATCTCATCACGAAAAGAAAGTCCGGGATCCAGCCCTCCCCCCGCGTTCTCTTTGTTCCTCACGACCGCATCGAAAAACAGCTACCATGGTTTATCGAACGCTTCAAAGACGAAATAAACCCTGCCGTCTTGGGAAACCGATGCATTCGTTGCAACGAAACGCTAATTGAAATACCAAAGGAAGATGTAATGAATCTCATCCCTGACTATGTTTTTCAAACACAAACCCACTTCAAAGAATGCCCAAGATGTCATAAGATCTACTGGAAAGGCTCACACGTGAGCAGAATGCGGGCATTTCTTGCGGGCATCTGTTCATCCATAGAGATAGATTCATGATCAGGATTACCGGTGGACGTTTCAAAGGGAGATCCATCAAGACCCCAAAAGGGAAAAAGGTGCGCCCCACCCGTTCCATGATTCGAGAGGCCATCTTTAACATGATTGGACCCCGGATCGTTGAGGCCACAGTTTTGGATCTTTTCTCCGGAAGCGGCCTGCTCGGCATCGAGGCGAAAAGCCGCGGGGCCGCCAAGGTTTTCTTCGTAGAGCAGAGCAGGAATGTTTGTAAAATTCTCAGAGAAAATATCGCCTCACTCATGGAAGCCCCCGAAGATCCTGTCCTATGTCTGCCAGCATTGAAGGCGATAAAACTCCTCCATCGGACAGGTGTACGGTTCGATCTCGTTTTGATGGATCCTCCCTATGCCCTGGAAACCGGCCCCATATTGAATGCCCTATCGGCAACTGGTATGTTAAAACTTGAAGGATGGATCGTGATGGAAAGGGGAAAACTGTCGGCAAACGCCAAACTGCCGTCGGGGCTTGTGGAGATCAAGAGAAAAATATACGGGACGACGACGATTTATGTCCTTGAAGCTCGTATCCATTAATTCCAATCGAGCGAGGGGGAAAATGATAAAAGCTATCTACCCAGGATCCTTCGATCCCATAACCTATGGACATCTTGACATCATCGAAAGAGGACTCGGGGTTTTCGACCATGTCGTCGTGGCCGTCGCCCACAACATCGAGAAAAGAGGACTTTTCAACCTCGAAGAGAGAAAGGCGCTTATTCAGGAAGCGGTAAGGGATCACAGTCGCGTGACGGTCGACAGTTTTGAAGGATTGCTGGTTGATTACGTGGAACGTGTGGGAGGAAACGTAATCATAAGGGGATTGCGCGCGACTTCGGATTTTGAATACGAATTTCACATGGCCTCCATCAACCGCCACCTGAACGAACGTTTTGACACCTTCTTTATGATGACCGCCAAGGATTACTTTTTCGTCAGTTCCCGGACCATCAAGGAAGTCGCCATGCTTGGGGGTAGCGTAAAGGGATTGGTCCCCGAAAATGTGGAAAGAGCCTTAAAGATTAAATTCAAGACGTTAGTGGACTAAGGTGGAGACAAAGACGAACTCGATACCATTTTTTAGGTATCCCGGAAGGGCCTTTTTCAAAGCCAGGTAGGTGGCGCGGTGGGGATGCCCGATCCCCACTGCGTATCCCCGTTTCTTCGCTTCTTCGATGAGCCTGTCGAGCTGCTCTCTTATTTTCTGAACATCCCGGGTGTTGTCCAGGAACACGTCCCGTTTAACGGTGGGAATCCCGCATTCCCGCGCCACTTGATACCCGACTGATTTCCTGGACGTGCGGCTGTCGAGAAAAATTTTCTTTCTTTTTTTCAAAACCTCCATGACTATCTTCATTCCTCTCCGTTCACTGGTAAATCGGGACCCCATATGGTTGTTGATGCCGCACACCTCAGGAATTTGATCGAGATCTTGGTTAAGTTGTTTCACGAGCTCGCTCGAAGTCATACTCACATACAAAGCTCCAGTTCCAGGATCCTTCCCTTTTCCAGGATACCCTTCAGGCTCCATGGGAAGGTGCATGAGAATATCATATCCCTTCGACACGGCCTCCCTGGCGATCTCCCTGGCGTGTGGCGCGAAAGGAAATATGGAAAGCGTGACAGGAACGGGCAGATTGAGCAAGTCACGGGCAATGCCGAGATCGTTTCCGATATCATCAATGACGATAGCCACTCTGGGCTTTTTAACTTTCTCCCGCGGCGGCGGCTTCACTTCCTCGCGCTTCAAGGGTTTTCGGGCTGCTTCTGGATAAACGACGACCGGAGGCGGAATAAAGGCAAGACGCCACGTCACACGCCTGCCACAAAGAATACTGAGGCTTCCATGCCTTTTCTTGACAATCTTGATCCCTTTGTAAAGATGGCCAAGTTCCTTTGAAAGCGCCCGATAAACCCTCTGGAATCCACGTTGATCAGCGCGCAGGGTAAACGAAGTCACACCACCCTGGGTTTTCCATCGAACATCGTTCTTGGAAAATCCATTCTGAAAAAGAATCCCTTGGATAATCGCGCCGATTTCTCTTTGATTCTGAAGGCATGAACGGCGCGCCTTAATTTCCCGGCCGTGATAGCGAAGGAATATCCATGATGTGGCGGCAAGAATAACGGCAAGTCCTGTAAGGATAAGCACGACATGTTTTAGCGTGAGAGATCGCTTGCGCTTTTTTTTCGCCGGCTTGCGAGACCTTCGCGTAGAGGCCGGCTTAGACCCTTTTGCGCTGGATGTTCGCCTTTTATGAGATGAGCGCGTGGAAGATGATCGTCTCCCACGGGATATTTTTCGCGCCATAATCCTATATCAGAGTCTTTCTGATTTTTTCGACCCTCAATGGGCAGGCCGCCCAGCAATGCCCAGGATCCTGGCGCCTTTAAGGACCTCTATAGCCCGTTCAATGAGGGGATCTTTTGGAATCTTCGCCTGCGCTTCCCCCCCTTTTGTCTTCTCCCCCTCTTTCACCGCCTTGTTTTTGGCACCTTCCAGGTGATGCTCCAGGTCTTTTTCCTTGATAAAGGGGTGTTCCTTGACCTTTTCCTTCCCAGCCTGGAGCTCCGCCATTAAGATTTTCTGCGGCACAACGATATCCGGAGTAATGCCCTCCGCCTGGATGGATCGGCCGCTTGGGGTGTAATAAAGAGCCGTTGTCAACCTTAGACCGGACCCATCACTCAAAGGTATAATCGTCTGGACAGAACCTTTCCCAAAGGTCTGTTCTCCCATAATGACTCCCCTGTGGTGGTCCTGAATCGCCCCGGCCACAATCTCCGAGGCACTCGCGCTTCCCCCATTCGTCAAAACAACCAGAGGGTATGTCACAATCGTTGTCGAGGCCTTGGCCTGGAATGCGATATTGTCTCCTTCATCCCTTCCCTTTATGGAGACAATGAGACCCTTGTCGATAAAACGATCCGCGATTTTTACCGCCTGATTGAGCAACCCGCCGGGATTATTTCTCAAATCGAGAACCATTCCCTCGATCTTATCCTGACTCTCCCTTTCAAGTTTCTCGACGGCATTGACAAAATCGCTGTCGGTTCTTTCCTGGAACTGCGAAATCCTGATATAGGCGTAATGGCCTTCGAAAAGTTTAGAGCGCACGCTTCGAATTTTAATAATGTCCCGAACAATGGTAAAATCTCTTGGACGCGTAAATCCTTTGCGCATGATGGTAATCGTAACCTTCGTTCCCTTCTTTCCGCGTAACTTCCGGACGGTATCCATCAAGGTCATGTTTTTCGTCGGTTTTCCTTCAATGGCGATGATCTGATCCCCCGCCTTGATGCCAGCCTTAAAAGCGGGTGTCCCCTCGATGGGAGAAATAACCGTCAACACACCGTTTTTCATGGTTATTTCGATTCCAAGCCCCCCGAAGCTACCTTTCGTTTCAACCTGCATCTCCTTGTACATCTTTGGCGTCATGAAAGAGGAATGCGGATCCAAAGAGCTCAACATCCCCTTGATGGCGCCATAGATTAATTTCTTGGTTTTTACGGGCCTGACATAATCCTTTTCAATAATGTGCAAAACATCCGTAAAAACCTTCAGGCTCTCATAAGGCTCCTTGTCTGTGGCAGCCCTGATATTGAGAAGACCACCCCCCAGCAACACGCCGGCCACGGCCACGACGATCAAAATCAGCGTCAATTTCCCGATTCCGGCAGGTCGATTCCTTTTCTTATCCATTCCCCGTATCTCCTCTAATTAAAGATCTCGCGATTCTTAAACGAGATTCTTAACATATCGCTGTGGAAAGTGCAATATTTCCAGAACGCGTGGAAATGCTCTTTCATGGTTTTTTTGGAAATGTTTCCCCATGGAAAAGGGAACCGAAAAGGCGTAAATCCATGCCATTGTCGAAAAGGATTGATAGAAGCAGGACACATCCATGACAAAAATTCCACAGGGCAAAGAGATTCAGGCTCCGGGAGAAATTATCCTGCCTCGTCTTCTTGACAGTTCGGGAAAATTTTATTATAAGAGGATGTCAAAAGCGGGAATAACTCAGTGGTAGAGTGCAACCTTGCCAAGGTTGAAGTCGCGGGTTCGAATCCCGTTTCCCGCTCCATTTTTTTGGGCGGCATAGCCAAGTGGTAAGGCGACGGTCTGCAAAACCGTTATACACCGGTTCGAATCCGGTTGCCGCCTCCATCTTTTAATGGAAACCTTCCAATCTACTGGAAATTTCCTTGACAGCTCAGGTACTTGAAAATATAAGATTTTAAACTATTCTATGTAAAGGAGGATATGCTGCATGGGACTTTTCGATACCATCACCGTTTTGAGCCTTGAGCAAGCCACCGTCCTGCCGTTTCTCACCTACCGCCTGGCGCAGGAAGGGATGAACATCATCCGCCTGGAGCATCCCAAGTTCGGGGATCCCAACCGCTTTATCGGCTCCAACGTCCTCAATGAAGAGGGCATGAACACCTACTTCCTGCCCAATAACTGCGGCAAGAAGGCCATCACGCTGAACCTTCGGACGCCCGAGGGTCAGAAGATCCTGAGGGAACTCATCGAAGAACTGGACGTGGACATCTTTGCCTGCAACCAGCTCCCCCGCAACTATCCCAAGTTGGGCATTGGGTATGAAACCCTGAAGAAGATAAAACCCGACCTTATCTGGGTGGGCATCACGGGTTTCGGCCCCGACTCCAACGAGGCCGCCTACGACCCCGTCCTGCAGGCCCGGTCCGGCATCATGGACCTGACGGGCGAGAAGGACGGAGATCCTCAGGTCTTCGGCGTGCCCATCGCCGACCTCGGCACCAGCGAACACGCCTTCGGGCAGGTGATGAAGGCCCTCTACAAACGAAACGTCACCGGCGAGGGAAGCCGCATCGACATGGTGATGTTCCTCAGCACCGTCTCCTGGCTGGTCAACCCCGTCATGCTGACCAAGGACTTCCACGAAAAGATCACCCGGCGGGGCAACACCCACCAGTTCTTCGCGCCGGTCTCCGTCTATCCCACCAGCGACGGCTACGTCTACATCGCTGTGGGCAACGACCGCCAGTGGGATACCTTCACCGATTTCCCCGAGTTCGCGCATCTGAAGAAACCGGAATACGAAAAGAACGCGGGGCGGATCGCCGACGTGGAAAACCTCAACAAGGAAATCATCAAGGTCACAAAGACCTTTACCACAGACGAAATCATCCGGAAATTCACCGAGGCCACCATCCCTATCTCCAAGGTCAACACCATGGAGGACGTGGTGGAGGATCCCATGATCAAAGATGCCATGATCACGGCCACCGACCCCCGCTCGGGCATGACGGTGCACCTGCCGCCTCCCGTGGCCAAGACGGACCACCTCGAGTCCCTTGGCTATTCCCTCTCCTTCCCGCCCCGGTTCGGGGAACACAACGAAGAGATCTACGGCATGCTGGGCTACGGCCCCGATGAGCTGAAGGAATTCAAGGAAAAGGGGATCATCTGATGCACCCGGATATCCTGACTTCTCTCGTCACCAAGACGGACAGCAAGATCGTCCTCCTCGTCATGGACGGCGTGGGCGGGCTTCCCATTGATGGCAAAACGGAACTGGAGGCGGCAAACACGCCGAACCTGGACCGTCTGGTCGAGAAAAACGTCTGCGGGTTCACCGACTCCATCGAACGGGGGATCACCGCGGGCAGCGGACCCGGTCACCTCGGCCTGTTCGGATATGATCCCACGGAATACGAGATCGGACGCGGGGTCCTGGAGGCCTTGGGCGTGGGCCTGGAAATGACGCCGCGTGACGTGGCCGCCCGGGGAAACTTCGCCACCCGTGACGAAACATCCATCACGGACCGGCGGGCCGGCCGGATTCCCACCGCGCTGAACCAAAAGCTCTGCGCCAAGATCGCCGCGGCTATCCCGAAAGTCGACGGTGTGGAAATCATCGTCCATTCTGGGATGGAACATCGCTTCGTCGTCCTCTTCCGGGGAGACGGACTGGACGGCAGGATCGCCGACGCGGATCCCCAGCAGGTGGGCCTCCCCCCCAAGCTGGCCACGGCCCTGGCCCCCGAGGCGGAACACACCGTCGAGATCGTCAACACCTTCATCCGGAAAGTGGAAGAGGTCCTGAAGGACGAGCACCCCGCCAATACCATCCTGCTCAGGGGATTCGCCAAGTATCCCGACATCCCCAGCATGGAACAGCGCTTCGGCCTCACCCCGGCGGCCATCGCCACCTACCCCATGTACCGGGGCCTCGCCAAGCTGGTGGGAATGACCCTGCTTGACACGGGAACGACCGTGGCGGACGAGATCCAAACCCTCGGGGAGCACTGGGACGCCTTCGATTTCTTCTTCGTCCACGTGAAGAAAACGGACAGTTACGGCGAGGACGGCAACTTCGAGAAAAAGGTCTCCGTCATTGAGGAGGTGGACCGGGCCATCCCCGATCTTCTCGCCTTGAAACCCGATGTTCTGGTTATCACGGCGGACCATTCTACCCCTTCCCTGTTGAAGGCCCACAGTTGGCATCCCAACCCGTTTCTCCTGGTCAACCGTTACATCCGCCCCGACGAAGTCACCCGTTTCAGCGAAC
Source organism: bacterium (assembly GCA_026986155.1). GTDB lineage: Bacteria > Desulfobacterota > S145-22 > S145-22 > S145-22 > JAOZMY01. Next base: position 45,056 of record JALSPC010000016.1, read on the forward strand.
GGGCCTTCGCCCACGGCGGGTTGGGCCGGTTTCCGGCGAAGGACGGTATCGCCCTGATGCTGGCGCACGCCCTGAAACTGAAAAAATTCGGGGCATAGATTGTTAGGTAGAAGGTAGAAGCCTGAAGGGCGACCGCTTCGCGGTCTTGAAGTCCGAAGTCTGAAGTGTGTTTTACTTCAGCCTTCAGTCTTCAGCCTTCCACCTTCTACCTAAACAAACGCCCGAACAGAAAGGAGGCCATCCAATGTTCAAGAAGATACTCTTTTGCACGGACCTGTCGGAAAACAGCGATACCACCTTTCCCTACGCCCATGACCTGGCCAAGAAATACCAGGCCAAGCTCTACATCGTCCACGTCATTGAACAGCCGCCGCAGACGGGATTCGTGGACCTCTACGTGACGGAAGATATTCGTGAAAAGATTAAGAAAGAACGGTCCGACTACGTGAAGAACGAAATCGATTCCCGTTACATCTCCAAGATGGGGAATTTCACCGACTATGAGGTCGTCAGTCTGGAATCCTCCGAGGCTCCTTACTATCCCATTCTCGAGATTGCCAGGGAGAAGGACGTGGACCTCATCGTGATGGGCACCCATGGCAGGACGGGTATCGAGAAGGCCATCTTCGGAAGTGTGGCCGAGCGGGTCTGCCGCCGGGCCCACTGCGCCGTCTTGACGATACGCGCGGAAAAATAAATCGGATTTGAAGGCCCAGTTCTCTGTCCGGTTGCTCGGTCTCCCTTCGGACGAGAATTCCTCCTGCCGCCAGGGCGCCGCGCGCGCCGGAGCGTGTCCGCAGGGTTTTCGCGAGCGGGATAAACAACCTCACCGCGGAGAACGGCTGCAACCTGGGAAAGCCCATGGTTTTCAGGGCGATGGGGGACCTCAATCTGATCCGGGACGAGTCCGAGCCGCTCAAAACAAGCGAGGGATAAATCCATGAAATATCCATCCTTTTTCGACGATATCGCGCCCATCCTGATCCGGGACGACCTAGCCCGGTTCGTCGGCGTCAACGACGACGGCGTCATAGAAATCACGTACCTGGACATCGTGAAAATGGCGGGGCATAGCTGCGCCGTGGTCAGCGGGGCCTTTCTCTGCGCCCGCAAAGGGCTCCAGGCGCTCTACGGTGATGAAATTCCCCGGCGGGGGGAGATCCGGGTTGAGATTCGAAGGGCGCCCACGGCCGACAACGCGGGCGTGGTGGGATGCGTGCTCTCCAACATCACCGGCGCCACGACCGACTACGGCTTTGGAGGGCTCGCGGGCGGCAAGTTCAACCGCCGGGACCTCCTGGTCTACGAAGCGCCTATCGAAACCGACATCCGGCTCACGCGGACCGACACCGGTAAACAGGTGGGCATCGACTACCGGCCGGGAAAGGTTGTCAACCCCGCCGAGCTCTTCCAAAACGCCTTTGGGCCGGACGCCACGCCGGAAGGGAAAGCGGCCTTCCCCAGGCTGTTCCAGAAAATGGTGAAAACCCTCTTCGACAACGCCGACACGGTCGTCGAGATCACCGGGGGCTGACACCTGTCTCGCGTTGCCCCATGGCCATTCCCATCGACAAGATCGTCCGGTCGAGACGAAAAACCACCTCCCTCGAGGTGACGGAAGACGCCCTTCTCGTCGTCCGGGCCCCCTTCGGCCCGAGTGAAAGGGAGATCCGGGCGGCCGCCTTTTGAACCTGTGACCAATCTATAACTTTCCAAGCTCTCTAAGCACGACCTCCGGCGTGATGGGCCAGTCGCGCAGCCAGATGCCGACGGCGTCATGGATGGCGCTGGCCACGGCGGGGGCAGCGCCGTTGACGCTGACCTCCGAGACCGACTTGGCGCCGAAGGGTCCGTAGGGGTCATCGGTGTAGATGAGAATGGCCCGCACGTCGTCCGGCAGGTCTCCCACCATGGGCACCCCGTAGGCCCGCAGGTCGGTGTTCACCGGGCGCCCCTCGTCATCGTAAACGATTCCCTCGTACAGGGTGTGCCCGAGGGACTTCAGGATGGCGCCGTAGATCTGACCCTCGGCCAGCTCCGGGTTGACGGGCATTCCCGCGTCCATGAGGGCGTAGTATTTTTGGACCCGGATGGCGCCGGTTCGGGTATTGACCGCCACCTGGGCGAAGTGGGCGCCGTAAGGAAAGGCGTACTTATCGGTGGTGAAGTGACCTTCCCCGATGAGCTGGCCGATGCCCGCGCCGGCCTGCGTGCGGCGGGCGATTTGTTCGTAGGTCAACGTCCCGGAGGGCCCCACCACCTTCCCCGGGTAGGCGATTTCGAGCGCCTCCACGGGGTCTCCGAGGAGAAGGGCGGCGGCTCGGAGGATCTTTTGCTTCATGTCCCGGGCGGCCAGCAGGGCGGCGCTGCCTGAGAAGAAGGTTCCGCTGGAGGCGAAGGCGCCGGAATCGAAGGGCGTGTTGTCCGTGTCCCCGGAGAGGATGCCCACGTTGGCCATGTCGGTGGCCAGGACCTCCGACACCATCTTGACGCAGACCGTGTCCAGCCCCGTTCCCAGGTCCGCCCCGCCGGTAAACAGCATGAAGGTCCCGTCTCCCAGCATCTTGAGGGTGGCGTTGGACTGGTCCAGGCCGGGCAGGCCCGACCCCTGTTGCACGATGGCAACCCCCTTGCCGATCTTCACGTCGGGGTCGTCGGCGGTCTCCCGTTTCCCCCACGCGATCATCCGAGCCCCTTGCTCGAGGGCGGGGCCGAGGCCGCAGCTCTCCACGGGCGCGGCGACGCCTTCCCGGCCCTCGCCGAGGCACTTCAGGATCTCCAGCATCACCCCTTCCCGGACCCGGTTCTTCTCGATGAACGCGAGGGGATCCATACCGAGGGCATCCGCCATCTCCGCGGCCGCCATCTGGAGGGCGAACGATCCCTTGGGGGCACCGTATCCCTGGTAGGCCCCCGTGGGGGAGATATTGGAATAGTAGACTGTGACGTCGAATCGCACGTTGTCGCAAAGGAAGAGGGGCAGCGATTTGGAGCAGGCGTTCATGGGAACGGTCAGGGCGTGCGCCCCGTAAGGGCCCGTGTTGGCCTTCAGGTCCATGTAAACGGCGGTCAGCCTCCCGTCCCGCTTCGCCCCCAGCTTCACCCGGATCTTCATGGGTTTGCGGGTGCTGGCGGCGATGAATTCCTCTTTCCGCGTGTACTTGTAGAAGACGGGACGTCCCGTCTTGTAGGTGGCGTAGGCGCAGAGCTCCTCGAGGAGGATGTCCTGTTTCGAGCCGTAACCGCCCCCGACCCGCTCCTTGATGACCCGGATCCGGTTTTCCGGGATCCCGAGGACGGCGGCGGTGATGCGCCGCACGTGGAAGGGGACCTGGGTGGAGCAGTGCATGATCAACCGGTCTCCCTCCATTTTGGTGTAGACCACGTGCGTCTCCAGGGGGGTGCACTGGATGTGGGAGGCGGGGGCATAGGTTCGCTCGATGACCACGTCGGCCTCCGCGAACCCCTTTTCTATGTCGCCGATGCCTCCCGTCACGCTGGCGGCGATGTTTCGGTGGGGATCCGCACCGATGAGGAACTGGTAGATGATTTCTCCCTCCCTCGGGTCGAGGTCCCGGTTCATCTCCTCCAGCCCCTCCGGCGCGCCCGTGACGTAGGAGAGGCGCGAGTGGTGCACGATGGGGGCGTCCGGCGCCGCCGCTTCCTCGATGGTCAAAACGGGTTTCAGCACTTCGTAGTCCACCACGATCCGCGCGAGCGCCGCCTCTGCGGCCGCCTCGGTCTCCGCGACGACCGCGGCGACCCGGTCTCCCGCGTGCCTCACCTTCCGCCCCAGGAGACGCCGGTCGTAGGGCGACGGCTCGGGAAAACCCTGGCCCGCCTGGGTGTAGTAGACCTCCGGGGTGTTCTCGTAGGTGAAGATTTCCACCACGCCCGGAACACGCATGGCCTCTGTCGTGTCGATACGGTTGATATAGGCGTGGGCGTGGGGACTCCGCAGGACCCTCATCACGCAGGCGCCGGGCTCCACGCGGTCTTCCACGAAGACACGTTCTCCCCGGACCAGCCTCGCCCCGTCCACCTTCTTCTTGACCTTTCCCACGAAACGGAGGTCCTCCCGGAATTCCGGGGCGATCTTCGCGGCGTAGTCGGGGTCCTTCCGCCTCGCCGCGGCCAGTTCCACCGCCTGGAAAAACTGCTTGTATCCGCTGTCCCGGACGAAGAGAGAGGAAAGGGCGTCGGCGATCTCCTCCCGCGTTGGCTCGGGGGACCGGTTGAGCAGGTCGTCAATGAGGAGGGCCGCCGCCGGCATGTTGTAGCCCGATTGGACCACGCCCGCGTCTACCATGGCCGACTGGACGGGAGAGAGGACACCGTCCTTGGTCAGGGATTCCACGGTCCGGATCTCCCCGCCGTCGATCTGCGCCGCGATGAGTAGGGAGGCATAGGCAACCTTCCCGTTCAGGGAGATGACATCGGAACCCGCGAAGGCGTGCCCGTTGTCGCTGTCCCGGACCGAGGCGATGCCGAGGCGTTTCAGGAGGTTCTGGACGTTTTCACCGGGCTCCACGAGAACCTCCCGGGGCGTTCCGTTCAAAAGGAATTTTATCTTCATGGGTTACCCCCGTTGCTTTCTGCATGCCGTGACCGCGCGGGCCACCATGGTCGCCGTAATGTAACGCCGGTAGGCGGCGCTCTCTTTCAACCCCGCCGGGGGATCGATGGAGTCGAACACCGCGCGGAAAACCGTCGTCTCCGTCTCCAGGGCGCCGGAGACGACGCGCGCCTCCACCTCCCGCAGGCGCGTGACCTTTGGCGCCACGCAGCCCAGGGCGATGACGGCCTCGCCCTCTGCCACCCGGACACCGAGCGTCAGCGTGGGGAGGGCCGCGGAGGAACGGACCACCCGGTCCACCACGCAGGCGCCGCGGGTCTTTGGCAGACGCACCCGGGTGATGAGGGCGTCTTCCCCTCCCGTGATGTAGGCCTCCACGGAAAGGACGCCCCGCTCCACGGTCTCCACCTCCGCCCCGAGGGCGATGAGCGCGGGCAGGAGATAGGAATCCGTCCGGTTCGCCGCGATGTTTCCCCCCAGCGTCGCCATGTTCCGGACGCACCGGGCCGGGATCATGCTCGCCGCGCGCCTCAGGACCGCCGGGGCCTCCGGCGCGTCCACGAGATCCTGCAGGGTGATGCCGGCGCCGATCTCCCAACCGTTTTCCCGACGGGTCACGTCGTTGGGGAGAAGCCCCGCCAGGAGAACCGCCTTCGCTGGGTTCATGCCGGAGGGCGCCCAGTTGACCTGGGTTCCCCCGGCGAGATAGACGGCGCCTTCCCGCTCCTTGACGGCCACCGCTTCATCGGGTGAAGCGGGCCGGTAAACTTCCTCAATCATGGATGACTCCTTCTCAAGCCGAGGGTTTTCCCCCTTGGTCTTCAGCCGTTTTCACGTATTTTATCAACCTTAATCATTACCTGTCGTTTCCCAATGACAAAACCATTACGGATCACAGATCAGGCGTCACGGCCCTTAACACCCTTACCCCTCGATGATTCTCTTCGACACCGCGTTGCCCCTCCGGGCCAGGTCGTGCTCGTCGATGCCGACCAGCCGTCCCTCGTTCACCACCACCCGGCCGTTGACGAGGGTGTAGTCCGTGCCGTGGTCGTAGCCGGCGAAGAGGAGCGCCGCGAGGGGATCCGAGAGGGCGCCTGCATACTCAAGTCCCGCGACGTTGAAAACGGCGATGTCGGCCGCCCAGCCTTCCCGCAGCTCGCCCACCTTTTCGAAATTGAGGATGCGGGCGCCGTTGACGGTGGCCATCCGGTAGACGTCCATGGCTGTCACGGCGTCGCTGCCGTAGCGGACCCGCTGGAGCAAGAGGGCCTGTCGCATCTCCCCCAGCATGTCGGAGGTGTCGTTGGAGGCCGAGCCGTCCACCGCCAATCCCACGTTGATCCCCATGGGCAGCATCTCCGCCACGCGGCAGATCCCCGAGCCGAGCCGCATGTTGGACGACGGGCAGTGGGCGATGTGGGTCCCCGTTTCCTTCAGGCGTCGCAGCTCGCCGTCGTTGAAGAAGATTCCGTGCGCGTAGAAGACATCGTCGCCGATGAATCCCGTGTCTTCCATCAGGTTGAGCGGGCGGCGCCCGTACATCTTGACGCAGAAGTCGTCCTCGTCCGAGGTCTCCGCCAGGTGGGTATGCAGCCGGACCCCGTGTTTCCGCGCGAGGGCCGCGGTCTGTTTCATCAAGGCCTCCGTGACGCTGAAGGGGCTGCACGGCGCCAGGACGATCTTCCGCATGGAAAGCTCGGAGGGATCGTGGAAGCGCGCGATCACCCGCTCGCTGTCTTCCAGGATCTCCTCGTCGGTCTGCACCACGCTGTCGGGGGGCAGACCGCCGTCCTTCTTGCTGAGGGACATGGAGCCCCGGGTGGGAGAGAAGCGCATCCCCAGTTTTTCCGCCGCCTCGAACTGGAGGGCCATGATGTCCCCCGTCACCCGGCGGGGATAGAGGTAGTGGTGGTCCGTGGAGGTGGTGCATCCCGTCTTCAACAGTTCCCCCATGGCGAGAAGGGAGCTCACGTAGACGGCCTCCTCGTCGATGTTTTTCCACACCTCGTAGAGATAGACCAGCCAGTCGAACAGCTTCGCGTTCTGCACGGCGGGGAGGTTCCGGGTCAGGGTCTGGTAGAAGTGATGGTGGGTGTTGACGAAGCCCGGCACCACCACGTGGGTGGAACAGTCGATGACCCGGTCGCCGTCGCCGGGGGTAAACGCAATGTCCGGGGCGATTCGCGCCACCCGGTTTTCCTTGATGAGAAGGTCCCAGCCCCGGCGGGGGGGTGCGTCCGTCGCGGTCATCAGGCAAAAACAGTCTTTGAGCAGGATGGCCATTTTGTTATTCTCCTTGGTCAGTTTTCAGTCAGAAGGCCGGGGCTGACGCCCCTTTTTAGGCTGTAGGGCGGATGCTCTACAACTTTGAAGACTGAAGATAAAAATAAAATTGGTCTGCCATACCCATACCAATAAACCTCCTTCTTCCCATTATCAACACCTAAGAGTAAGATACAAGATAGAAGTGTTTTGCTTCGGTCTTCAGCCTTCTACCTAAATTCCTTTCACCTTTTCCTTCAACCCCTCCAGAAAACTTTTGAGCAGGTTCAGGGCCACCGTCTTCCGGTAGGCCGCTGTGGACCGCTGGTCGTCAATGGGGACGATCAGGGCAGCGTAATCCTCGACGATGGACGGCGCCAGGGCCGTCACCTCCGCGAGCGTCTTTCCCGCCATCCGCTTTTCCGTCTCCGTGGACCGCACAACGGTCGGTCCCACCGCCCCGAAGCTGAGGGCCATGGCGTCCACGATCCCCTCCTTGACCTCTCCCACGGCGGCGAAGGAGAGCTTGGCCAGGGCGTTGGCCTTCCGGGTGCCCACCTTCCTGAAAACCTGGATGTTTGCCGCCCTCCGGGGAACCAGGACGGCGGTGACCAGTTCGTCCCTTCTCAGGACCGTGCGTCCCGGCCCGGTGATGAACGCGAGGATGGAAACCTCCCGGGTGCCGTCCACGCTGGTGAGTTCCAGCCGCGCGTCGAGGGCGTAGAGGGCGCAGATCCCGTCCCCGGCGGGAGAGGCGTTGCAGACGTTTCCCGCGAGGGTGGCCACGTTCCGGATGGCGGGGGCGGCGATGCCGCGCACCGCCTCGCGGAGAACCGCCGGGGTCTCCGGCCAGGCCGCGATGTCGGCAAGGGGGACCCCCGCCCCGATCCGCAGGGTTTCGCCCCGCCGTTCGAGGGTTTGCAGCTCCTTCAGGTGGGACAGGAAGAGGACGTCGCCGGGAAAGGCGGGCGGGAGCCCCGTCCAGTTCCGGTACTTGACCATCAGGTCCGTGCCCCCCGCGAGGGGCACGCAGGCCGTCTCTTTCCGAAGGCGGAGGGCCTCCGTCAGGTCCGCGGGTTTGAAGGCCCTTACCATGATCGCCTCCCCCGTTTCGCCGCCGCCCGGATGCCCGAGACGATCATGTCGTAGCCGGTGCACCGGCAGAGGTTGCCCGAGATGGCCTCCCGGATCTCCGTCTCCGTGGGACGGGGGTTTCCCCGGAGGAGAGAGGCCGCCGCCACGACCATGCCGGGCGTGCAGAACCCGCACTGCACCGCCCCCGCGTCCGCGAGGGCCTCGATGATGTCTTGCCCCTCTTTCGTTCCGGCGATGCCCTCGATGGTCGTCACCTCGCGCCCCGCCACCACACCCACCGGGACCAGGCAGGTGTTCACCATGGCGCCGTCGAGCAGGGCCGCGCAGGCCCCGCACTCCCCCTCGCCGCACCCCTCCTTCGCCCCGGTCAGGCCGAAATCCTCCCGCAGCACGTCCAGGAGCCTCTTGAGGGGATCCCCCCGGTAGGTCACCGCTTTTCCGTTCAGCGTAAAATTAAATTCATTCATCTTGCAGGACCTCCATGATTTTTTCGGGTGTCACGGGGATCTCGTGAATCTTCCGGCCGATGAGGTGTCCCACCGCGTCCGCGTAGGCGGGCGCCGCCGCGTCGAACACCAGTTCCCCCGCCCCCTTGGCCCCGAACGGCCCGTAGGCGTAAGGGTTTTCCACGAACTCGCAGGCTACGGAGGGGAAATCCATGGCGGTTGGAATCGTGTAATCGGTGAGGGTATGCTGCCGGAAGCGGCCGTCGACCACCTCGCAGACCTCCATGGCGGCGTAGCCCAGGGCCTGGATGCCCCCGCCGGCCGCCTGGCCCGTCACGATTCGCGTGTCCATGGGCACGCCCACGTCGTAAACCGTCCAGATGCCCGTCGTCTTCACCTCGTAGGTCACCGGGTCGAACGCCACCTCCACCACGTTCACCCCCCAGCCGTAGGAGGGATAGGCGTCCCCCTGGAGGGTGTCCTGGTCCCACGTGAGCCCCTCCGGGTGTCGGTATTGCTTCCGGACCCGGGTGCCGGGCCCTTCGCCCCAGCGGCGTTTTAGCTCCCGCGCGCATTGCTGGACGAGGTAGCCCACCACCATCGTGGAACGCGAAGCCACCGTGGGCCCCGAATCGGGAACCCGGTCGGTATCCGGGTTGTCGTAAACGATGTTATCCACCCCGCAATCCAGTTCCCGGGCGGCGATCTTGCGGAGCACCGTCTGGAGCCCCTGTCCCATCTCCACGGTGGAGACGTAGAGGGCGGCCCGGCCGTCGCTTAGACGTTCCATCTCCGCCACGGCCTTGATGATCTCCTGCTCTCCGTTGCCGGTGAACCCGCAGCCGTGGTTGACGAAGGCGATGCCGATCCCCTTGAGGGGGTCATCGTCGTAGGCCTTCACCTTCCGGCGGTATCCCGACATGGCGTCCACCTTTCGGAACATCTCGTTCAGGCGGATCTCGTCCTTCATGGCCGTGTTGGTGATGGTGGTGTCCCCGGTCTTGATGAAGTATTTTTGTTTGAACGAGCCGGGATCCATGCCCAGCTCCCGCGCCAGGTGGCTCATGTGAAGCTCGATGGCGAACAGCCCCTGGGGGGCGCCGAATCCCCTGAAGGCGTCCGACGGGAAGGTGTTCGTCGCCACCGCCCGTCCCCGGATGTGGACGTTGGGGATGTTGTAGACTCCGATGCCGTGCAGGATGGCCCGCTGGAGGACGATGAGGCTGCTCGACGTGTATCCTCCCGCGTTGATGACGGTGTCGATGTCCATCCCGATGATGGCGCCCGCCTCGTCGAGGGCGGTCCGGATGGTGACCCGGCTGGGGTGGCGCTTGCAGGTGAAACGGATGTCCTCCGCCCGCTCGAAGACGAGCCGGATGGGACGCCTGATCTTGTTCACGGCCACCGAGAGCACCGTGGCGATGACATCGGGAAAGTGTTCCTTCCCCCCGAAGGCCCCGCCGGTCGTCACCTGCCGGACGCGCACCGCCGGTTCGGGGATGCCGAGGGTATGTGCCACCGATTTGCGGATGTAAAAGGGACACTGGGCGGAGGCGTAGAGGGTGATCTTTCCGTCTTCCCAGGTGCCCACCATCCCCTGGGGCTCCAGGTAGAGGTGTTCCTGGAAGCCCGTTCGATAGGTGCCTTCCACGACCCGGGCGGCCCGGCGAAACGCCGCCTCCGGGTCCCCTTTGGTCAGGTGGTAGGTGCCGTAGAGGTTGTCGTCCCCCACGATAGGTCCGCCCTTGCAGGCAAGGCCCTCCTCGATGGTGAAGGCGGGCTCCAGCTCCTCGTAGGTGACCCGGATGCCGGAGAGGATCTCGAGAACCTTTTCCCGGTCGGGGCCGACCACCAGGCCGAGGGTCTCCCCCACGAAGCGCACCTCGTCTCGCGCGAAGACGGGCCAGTCGTCGGTTATCATCCGGATGCCGTTGCGGCCCCCCGCCGGGATGTCCCGGGCGTCCACGTAGGAGTAGCCTGCCGGGAGGTCCGGTACCTCGATGCCGAGGATCTTTGCCCGGGGCCGATCGGACCGGAGGAGGCGGGCGTGGAGAAGGCCCTCGAACGGATAGTCGGAGATATACCGCGCCTTCCCCGTCAGCTTCTCCATCGCGTCCACCCGGCGCACGGGGGCGCTGATGCCTGTTTCGTTTAATGTGTCTGACTTATTCATTTCGTCCCTTTGGTCTTTACCTCCAAAAGTTGCCCGGAAAACGGAACCCGTTCTCCTCGAAGTCCGTTTTTTAGGTAGAGGCTGAAGACTGAAGTAAACCACATTTCAGTCTTCGGACTTCGAGGGGCGCAAGCCCCGACCTTCTACCTTCTACCTACCCCCTATCAAACGGTTGCCGTCCCTTCAACAGGCGGTAGAGAACCAGGGCCTCCGCCGCCGAGGAAAGATCCTTTTCCGTTTCGTCCGTCTTCCATTCCACGTTCTTGAAGGCGAGGGTCGCCGCGTCGTAGGTCGCCCGGACGTCCGGGTCCTCGAAGACGATGCCCGCGTCCGCCGTGTAGACCACGGCCGGTTTTCCGTCCGCCACGGTTTCCATCCGGCCGGGAACGGAGAAATAGACCCCCGTCCCGTGGGCCTCGAAGCTAACCCGGCTCAGGTGGACCTTCACCTTGTCCCGGTAGGGGGCGCCGGCTGTGGGGCAAAAGGTTTCGCAGTTGCCGCATTCATTGCAGAAGTCGGCGATGTTCACCACCTGGTAGGGCTGGGTCACCGCGAGGGCGCCCGTCTGGGCGGCCCGCGTCTCGCCCCCGTTCCGGGTCACCCGGAGCCGGGCCACGGTAACCGCCTCGGACGCCAGGGCCGCGTTGGCCCGGTTCGGACAGACGGTCACGCAGATGTTGCAGAAGAGGTCGCACTGGAGGCAGCGGGCGGCCTCCTGCTGGGCCTGGGCCTCTGTGAGGGATCCCGTGGAGAGGGAGAAGTCGAGAGCTTCCCCCTGGGCGGGGTGGGGGATCTCCGGGCCGTAGACCCGCCGGGCCTGCCGGACGCGGAGGGCCTTGAAATCGGGCCGGCGGTCTTCGGGCGGCGCGATTCCGCCCTCCGGGGAAACGCCGAGGTCCCGCATGATGGCCAGGGCGGCCTTCCGGCCGTCCCCGATGGCCTGCACGAGGGAGGCGGCACCGCGTAGGGCGTCGCCCCCGGCGAAGATCCCTTCCAGGGTCGTCCGGGTGGTAGCGGGGTCCGCCTTGAGGGGAACTTCCCCGAGAAAATCTGCCACGATCCGCTGACCCACCGCCACGATGACGCTGTCGGCGGGCATGGTGAAGGTCGCGCCATCCGTCTTGACGGGCCGCCGCCGGCCCGACGCGTCCGGTTCGCCGAGGCGCATGCGTGCCGCCTCGACCCCCGTTACCTTGCCGCCTTCTCCGAGAATCCGTTCCGGGGCGGCCAGTTCCACGAGTCCGATCCCTTCCGCGATGGCCTCCCGGATCTCTTCCCGGTCCGCCGGCATCTCCCGCCGGGTGCGGCGGTAGAGGAGGGAAACCTCTCCGTCGGGCCCCACGAGCCGGCGGGCCGCCCGGGCCGCGTCGATGGCGGCATTGCCGCCACCCACCACGAGGATCCGTCTTCCCAGATCGGGCGAGTTTCCCGCCCGCGCGGATCTCAGGAAGGTCAACTGGTCGAAACAGCCCTCGGCATCCTCACCCGGGATGCCCAGTCTCACCGCCTCCTGCGCCCCCACGGCCACGTAAACGGCGTCGTGGGCCGCGCGGATCTCCCGGAACATCGCTTCATCCACCCGGGTCTCCGCGTGGAGGGAAACCCCGAGGGCCAGGATGTCCGCCACGTCTCCTTCCAGGCTCTCCTTGCTTAGGCGGAAGGAGGGGATGCAGCCGGCCGCCATCCCGCCGGGGACCGGCGCCGCCTCGTAGAGATCCACCTGGCATCCCGCCAGACGGAGGAAATAGGCGCAGGACAGACCGCTCGGCCCCGCGCCGATGACCGCGACCCGCTTGCCGTTTTCGGGACCGGGGCGCGCGGGAGACGCTCCCTTCCACGTTTCCGCCACGAAACGCTTGATCTCCCGGATGAGGACGGGGCGATCGTAGTTCATCCGGGTGCAACGGGACTGGCAGAGCCGGGTACAGACCATCCCCTGCACGGCCGGGAAGGGATTGGTGTCCAGGATGACGCGGTAGGCCTTGTCGATCTCCCCCCGGGCCGCGTAATCGACGTATCGGGGGATGTCCTGATCGGCCGCGCAGGCGGTCTTGCAGGGGGCGTCCACGCAGTCGAACCGGGCGAGGAGGCGATCCGTCTTGATACCCTCGAAGGGGAAGGCCTCCTTCTTGTATCCCTCGCTCGCTACCACTCGGTCGGCATAGGCGTCGAGGTTCTTCAGGCGCGCCGCGGGAAGGTCGTCCACCCCGGCCCGTTTCGTCACGAGCTCGTCCAGGGAGCGGGCCCCCGCCTCGGCCATCCGTTCGCCCAGGACCTCCAGATACTGGGAGAGCCGCCCGTATCCCCCCGGCTTGAGGAGATCCGAGGAGATCGTGACGGGGCGGAGCCCGCAGGCGAGCACGTCGGTCACGTTGAAACAGTGAACGCCGGCGGAAAACGAAATATCGAGGGTCCCGCCGAACCGCGCCTGGAGGCGCCTTGCAAGGTTCACGCTGATGGGGTGGAGGGCCCGTCCGCTCATGTAGACCATCTTCTCGTTCTTGGGGAGGTTCTGCCGCTCGTTGGCCGTCTCCAGGGTGTTGGTCAGCTTGAGGGAGAAGGTGACGCCTTTTCTCTTCGCCGCTGTCGTGAGGTTTTCGATGAGGGCCGCTCCGTCCTCGAAGGTGAGGTCGTGGCCGAAGGCCTCGTCGGGCACGGTGACGTCGTAGCCGAGGCGCGCGTTGAGAATCTCCCGCAGGGCTTCCGGCCCCAGCAGGGTGGGGTTCATCTTGATGGTGGTGTGGAATCCCCGCTGTTCGATGAAGTAGCGCCCGATCTTTTCCACCTCGTCCGGCGGGCAGCCGTGCATGGTGGAGACGGTGATGTTGTCGGACAGCCGGGCCGGGATGTCCAGGTCCTTCACCCGGGGATAGATCCGCGCGGCGCGTTCGAGCTTTTCGGAGAGCTCCCGTGAGCAGTCGGTCATGCGGTCGAAAAACCGCTGGACCGGCGGGCTCAGGATACCCTCCAGGTTGTAGCCGGCGCTCATGTTAAAGATGAAGCCGGGCCCCTCCGTCGCGCCCCATCCCAATCGGTCCCTCAGGATGTGCAGGAGGATGAAGGCGTTGAGATACTCGTTGAAGGATTCGTCGAGGCGCAGCTCCTGGGACCACTCGCAGTTGTAGCCCTCGTCGCGCATGTCGATGCAGGGCTTGGTCACGTCCAGGTCGTCCAGCACCTGGATGGTCTTCAGTTCGATATAGCGGGCCCCGCAGAGGTAGCCGGCCACGATGTTCTGGGCGAGTTGCGTGTGCGGCCCCGCCGCGATGCCGATGGGGGTCTCCAGGATCTTCCCGTAGCGCGCGAGGGTGAAAGGGGCATCGGCGGAGGGCTCGAAGAAAAGCTCCCGCGTCAAGCCGAAGATCTCTCCCCTTTCCTCCAGGTCCCGGAGGATCCATGGAAGCAGGGTGTCCAGGTCCGCGCAGATAAATTTGTCGTGTTTCATAGCGGTTTCCTTCGTTGGGATGGGATGATTCTACTGTTCACGCAGCCGCTCCCACAGCCGGCGCGCCTGTTCCCGGGCGTTGGCCAGGATGTCCGCCTCGTTGACCGTCACGACCCGGCCGTCCTCCACTACCAGGTGTCCCTGGGCGATGACGCTCCGCACGTGCGCGGCGTCGAGGCCGTAAATGAAGTGCCCGAGGGCGTTGTCCGAGGTGAGGTCGGTGGGGGTGTCGTAATCGAAGATGACCAGGTTGTTAACCCCGTCCCCCGGGGCGCCCATGGCGGCGGTGAGCCGGTGGACGTTCCGGAAACGCCGGTAGGTTTCTTCCCACGAGATCCGTTCCGTCGCCTGGCCCGTGAGAAACACCGCCTTGGCACTGCGGAGCATGTCGCTATGCATTCCGTCCGTTCCCATCATGATGTTATCCCCCAGGTTCCGGTAGTCCCCCAGCCCAACGTTGTTGTTGAGGTTGCTCTCCGGGTTCTGCACCACCCACGCCCCCGATTCCCTGACGAGGCGCCGCTCTTCGGGATCCAGGTGGATGCAGTGGGCCAGGATGGTGTGTTTGCAGTCCAGGACGCCGGCGTCCGCGAAGCGGCAAACCACCCGCTTGCCGTAGGTCCGCACGCAGTGATCCTGGTCGGCCCCGTCCTCGGCCACGTGGACGTGGATGCCCGTTTCGTACCTTTTCGCCAGGGCCACGGCCCGCGCCAAGAGGGCGTCGTCCACCGTGAAGGAGGCGTGTAGCCCAACGTGTCCCTTGCGCCCGGAGGCCAGGTAGGCCTCCGTTTCCGCCAGGCCCGCCTCCGCGGGGCCCTCGCCGTCCCGGTTGGACAGCTCGTAGCAGAGGAGGTGCCCGATGCCGACCCGCTCGAAGGCCCCGGCGATGGTGGCAAGGCTTCCCTCGATGGCGAAGGGCGAGGCGTGGTGGTCGATGCAGAAGGTCACGCCGCGCTTGACCATGTGCACGGCCGCCGCCAGGGCGCTGGCCTCGATCATCTCCCGGTCCAGCCGCTTGTCGAGGCGCCACCAGATATATTCCAGGACCTCGACGAAATTGGTGGGGATCACCGGCGGGGCCGGCATGCCCCGCGCCAGGGTCGAGTAGATGTGGTGATGCCCGCAGGCGAAGGCCCGCGTTACCAGGGCCCCCCGGCAGTCGATGACGCGGTCTCCGTTTTCCGGGACGGTCCCGGGGAAGGATACGCCCCCCGCGGGGCCCGCCTCGACAGCCATGTCCGTCCGCCGGACCTCGAGGGTTTCCGCGTCCAGGTAGGTCGCGTCTTTCAGATAGAGGGTCATGGGTTCTCCTTTTCGCCGGCCATGCGCCCGGCCGCCAGTTCCACCGCGTCCACGATCTGTTGGTAGCCAGTGCAGCGGCAGAGGTTGCCCCGCAGCGCCCGGCGGATCTCTTCCCGGGTCGGGCGGGGATTCTGTGCGAGGAAGGCGTAGGTGGTCATCACCATCCCCGGGGTGCAGAAGCCGCACTGGATGGCCCCCGCTTCCACGAAGGCCTGCTGGATGGGGTGCAGGGTGCCGTCCTTGCCCGCCAAGCCCTCGATGGTCAGGACCTCCGCGCCCAGGACAGACGCCATCTTCAGCCGGCACGCGCGCCGGGAGACCCCGTCCACGACCACCGTGCAGGCCCCGCAAAGCCCCTTTCCGCAGCCGTTCTTGGCCCCCGTCAGATCGCGCCTTTCCCGCAAAAACCAGAGCAGGGTTTTCTCCAGGTCCTC
>JALSPC010000017.1 GCA_026986155.1 bacterium
TAATAATCAATATGATTGTGTTATATAGATTATGTATATGTTATGAGGAGAAATATTGTTGATGGGTAGTATTAGAATTTTCAGGGAATATCTTGCACAAAAGGCCGGGATAGACGAGAAATACATCCCTTACTATCTCAGGTGGGTCAAGAAATGCTATGCCTTTCTCGGGATAGAAACAGGTGAACCCCTGAAATCAAAACAAAAAGAGTCGTTCCTGGGACACATGTCGAAAGAATACGAGGACTGGCAGGTCAAGCAGGCGGATACGGCGCTGCGGCATTATGCTTATTGTATTTCCTCGATGAACATGGAAAGAGCGTCTCTTTCCAGGAACAAGGGTAAAGCTTACAAGGTCCTGGAAAATCGGCTGAAAAGCGCACTGAGGATCCGGCAGAGAGCCTACAGTACCGAAAAATCCTAAGTCAAATGGGTTAGAACCTTCCTTTTGTTTATCAAGGGAAAAACACCCGAGGAATTGAGAGGAAAAGATATCCAGGCTTTTTTGAGCTATCTTGCCGTCGAAAGAAAGGTGTCTCCCTCCACGCAAAACCAGGCGTTAAATGCCCTTGTCTTTTTCTTCAAGCACGTGCTGAATAAAAACATCGAGAAGAAAATCAGCGCCGTGAAGGCGCGGCCCAAGGTTCGCCTGCCAGTGGTGTTGTCCCAGGGAGAAGTGCAGAAAATATTCCGGAACATGAGCGGTGTAACGCGATTGATGGCCATGCTCGTGTATGGGTGTGGCTTGCGCCTCACGGAATGCCTTCAGCTTCGCATCAAGGATATCGACCTGGAAAGGGGCATGGTGATCGTTCGCTCCGGTAAGGGAAACAAGGACAGGCGCACAGTGTTACCCGAGACGCTCAAGAACGATTTGATTCGCCAGATGAATGCCGCGCGCGTGCTCTACGACGAGGACCGCACAAACGATGTGGCGGGGGTGGAACTGCCCCATGCCCTGGAGAGGAAATACCCCAACGCGGGAAAGGAATGGGGATGGTTCTGGTTGTTTCCTTCCAAGACGCTTTCCGTGGATCCACGCTCCGGAAAAATCCGCCGTCATCATATACACGGCGCGACCCTACAGAAGGCCTTTAAAAAAGCGGTACGGACGGCGAATATCGCAAAGCAGGTCTCCGTTCACACGTTAAGGCACAGTTTCGCGACGCATTTACTCGAAAATGGTTACGATATCCGCACCATTCAAGAGCTTCTGGGCCACAAAAATCTTCAGACTACCATGATCTATACCCACGTGGCCGAGAGGAATACCCTGGGCGTCGTAAGCCCCCTCGACCGCTGAGTCCTTCCCTGGCTAAGGTCATTTTCCTTTCCAACCAACTCGTCACTAGTTACTTGTTACTTTCCACGCGTCACAGATCACAGATCACGGCGCGAAGCGCACATCACGGCCGCAAAGGGCGGCTCGTCACGCGTCACAGATCACGGTTTTCAAAACCTTGAACGTTGAACCTTGAACCTCACCTGTTCACCCTAATCTTCTCCCCCGGCTCGGAGACCACGTCGCCGATGATTGCCGCGTCGGGGATGCCCCTGGCGCGCAGGTCTTTCAGGAGGGCGTCGGCGTTGCCGGGATCGACCACGATGACGAGTCCCCCGGAGGTCTGGGCGTCGAAGAGGATGTCCCGGGTGATGGCGTCCACCTTGTCATCGAAGGTCACGAAGGCCTCCCGGAAGGCTCGGTTGTTGTAGGTTCCCGCCGGGACGAGGCCCATGGCGGCGTACTGCCGCGCCTCGGGATAGACGGGAACGGCATCCGCGAAAACACGCAGGCCCAGGCCGCTGTCCACCACCATCTCGCAGAGGTGGCCCAGCAGGCCGAAGCCGGTGACGTCGGTGCAGGCCCGGACGCGGTAGTTCAGCATCACCTCGGCGGCGTCCCGGTTCAGGCGGGCCATGTTCTCCGTGACCTGTTCGATGATCTCCGCGGAGGCCATGCCGGCCTTGATGGCCGTGTTGATGATGCCGGTTCCCAGGGGCTTGGTGAGGATCATCTTGTCCCCCGGCCTGAATCCCTTCTTGGTCAGGATCCTGTCGGGATGAACCACGCCGGTGACCGAGAGGCCGTATTTCAGTTCCTTGTCCTCGACACTGTGCCCCCCCACGAGCGAAACCCCCGCCTCCGCCATCTTTTCGATGCCGCCCTCGAGGATGCGCCGAAGGATGGCAAGGTCCATGTCTTTCACGGGGAAGGCCACCAGGTTCATGGCCGTCACGGGACGCCCGCCCATGGCATAGACGTCGCTCAGGGCGTTGGCGACGGCTATCTGCCCGAACCGGTAGGGATCGTCCGCGATGGGGGTGAAGAAATCGACCGTCTGGATGAGGGCGATATCATCGGTTATCCGGTAAACGCCCGCGTCGTCGGGCTCGTTCAGTCCGACGAGAACGTTCTCGTCCGCCGGAAAGGTCAATCCGCACAAGGCCTTCTCCAGGTCCCCCGGAGGAAGTTTCGAGGCTCAGCCGGAGCCGGTCACGGTTTCCGTGAGGCGCAGCCCCATTCCTTTAATCTCTTTCATTCGTCAATTCCTCGTATCCATCGGGGGTTTTCAGAAAGGCCCCCTTGATTTTCAGGTTGTTGCTCGCAAGGATCTCCCGCGCCCTCTCCTGGTCCCCGCTCTCCACGAGGAGGGCCATGCCGCAGTCGGAGCTGAGCTCCTTCGGCACGGGGATCACGTCGTAGGTCATTCCCTCGTCCTTCAGGGCGAATTCCGCCTTCATGACGTCGTGAATCGAGAAGAGAACGAAGACGATGGCATCGATGTCTTTCAATGGGAGACCAGCCATTTCAGCGCCTCGAGCACCTCATTCACGTCGTTTTCGGTGGTATCCATGCCCATGGAGATGCGCACGGTCCCCCGCGGGAAGGCGCCGATGGTCCGGTGCGCGGAAGGGGCGCAGTGCAATCCCGTGCGCACGCAGATGTCGAAATTCCGGTCCAGTTGGAACCCCACCTCCGAGGGGCTCATGCCGTCCACGTCGATGGACACGACGGCCGTCTGTCTTTCCGGGTCCCGGGGGCCGTAGACGTGGACCCGGTCCATTCGGAGCAATCCTTCCAGCAGGAGGGCCGTGAGTTCCTTTTCCCGCGCGCGAATCTTGTCCACCCCTTCGGCTTCCAGGAGTTGTATCCCCGCCGCCAGGCCGTGAAACCCGGCCACGTTGGGCGTGCCGCTCTCCAGCTTGTCCGGGAGGAATTCGGGCTGCGCCTCGAACTCCGAATGGCTGCCCGTGCCGCCGCGGACGATGGGTTTGACCGGCTCTTTTCCCGTCTTCAGGATCAGGCCGCCTGTCCCCTGGGGCCCCCGCAGGGCCTTGTGCCCGGTGAAGGCGAAAAGGTCCACGTCGAGCGCGGAGAGATCGATGGGAAAGCAGCCCGCGCTCTGGGCGGTGTCCACCAGGAGGTAGGCGGAACCCTTGATTTCCGAGACGGCCTCCAGGTCCACGAGGGTTCCCACCACGTTGGAGGCGTGGTTGACGGCGATAAGCCGGGTCTGGCCGGGACGTACCGCCCGGGCCATGCCGGCGATATCGGCGAAACCCTCCCTGGAGGAGGGCACGACGGTCAGCTGGATGATCCCGCGCGTCTCCAGGTCCCTTAGGGGGCGCATGACCGAATTGTGCTCCATGGAGGTGGTCACCACGTGGTCGCCCTGCCGCAACATCCCGTAGATGGCCAGGTTCAAGGCCTCCGTCACGTTTCGGGTGAAGATGACCTGGCGGGAATCCGGCACCCCGAAGAAACGCGCCACCGTCTCCCTGGCCTGGAAGAGGGCACGGCCGGCCTCCAGGGAGAGAAAGTGGCCGGAACGGCCCGGGTTGGCGCTCAGGTCCCTCAGCCCTTCCGCCACGGCGTCGATGACCGCGTCCGGCTTGGGAAACGAGGTAGCGGCATGGTCCATGTAAACCACGTGACGGCGTCGCGGCATTGTCAGGGCTCCTTTTCTCCAAGGTTCAGGGGATCACGACCTTGTCCGCCTCCATGAGCGCCGAGGTGATGTCGAACATGTTGGACGCCAGGCCCACCTTCAGCGCGTCCTTTCGGTTGAAGAAGTCGAGACAGGTCCCGCATGAGAGGATCTCGATCCCCATTTCCTCCAGTTCCTTCAAGGCGTCGATGACCTCGGAGCCCTCGGTGGTCAGGAAGATCCCGCTGTTGACAAATATCATCCGCCGGGGTTTCGGGTCAACATCCTTGATGGTCTTCAGGAATCCCTTGATGAGAATTCTCCCGAGGGCGTCATCGCCCTGGCCCATCCTGTCCGAGTGAACGTAAACCGCGATGTTGGAGGCGGGGGCCTCTTTTACTTCCTCACCCGGGGTATTCTCCGCGCCTCCCTTGACAACATGGACATGAAATTCGCCATCTTTCTCTTCCACGCGGGTGTCACATCCCTGGCTTGTGGCGAAACGAACCACGTTGTCTTTGGAGATGGCGCTGTCAACGACGATCGTGAAGCTCCCTTCCTCCATCCCTTCCAGCGCCTTTTTGGTCATCAGAACCGGCTGGGGACACGCCAGTCCCCTCGCGTCGATGATGTCACCCATTTTGATTTCCTCCCTTCAACATGTCCCGGGATTGGTAGAAAATTTCGCGCCCTCCGCGGCGAGGGCCGCCCCGAGCGCTCCCACGATGTCCGGCGCCTCCGCCACTTTCAAAGGGACGCGGAGCCTCTTTTCGAGCAGGAAGACCATGGTGGGATTTTTGGCCACGCCGCCAGAGAAGACCACGTCCTTCACCACACCGACCCGGTTCGCCATGGCGGCGACACGGCCGGCCATGGCCTCGTGCAGCCCCCGGACAATGGCGGCCTTGTCCACGCGCCGGGAGACGAGGGAGATGACTTCCGACTCGGCGAAGACGGTGCACATGCTGTTTATCCGGGCCGGCGTCACGTCACCGAGGCCTACCCGCGCGAAGGTGTCCAGGTCATAGCCCAATCCCTGGGCCATGACCTCGAGGAACTTCCCCGTGCCCGCCGCACATTTGTCGTTCATCTGGAAATTCGTGAAATTTCCCCCCGCGTCGAGGGAAATCACCTTGCTGTCCTGTCCTCCCACGTCGATGACCGTCCGGCACGCGGGAAAGAGGTGGCGCGCGCCCAGGGCGTGGGCCTTGATCTCCGTGATGACCAGGCTTGTCCCGGTCCCTCCCTCCTTCAGGCTGTGACGTCCGTAGCCGGTGGCCGCCACGGGACATCGGGGATAACGTTTCAG
>JALSPC010000018.1 GCA_026986155.1 bacterium
GGGGGTGTCCGGGATGAGGGGCATGTCGGTCAACACGGCGAAGATGCGCACCCGGGGCCCGAATTTCGGCGCAATGAGATAACCGAGGCGTCCCACTTCTCCCAGCCCCGCGTCCACCGCCAGCGGGGGAAGAGCAATATCGTACCGCCGGGAATGCTCCGCGATCCCCCGGTAACCCATGTGGGCGAACCACCTTGCCAGGACCGTGCTCAGGTAGGCCCCGCGCCCGTAGTTGCGGGCGCTCTCTGCCACCGACGGGGTGTGCGGCGCGGCTCGAACGTGGTCCTCCCGCATCTCCGTCAGCATCACCACGGCATAGGGGGGAAGGACCTCCGGGTCGATTTCCTTGCCCCACTCCTCCCACCGGTCGTAGAAGATCTCCCCCCGGTGGGAATAGACCCAGTTGGGATTCACCTTGCAGACGCCCACCAGATCAGCCCCCAGGGTAAGGGCCAGGTTCTTGACGATCTCCGTGGCTTTCTCTGGAGAAATGGCGTGCGGCGGGCTTTCCAGCCCCGGCGACGCTTCCGCGAACGTTCCAAGAAAATTTGGAATATCGAAAGAGGCCTCCATCATGGCCACGTTGGGGCGGTAGCGCTTATCGACCCGCCCGGGCTCCCCCAAGAGCCCTTTCTCCCGCCGGGCGGCGTCGGCCTCCTCCCGCTCCGGGTGCATGGCGTAATACCTCTTGTAAAAAGGGGTCCCCGGCGGCACGCCCCGAACGCGGGCGAAGGAGATGTCCCGTTCGTCGTGCCGGACCGGCTCCGAGACGAGGTATCCGGCGGCCCCTCGGGCAATTTTCGGGTCGGGAGCGCTGGGAACGGCAAAGACGATGAGCGCCGCGATCCCCAGGGCGAAGAAAACCGCGACAACGGGTCTCAAGAAGGGGATCCAGAGGATAATCCCCGCCAAAAGCAGGGCGGAAAGGGCCAGGCCCATTCCCACCTTGGGTGCCTGGTCCTCCTTCTCACGGATCGACTCGTAGGTGAAGTAGGCGGCGCCGCAAAAGAAAAGGGTGTCCAGTATCAACAGAATTGTCGTCATGGGTAAGCTCCTATCCCATCATGGTGTTGGGCAAAAACAGGGCAATCTGTGGAAACAGAATAAGGATGATGATACAGAGGATCATGGCGATCCAGAAGGGCAGGATGCCCCGGAAAATGGTATACATGGGCACGTCTTTTACCACCCCGTGCAGGACGAAGACGTTGACCCCTACTGGCGGCGTGATTAGGCTCATCTCCATCGTCAGCGTGATGATGACCCCGAACCAGATGGGATCGAATCCCAGGCGGGTCACGACGGGATAGACGATGGGGATCGCCAGGAACATGATGGACAATCCCTCCATGAAACACCCCATCACCATGAAGGTCAGGATGATGGCGGAAACCACCACGTAGCGCCCGACGCCCATCGCGGCGATCCAGGAGGTGAGCCTGTCCGGGATCTGGCTCAGGGTCATGAAATACTGGAACACCATGGCTCCGATAAGGATCCCGAAGATGAAGGCCGTGGACCGGACTGTCCCCTTCAGGGAGGCCACCAGGGTCTTCCACCCCATGCTCCGCTTCATGAGGGCCAGCACGAAGGCCCCGAACGCCCCCACACCCGCCGCCTCCGTGGGGGTGAACCACCCGGTGTAGAGCCCCCCGATGACCAGGACGAACAGGACGATGATCCCCCACGTGGCCTTCAGGGAGGCGACCTTTTCCTTCACCGTGAACCGCGGGCCGGGCGCGCCCAGCTCAGGCCGGCGCTTGGTCATAATGAAGATAGTGGCCATGAAGATGAGGGCGAGGAGGATCCCCGGCAGCATCCCCGCGATGAAGAGCCGGGCGATGCTCTGCTCCGTGAGGATGCCGTAGATGATGAGGACGGAGCTGGGGGGAATCAGGATTCCCAGGGTCCCGCCCGCCGCGATACACCCCGTGGCCAGGGTCTCCGCGTAATTGAGGTTCCGCATCTCCGGGTAGGCGATCATCCCGAACATGGCGGCCGTGGCCAGAGACGATCCCGTAATGGCCGCGAAGAAGGCGCAGGCCCCCACCGTGGCCATGGCCAGCCCGCCGGGGAGAAACCCGATCCACTTGTAGAGCATGTCGTAGAGTTCCGCCCCCATGCGGGACTCGTTGGCAAACTCCCCCATGAGCAGGAAGAGGGGGATCACGCTCAAGGTGTAATCCGCCGTGATCTTGAAGGGCTCCAGTCCCAAAACCCCCATGGCAGCCTGGAAGTTGTTCAGGACGATGAACCCGGCAAATCCCACCAAGGCCATGGCGAACCCGATCTGCATCCGCATGGCCAAAAGAATAAAGAGGGCAAGCAGCCCCAAGAGACCGATGACTTCTGGGCTCATCGTTCAGACCCCAAGGCGGTAAGCAACGCCCGCAGGGTCTTGGCCAGAAGCACCAGGGCCAGGAGAACACACCCGAAGGCCGCAACATAAACGAAGGGGTACATGGGAATCGACAGGTCCACCGTGACCTCTCCCGCCCGCTTCAATTCTTCGGCCTGGCGGAACAGGGCCACGGTCATGAGGGTGAAGATGCAAAAGGAGGCCCCCTGGGTCAGGATGTCGAAGAAGGCCTGGGCCCGGGGGCTGAACCGGCTGACCACCAGGTCCACCTTGATGTGCCCCTCGTGGACTTGGCACTCGGCGAGGGAACAAAAGATGATGAACGCCATGGCCAGCTCCGTCAACTCCACCGTGCCGAGGATCGCGTGGTTGGTAAACTTCCTCAGGAAGACCTGTGTTACCGTCATGAGCATCAGAAGAAACAGAACACCCCATGAGATCCTATCCACGTGCCGCGTGACGAAATAGAGGCCCTGTTCGAACCGCGTAACGAATCTTTGCATCGCGTGCCCTCAGAAAGAGATTGAACGGAAGACGGGCCCGCGAACCGGGGCCCGTCCCTTTGGATAACCCTTACGGGTTCGCCTTGGCCGCCGCGAGGGTAGCGTCAAGAATCTTCCGTGCGGGGAACCTGCCCGCGTTTTTCTTGACCCACTTCTCCCAGATATGACTCAACCGCTTGCGCATTTCCTTCCTGTCCGCCTCGGAAAGCTTAAAGAGCTTGATGCCTTTGGCCTTGGCCGCTGCCACGTTCTCCCCGTCTTCCTCGTCGAAGGCCTTTGCCGCCGCAATCCCAAATTCCTTGTTTGCCACCTGATCAATGGCCTTCTTGGCGAAATCGGGCAGGGAATCCCACTTCCGCTTGTTCATCAGGACGCACATGAGGGCGCCGTTGTAATCGAATTCCGTCATGTATTTCACGATGTCGATGAGTTTGTGGGCCTTGAGGGCGGCGAACGGGGTGAAGACCCCCTCGATGACCCCTTTCTGGAGCGATATGGAAACCTCGGAGATGGGCATGCCGATGGGATTGGCCCCGAGAAGCTTCAGTCCCTCTGTCTCCGTGGCGCTTGCGGAACGAATTCGCAGTCCCTTCAGGTCCGCAAGGGACTTGACCGGCTTTTTTACCGTCATCAACTGGGTCAAAGGCGCGGAGAGAAACCACAGGACCTTGAAATCCTTGTAGTCCGGCGCCAGGTAATCCTTGTAAACGGCATACGTTACCTCGGTCACATGCGTGGCGCTGTGGAAGATGAAAGGCAGCTCGAACACGCTGCTTCGCTTGAAACGGCCCGGGATGTATTCCGGCAGGACGAACCCGATATCGGTGATCCCGGTGCGGATGGCGTCCACCATGGTCTTGGGATTTCCCAGGGTCCCCCCCGGGTAGATCTTGATCTTGACCCTTCCGTTGGTCAGCTTCGCCACCTTTTCCGCGAAGGGGACAAAGGCCTTGCGGTGCTGGACATGCATGGGCGACATGAAATGCGCCAGTTTCAGCTCGATGACCTTTCCCGCCCGGCACGGCTGATTCCACCCCAAAAGAACAAAAACAGACGCCAAAACGACAATCAGTCCAAGGTAAGATCCCTTTTTCATCTCGCTTCCTCCTCCCGGGACGCGCCCGGTTAAAAAGTTTTTGGCTTATTGTTCCTTTTCGCTCCTCCATACATACTATGTTTAATACATCATACCTATCAGCGGAAACGGTGTTTGTCAAGCCCACCCTGCCAGGGAATATTCCTTTGGGCGCGGGGGGGAGTGTGGTATGATGCCGCTGTGAAAGAGACCGTGATCGTGAAGGCCGGCAGGGAGAAGTCCCTGGCCCTCCGCCACCCCTGGATCCTCTCGGGGGCGATCGATGGCGTCCGGGGAAACCCCGGGACGGGCGCCTTGGTGCGCGTCGCCGACCGGAAGGGCAATACCCTCGGGTGGGGATTCTACAATCCCGCCTCCACGATTCCCGTGCGACTCGTCGCGTGGGGAAACGCGCCGCTTCAAGCGGATTTCTGGAAAAGGGCGCTCCGAAGAGCTATCAAAGGCCGCGAACTCCTGGAAAGGGATCCCGACCTCACCGCCTACCGCCTCGTCTATTCCGAGTCGGACGGGCTTCCGGGCCTCATCGTGGACCGTTACGGGGATTTTCTCGTCCTGCAGACCTTGAATCCCGGGATGGAAGAGTTGAAAGCGGCCATCGCGGAATTCCTGATGGAGACCCTTCCCGCCCGGGGGATCGTGGAAAAGAACGACGGGCAGTCCCGCCGGCGCGAGGGGCTCCCGCAGCGCGTCGGGCTGCTGATTGGTGAGCCCCCGCCGGAATCCATCGAGATCCTCGAAAACGGGCTCCGGTTTCTGGTGGACCCCTTGCGGGGCCAAAAGACCGGCTTCTACCTCGACCAGCGGGAGAACCGCGATCTTGCGGCCCGCTACGCTGGCGGAAAAAAGGTGCTGGATGCCTTCTCCTACACGGGGGGGTTCTCCGTCTACTGCGCCCGCGCGGGCGCGGCGGCCCTGATTCGCGCGGATGCCTCCCGGGACGCGCTGGCCCGGGGGCAGCGCAACCTGTCACTGAACGGCCTTTCTCGCGTTCCAGACAACCCCATCCGGGATAACGTCTTTCAACTGCTTCGGACGTTCCGGGACGCGGGCCGCCGGTTCGACATGATCATCCTCGATCCCCCCAAGCTGGCGGCCACCGTGGCCCAGCGTGAAAAGGCCGCCCGGGGTTACAAGGATATCAACCTCCTGGCCCTGAAGCTCCTGTCCCCCGGCGGGATCCTGGTCACCTTTTCCTGTTCGGGGGGGATCGATGCGGCCGCCTTCGAACGTATCCTCTCCTGGGCGGCGAAGGACGCCCGGCGGACAGTCCAGGTTCTCCACCGTCTACATCAGGGCCCCGACCACCCGGTTCGCCTCTCTTTCCCCGAGGCGGCCTACCTGAAAGGCCTGCTTTGCCGGGTCTGGTAATCCCTGTATTGACCCACTCTAAAAAACGTGGCATAAGCAGAAAACAATCGCTCACCTCAAAACTAATGGAGATACCATGAAAAAGAAATGGCTCGTTTGTCTTATGCTGGCGGCATCTTTCTGCCTGTTCGCGCTTGCCCCCGCCTTCGCGCAGAAGGCCGTCACCCCGCAAAAACGGGCCGCGATCCTCAAGTTGATGAAACTGACCAACGGCGCCAAGCTGGCCAATGAGATGAAGGCCCGCATCATCGGCGCCCTGAAGGAGTCCTTTCCCGACGCGCCGGAGGCCTACTGGAAAAAGCTCGACAAGCGTATCGATGTCCGTGAACTCCTTGATTCCTTCGTTTCCATCTACGCGGAAAATCTCACTCTGGACGACCTGAAACACTTGATCGCTTTCTACGAAACCCCCGCCGGCCGGCATTACCTCGCCGCTAAGGAACGCATGGTGGCGGCCTCGGCGGAAAAGGGGAAGAAGTGGGCCATGGGCTGGATCGTTCAGGTCTTCAAGGAGCTGAAGGCCATGGGATACGCGCCCAAGAAGGGCGGGGCCCCGGGGAAAACACCGCCCAAGGGCGAGAAGGGCGTTGACAAGTCCCCGAATTCGTGATTAAAGCCTGGTTTTTTGAGATAGGGGAAGAATCGCAAGCAGATGACCTGGAAAGAGATCCTGATCGCCTTGAACACCATCGACGGTATTTTGCCGAAGCAACTGGACGCCCTGAAGGCCCACCATGAAAAACATGGAGATCTTCCATCCGCTGAGGGGCTCGTACGGAACGCGGGCCTGCGGCCGAAGGCGGCGAGACGGGTCGCCGATCTCGATCTGGCGAAGGTTATTCGGGCGGAACGTGAGGCGGCCGAGAAACACCAAATCCGCATCGTAACGATCGACGATCCCGACTATCCCTCTCCTCTCAGGGAGATCTACAGCCCTCCGACGGTCCTCTACATGAGGGGAGACTACCGCCCCGAAGACCGGTCGGCCCTTGCCATCGTAGGTTCCCGGCAGGCGGATTACCGGGGGAAAAGCCTCGCAAGGAGCCTGGCGATGAGCCTCGCGAAGCGGGGAATCACCATCGTGAGCGGTCTGGCCCGGGGGATCGACACCCAGGCGCACCAGGGCGCCATAAAGGCGGGGGGACGCACCCTCGGCGTGCTGGGCTCCGGGTTCAACCATTTCTATCCGGCGGAAAACAGAGATCTTTCCGAAAGAATCGCCGTCCAGGGGTGCGTTCTCTCGGAATTCCCCTTCGACCGGCCGCCCGCCCCCCGGAATTTTCCCCGGCGGAACCGCATCATCAGCGGCCTTTCGAGAGGCGTGGTGGTGATTCAGGCCACCCGACGGAGCGGTTCGCTCATCACGGCCCGCCTGGCCTTGGAGCAGGGCCGGGAGGTCTTCGCTCTGCCTGGGCCTCCCGAATCTCCCCTGAGCCGGGGATGTCACGCCCTCATCAAGCAGGGGGCCAAGCTGGTGGAGGACGTGAACGATATCCTGGAGGAACTGTTTCTCCCGCTTCAGGCGGGGGACACCGCATCCAAACCCGCGCCCCCCAAACTGACTGGGCTTTCCGCGCGCCTCTACGCATGTCTCGGCGCCGACCCCGTTCAGATCGACCAGCTCTGTCAACTCAGTGAAACGGATCCCAAGGACGCCCTGCCCACCCTCCTCGCCATGGAGATTGCGGGGCACATCGTCCGGCTTCCGGGACAGTGTTTCGCGCGCAAGCATATCAACATGGGAGACAACCGATGAAAAAAGCCTTGGTGGTGGTGGAATCCCCGACGAAGGCCAAGACCCTCGGACGGTTCCTCGGAAAGGATTTCAAGATTCTCGCCACATACGGCCACGTCCGCGCTCTGCCCAGCAAGCAGGGCTCGGTGGACGTGGAACGCGACTTCGAACCGAAATACGAGGTTATCCCGGAAAAGAAGAAGCACATCGACCGCATCAAGAAGGCCCTTTCGGCCGTGGACACCCTCTACCTGGCCAGCGACATGGACCGGGAGGGAGAGGCCATCTCCTACCACCTGCTCAAGGTCCTGGACCTGGATGGAAACGGCGGGAAACGGGACCTTGATATCCGCCGCATCGTCTTCCACGAGATCACGAAAGAGGCCATCCAGGCGGCCATCAAGGAGCCCCGGGATATCCTCATCCCCCTGGTGGACGCCCAGCAGGCCCGCGTGGTCCTCGATTACCTCTACGGTTTCACCCTGAGTCCCCTCCTATGGAAGAAGGTCCGGACGGGGCTCTCCGCGGGACGCGTCCAGTCGGTGGCGCTGCGACTCATCTGCGAGCGGGAGAAGGAGATCCAGGCCTTCACGCCGAAGGAATTCTGGTCGATCCAGGCCAGGTTCAGGGGGCAGGGAGAGGGCGCCCCCTTCGAGGCGGAACTCGTCGCCTACAAGGGTGAAAAGCTGAAGAAATACGATATCAAGACGGGCGACAAGGCCGAGGAGATGGCCGCCGCCCTGCGCGGGAAGAGATACGCCATCCAGGCGATCACACACAAGACGAGCCGCAAGACGCCCCCGCCCCCCTTCATCACCAGCACCCTCCAGCAGGAGGCCTCCCGGAAGCTGAACCTCTCGCCCTCCCGCACCATGCGCTTCGCCCAACAGCTTTACGAGGGTATCGATATCGGGCAGGGCCCCGTGGGTCTCATCACCTACATGCGGACGGACAGCGTCCACCTGGCGAAGCAGGCCTTGCGCGACGCGAGGGCGATCATCCGGGAACGTTTCGGGGAGGACTACGCCCTTCCCAGGGCCCGGGTCTACAAGAACAAGGTGAAAAACGCCCAGGAGGCCCACGAGGCCATCCGGCCCACCGACCTCAGGCGCACGCCCGATCAGTTGCGGTCCGTCCTGTCGCCCCAGTTGCTGGATCTCTACCGGCTCATCTGGAACCGGACCATCGCCTCCCAGATGGCCCCGGCCCAGTGGGACACCCAGACGGTTCTCATCGACGCCGCTGATGGCGCCGCCCGCTTCAAGGCGTCGGGAAGCCTGCTGGTCTTTCCGGGATACTTGAAGGTAGCGAACGAAATCCCCAAGGAGACCTTGCTGCCCTCCCTCGAAGAAGGGGAATCCCTCGTTCTCGAGGAGATAAAACCCCTCCAGCACTTCACCCAGCCGCCACCCCGTTACACGGAGGCCTCACTCATCAAGACCCTGGAGGGATACGGCATCGGCCGCCCCTCAACCTACGCCTCGGTCCTCCAGACCCTCCGGAGCCGGGACTACGCCCGCCTCATACGAAAGGCCTTCGTCCCCCAGGAGATAGGGATGATCGTGAGCGACCTTCTGGTCAATCACTTCTCCCACTATGTGGACACCCAGTTCACCGCACAAATGGAGGAAAAGCTGGACCAGATCGCCCAGGGGAAGATGACATGGAAGCCAATGGTTCGCGCCTTCTGGGAGGATTTTTACCCTCTGGTCAAGAAAAAGGAAGAGGAACTGAAACGCTCCGATATCCTGACGGAGAAGATCGACGAGACCTGTCCCGAATGCGGGAAGCAACTGGTCATCCGCTACGGGAAATACGGGAAGTTCATCGCCTGTTCCGGTTTCCCGGACTGCCGTTACCGCCGTCCCCTGGAGGAAAAGGAGAAGGTCCCGCCCCAGGAAACGGACGAGAAGTGCGAGAAGTGCGGCCGCCCCATGGTCATCAAGCGGGGGCGTTTCGGTCCCTTTCTCGCCTGCTCGGGCTTCCCAGAGTGCCGGAATACCCGTCCCCTGAAGAAACCACAGTCCACGGGCGTTCCCTGCCCGGAATGCGGAAAGGGAGAATTGATGGAGCGGCGAAGCAGGCGGGGTCGGACTTTCTACAGC
Organism: bacterium; assembly: GCA_026986155.1. Taxonomy (GTDB): domain Bacteria; phylum Desulfobacterota; class S145-22; order S145-22; family S145-22; genus JAOZMY01. Next base: position 9,167 of record JALSPC010000018.1, read on the forward strand.
TGCAGCCGGTATCCCAAGTGCAAGTTCTCTCTCTGGAACCGCCCCGTGGCCGAGGAATGTCCCGAATGCCACAATCCCTATCTCGTCATCAGGAAGGCGGGGAAAAAGGTTTACAAGAGCTGTCCCATCAAAGAGTGCGGATACCGGGTTCCCTTCGAACCGGAAGAAGGCGGCGAAAATCCCGCGTAACTTGACACTTTCCCGCAGATGTGATTAACTTCGCTGTCTAAAAAGGAGGAAACCAATGAAACGGACGTATCAACCGAGCAATACGAAGCGAAAAAGGACCCACGGGTTTCTCGTGAGGATGCGGACCCGGTCCGGACGCGCCGTGATTAACCGGCGCCGGGCGAAGGGAAGAAAACGACTCGCCGTCTAATTCATGAAGATTCACAGAGAAACCTTCAAGAAGCAAGAACGTATCACCAAGAGGTCGGATTTCACGAAACGGCACCCCGAGGAAGTGATCGTGCACACGCGCGGCTATCAGTTCGTCTTCAAACCCACCCCCTTGCCATACAGCCGCCTGGGTATCGTCGTGACGCGCAAGGATGGGAACGCCGTCTTCAGGAACCGGGTCAAGCGGGTCCTTCGGGAGGCATTCCGAAAGAACAAGCGCGCGATCCAGCCCCCCAGGGACGTCATCATCATTCGAAAACGACGGCCCACGCCCCCGACCTTCAAAGAAGCGGAAAAATACTTCATGGATGCCGTTACCAGATTTACGAATCCGCGACGCGGGAGAAGCAACGCGAGCGAATGATTAAAAAGATTATCGTCTGGGGACTCACCTTCTACCACGAACTCGTCTCGCCGTTCCTGCCCCCCTCATGCAGGTACACACCGACGTGTTCCCAGTACGCCATTGAAGCCATTCAGCGCCACGGCCTGTTTCATGGGAGTTACCTCGCGATTCGGCGTGTCCTGCGCTGCCATCCCTTCCATCCCGGCGGGTACGATCCCGTTCCCTAATCACATGATGAGGCACACACATGGAAAAACGTCTGATACTTTTTATCGCTCTAACCTTTATCGTCCTGCTCCTCTATAACCGGCTCTTTCCGCCTCCCAAACCAAACCCGGCCGCCAAGAACAAGGCGCAAAAGCAGGCGGTAAAAAAAGAGAAAACGCCGTCGCTGGCGGAAACGAAACCCGCCGCCAAGCCCGCCAAGGCCGCTCCCTTGAAGGCCGAAACCGTCAAGGTCGATATTAAAAACCTCAAGCCCATCCGCGTTCAGACTCCCCTCTACACCGCTGTCTTCACCTCCCTGGGAGGACGGCTGGTCTCCTGGAAACTGAAGAAATACAAGGACGTCATGGGGCCCAAGGGAAAACCCATCGAGCTGATTCGCGCCTCGATTCCCGACCTTCCCTACAAGGGCACTTTCGCCCGGAGCAAATCCCCCGTGACGGATACCCTCCCCATGCGCGCCGACCGGGAGGAGATCACCCTGAAGCCCGGCGATTCCCCGGCCGTCCTCACCTTCACGGGGACGAAGGACGGCATTCGCTTCACCAAGCGCTACACCTTCTTCCCGGGCAAATACGAGGCCGATCTGGAGTGGAACATCGAGAACGGCACGAACGAAAAGCTGGTGGGGAACACTATCCTCTCCCTCATCAACAAGCCCTCCAGGATCAAGGAGAAAAGCAAGTACGGCCAACAGGACTACTCTGCGGACATCCTGAAGGGCAGCAGCGTTTACCGGAAAAAACTCAAGAAGATAGAGAAACCCGTTACCGTGGAGGGAAAGATTGGGTGGGCGGCCCTCAGCGAAAAGTATTTTGTCACCCTTGCCGCCCCGGAGAGCCAGGTCTTCAATCAGGTGATTCTCTCTGGCAAGGACAAGACTCTCGACGCGGACATCACGGCCACAGCGGTGGTTATCGACCCGGGCCAAGCCCAGCATTACAAGTTCCGTCTCTACAACGGTCCCAAGCTCCTGGCAAACCTGAAAAAGTTCGGGAAGGACGCGGAAAAGGTTATAGACTACGGCTGGTTCGGCATCATTGCCCGCCCTCTCATGCAATTTTTGAACTGGAGCAACAGGTATACCCACAACTACGGCATCGATATCATTCTCCTGACCATCCTCATCAAGATAATCTTCTGGCCCCTGACCCACAAGAGCTACAAGTCGATGGCGGACATGCAGAAGATCCAGCCCCTCATGCAGAAACTGCGTGAAAAGTATAAGGACGACAAGGAACGCCTGAACCAGGAGATGATGCGACTCTACAAGCAGCACAAGGTCAACCCCCTGGGGGGATGTCTCCCCATGCTCCTGCAGATTCCCGTCTTTTTCGCCCTCTACAAGGCACTGCTCGACTCCGTCGAGTTGCGCCATGCCCCCTTTTTCTGGTGGATCCAGGACCTTTCCGCCAAGGATCCTTACTATATCACCCCCATTATCATGGGGCTGACCATGCTTATCCAGCAAAAGATGACCCCCTCCACGGGAGACCCGAAGATGGCGAAGATGATGCTCATTATGCCCATCGTCTTTACCTTCATGTTCCTGAACTTCCCCTCGGGATTGGTCATCTACTGGCTGGTGAACAACGTTCTTTCCATAGGACAGCAGTTCTACACTAACCGAAAGCTGGCTCACGGGAGATAAGAGAAGATGGCAGATATAATCGAGAAAGAAGGCAAATCCGTCGAAAACGCGCTGGAAAAGGCCGCCAACGATTTGGATGTTTCCAAAGAAGACCTTGTTTACGAGGTGCTTGAAGAAACGGATAGAAGCTTCATTGGCATCGGCATGGGCAAAAGGGTAAAGATACGCGCTATGGCCAAGACACCAGAGACGGTGGCGGACACTGCCAAGAAAACCCTGGCTGCCATCCTGGGTCACATGGGTATCGAGGCCGTCGTGGAGATCAAGGAACGCCTGGTCATGGAGGATGGGATCATCCATGTCTTCCTCGATATAATCGGAGACGGTACCGGTCTGCTCATCGGCAAGCACGGCGCCACCCTGGACGCCTTTCAGCATCTGGTCAACAAGATTACGAACCGGAAATTCTCAGGGGACTGCCATATCCACGTTGACACGGAAAACTACCGAAAAAAGCGGGAAGAAAACCTGACCCAGCTGGCCATGCGCATGAGCGAGAAGGCCAAGAAGACCCGGAAACCCGTGTCACTGGTCCCCTTGAGCGCCAAGGACCGCAAGACCGTTCACATGGCGCTGAGGGAAGACAAGGACATCCAGACAAAAAGCACGGGAAACGGCCTCCTCAAGCGGGTGGTCATCATCCCCTCCCGGAGGTCCCCCTCGGAGCCCCGCAACTAAGGGAGAACCCTCTCCATGACCCTTTTTGAAGGGTTAGACCTCACCCATACCATCGCCGCCATCAGCACGCCCGTCGGCATGGGAGGGATCGGGATTCTTCGTCTATCGGGTCCCGACGCCCACGCCATTACGCGCAAGGTCTTTTCCCCCCGGTCCCACAAGGCTATCCTGAAACACCGGCAGATGGTATTGGGAGACATCATGGATCCCGCCAGCGGAGAGGTCATCGACGAAGTCTTCACCGTTCTCATGGCAGCCCCCCATACCTACACCCGCGAGGACATGACTGAGATCCAGTGCCACAGCGGAAGGGTCGTCCTTGAACGCATACTGAAACTCCTTCTCGCGCATGGGGCGCGCCTGGCCGGTCCAGGGGAATTTACCCTTCGCGCATATTTGAACGGCCGTATCGACCTGAGTCAGGCTGAGGGCGTCATGGAGGTCATTCAGGCACAGTCCGAGGCCGCGCTCCGGATGGCCCAGAAACAGCTCCGCGGGGAAATCCGCCGGGCTGTAACCCCCCTGATAGAAACCCTGGACATGATCCTCACCTACATGGAGGCTGACCTGGATTTCTCCGAGGATACGGGCATGGATTTTACCCCTACCTGGCAGGCCCTGTGGTCTGAAAACGCCCCCGCCCTTATTCACGACATCGCTCGGCTTATGGAAGGGTTTGCCACCTGTCAGATGATCCGTGATGGATTCGAGGTGGTCATCATTGGTCCACCCAACGTGGGAAAATCGAGCATTCTCAATCGTTTCATCGGACGGGATCGTGCCATCGTAACGGAAATACCCGGAACTACGCGGGATTTTCTCGAGGAGGGCACGCTCATCCAGGGGATCCCCTTCCGCGTCGTGGACACGGCGGGCCTCAGGGAAACGGATGATCCCATCGAGAAGTTGGGCGCCGTCCGCTCTCTCCAAAAGAAACGACAGGCGGATATCGTGCTCTTCGTCTTAGACGCAGCCCGTCCCTTAGACGATGAGGAGGCCCAGCACCTGCGCCAGATGGAGGTGGAAAAAACCCTCGTGGTCCTCAATAAGTGTGATCTGCCTCGGGTTCTCTCCCCCGAGGCAATCCGTCCCCTTCTGCCGGCTCCCGCCCCGGTCGTTGAAGTCTCGGCGAAGACCGGGGAAAACTGGGAGGCCATGACCAGCCTTCTCCTGGAAAAGCTCCAAAACACCGCCCTCACCCGTGATGTTTCCTCCCTCATCCCCATCAACCAGCGCCACTATCAGCTTCTTGAAAAGGCAAAAACCGCCCTGGGGCGTCTCGATGAAGGAATACGCCAGGGGACGGAAGAGGTTTTCCTTGCCCAGGACGCATGGGAGGCCAAACGCGCCCTGGAGGCCATAACAGGCGCCTCCGGCGATGGGGACATTCTCTCCAACATCTTTCGGACCTTCTGCGTCGGCAAGTAGAAATTGTTTCACGTGAAACAATCCAGATGTCCACATATCCTTTTAATCAACCCCTGGATTACAGACTTCGCGGCCTATAATCTCTGGGCGCGGCCCCTGGGGCTTCTCGAGATTGGAGGGATGCTGCGGGACGCGGGGTTCCAGGTTACCCTCATCGATTGCGTGGACGCGGAAAATTTCGGCAATGGAAAGGGCTACAGGGGAAAGATTGGCCCCTACGGAACGGGGAAATTGCGGCGGACGCCGGTGGCAAAACCACCGATTCTCGCCCACATCCCCAGGAAATTCTGCCGTTACGGCATTTCCCCGGGGGAATTCCGCACGCACTTGGCGTCAATCCCCAAACCAGACCTGATTCTCGTTACCTCTATCATGACCTACTGGTATCCTGGGGTTCGCGAAACCATAGAGATCCTGAAAGATCATTTCCCGAAAACGCCCGTATGGCTGGGAGGAATCTACGCCACCCTTATCCCAAGGCACGCCCAGGAAGTTGGCAGGCCCGATAGAGTCATCGAGGGCCCCTTTGCCCGAAAACACCTGGAAGAAATTACAGACCTCCTGGGATCCCCTCCGCCCGCGCGGTTGGAAACGACCGGGCTTCCATTCTGGGAGGGTTACAAAACCCACCATTTTCTCTGTGTCCGTACCAGCCACGGATGCCCGTTCCAATGTCCCTACTGTGCCTCTCATCTCCTCTTCCCCGGGTTTTCGGAAGAACCCGTCCAGAGCCTTGCCCGCGACATCGTTCGTCTGCATGATCTTTACGGGATACGTGATTTCGCATTTTTTGACGACGCCCTGCTTGTCAATGCCTCCTCACGCCTCCTGCCTCTCCTCGAAAATCTCCGGGGAAAGGGTCTGCGCCTGCGTTTTCACACCCCCAACGGCATCCATATCCGGCTCATCACCCGCAAGATCGCCGACCGCTTGAAAGACGCGGGGTTTGTCACCCTCCGGCTCAGCCTGGAAACCGTCAGCCCGGAACGGATGCGGCGCCTCGGTTCCAAGGTGACCCTTGCCGAGTTTGACCGCGCCCTCGATTGCCTCGTTAGGGCCGGATTCAGCCGCGAGGATATCAAGGTCTATCTCCTGGCCGGGCTTCCGGGCCAGAGCTATTCAGAGATCGAGGCAAGTGTTGCCGCCGTCCTCGCGCGGGGTGTGCGCCCGTCGCTTGCAGAGTATTCCCCCATCCCCTGGACTCCGCTCTGGAACGAGGCGGTGAAGGCCTCTCCCTACCCCCTCGCGACGGAGCCCCTGACCCACAACAACATCCTTCTTCCCTGCGGGGGAGACGAAATCACGAAGGAAAGGCTGGATACATTGAAACAGCGGATTCGCGCGGCCTTTGCCTCAAGCTTTCCGGAAGACGGAGCCGTGAAACCGGAACTTCCGCCTCAGGAAGAACCGGACGAGGGCCATCCCCGAGAGAAACCCGCCGATGTGGGCGAACCAGGCTACATTGCTTTTGCTGAAGACACTGAGTAATTGGAAGACGAACCAGAAGCCGAGGATGACCATGGCCGGCACCTGTATGACGGTGACGAAAAAAATGAGGATAATAAGGGTATGAACCCGTGCCCAGGGATAGAGGACGAAATAGGCGCCGAGGACCCCCGAGATGGCACCGCTCGCCCCGATCATGGGCATGGTGGCGTTGGGCATCAGGACGATATGAACCGCGCTCGCCATGACTCCCGTTAGGAGGTAGAAGATGATGAACCGAATATGCCCCATGGCGTCTTCCACGTTGTTGCCGAAGATCCAGAGGTAGAGCATATTTCCCAGGAGGTGCAGGATTCCCCCGTGCATGAACATGGCGGCGAAGAGGTTGAAGACGAGGGGATGGGACGCGTAAGGTGGAATATCGACGGCGTGGGTGAATTCGTAGGGGATGATCCCCATCCTGAGGACAAGCGCCTGGTTGCCCCTGGGGCCGAGGGAGAGTTGGTAGATAAAGACGAGGACATTCACAGTGATGAGTGCGAGGGTGACGTAGGGGGTCAATTCCGTCGGGTTGTCATCCTTGATGGGAATCATGCCGTATCTCCTTCAAAGTTTACTATATCCAAACTTCCCGTAGAAAGGCAATACGCGACACGACAATATCCAAGCTCCGCGGTTATTAGCTCTTGGGTTGGGCCGTCGGCACACCCCGGCTTGACATGGTCATCCAAATGTGCCATAAAAACGCCGCAATCGACCTTCATCGTGTATGCGTCCAGTGCAAGGCCGATATAATTAACGGGTTGTCAGGAGGAAATGTCCCCGGCCGCAAACAACATCGTTCATTAGAGAACGCGTGCGGAGTTGTTGCTTCTTCATTTAAGAATATGTATCCGATGAACACATTATACCACCTTCACGCGGGAAATCCGTTTCCAGCTTCACCTTCTGTCAAGATGGTGGCCCCGCGCGCGCCGCGCCTGAAACCATCTGGACGCATTGCGTACCGAAAGGAGACGTTTCCCGTGACGCCTGATCTTCGCCGGAGGTGGCGATGAACATCAACCCTGTAATCACTGCCATTTAGGGGGAATCTATGGCAAAAGAAGCCAAACAAACAAAAGAGAAAAAACCCGCGAAATCCACCGCCAAACGCCGGAAAACGGTTGCCATTGACGTTTTCAAGGCCTGGTGCAAAGGGTGCGGCATCTGCGTGGCTTTTTGTCCCAAAGGGGTTCTTGCCCACGACGAGGACGGTCACGCCTATGCCAAGAACCTCGAGGCCTGCATCGCCTGCATGCAGTGCGAGCTGAGATGCCCCGATTTCGCCATCACGGTCATTACGGAAGACCGCTTGAACGCGGGAAAGGGGGGAATCAGCCATGTCTAAGGGAAAACAACCGCTTCTGCTCCAAGGCAACGAGGCCATCGTGGAAGGGGCCATCGCGGCGGGATGCCGGTTCTTTGCGGGGTATCCCATTACCCCCGCCACGGAGATTGCCGAGGGGATGTCGGTCAAAATGCCCATCGTGGACGGGACCTTCGTCCAAATGGAGGATGAAATCGGGAGCATGGGGGCTATCATCGGAGCCTCTCTGACCGGGGTCAAGGCCATGACTGCCACGAGCGGCCCGGGGTTTTCCCTCATGCAGGAAAACCTCGGCTTCGCCTGTATCACAGAAGTTCCCTGCGTGGTCGTCAACGTCATGCGGGGGGGACCCAGCACGGGACTTCCCACGAACCCCGCCCAGGGAGACATCATGCAGAGCCGCTGGGGAACCCACGGGGATCATCCCATCATCGTCCTCTGCCCCCACTCTGTGGAGGAATGCTTCTACGTCACCATCAAGGCCTTCAATCTTTCCGAACGCTATCGGGTACCCGTGATCCTGACGACAGACGAGGTTACGGCCCACATGCGGGAGAAGATAACCCTTCCGGACCCGGAAACCCTTGAAATCATCGACAGGGTGCGTCCCAATGTCCCGCCAGACTGGTACATCCCCTACGAGGACAACAGCATCGGGGTGCCTCCCATGTCGGCCTTCGGGGATGGATACCGCTACCATGTGACGGGGCTGGTTCACGACGTGCGGGGGTTTCCCACCTCCCGTCCGGACGAGGTGGACGCGTTCATACGGCGGCTCCACAGGAAGATCGACAAGGGCCTCAGCTATATCCAGGAGGGAGAATATTTCCTCATGGACGATGCCGAGGTTGCCGTCATCGCCTACAGTTCTGTCGCCCGGTCGGCGAAACAGGCCGCCCTGCTCGCCCGGGAAAAGGGCCTAAAGGTTGGCGTCTTCCGTCCCATTACCCTCTGGCCCTTTATGCGGCAGGCGGTGGAAGACATCCTTAAGAACGTTCGTGCCGTCATCGTCCCGGAGATGAACATGGGCCAGTATTCCCGAGAGGTCAAGCGGGTGGACCAGGGTTATGCACGGATTGTCACCTTAAATCGCGTGGACGGACAGGTCATCACCCCGGATGACATCCTGCGAAAACTCAAGGAGGTTTACTGATGCCTGAATATACGCGTTTGATTCACAACTACCTTCGGCACGACAAGAAGTTTCCCCACGTTTGGTGTCCTGGCTGCGGTAACGGAATCCTCCTGGGTTCCCTCATTCGCGCCATAGACAAGACGAAATTTTCCAAGGACGAAATCGTCCTGGTCTCCGGAATCGGCTGTTCGGGCCGGCTTCCCGTTTACGTGGACTTCAATACCCTTCACACGACCCACGGACGTGCCCTGACCTACGCGACCGGGGTGAAATTGGCCAACCCCTCCCTGAACGTGATCGCCATTATGGGAGACGGCGACAGTATGGCCATCGGGGGAAACCACTTCATCCACGCGGCCCGGCGCAACATCGATATCACGGCCATCATCCTCAACAACAGCATCTACGGCATGACCGGTGGGCAGTATTCACCCACCACGCCTTACGGGATGCGCGCCTCGACGGCCGTGTACAACAGCATCGAGCAAGCCTTCAAAATTTCCGAACTGGCCGTGACCGCGGGCGCAGTCTTCGTGGGCAGGCAGACGGTCTACAACGCCAAGCTGTTGGATACCCTCATCGAGCGGGCCATCCTGAAGAAGGGCTTCAGCGTGGTGGAGGTCATCACCCACTGCCATACCCAGTACGGGCGGCAGAACAAGCTGGGTTCGGCCGTCGACATGCTGAAGTGGCAGCGGGACAACGCCGTTCCCGTCGATAAGGCCGCCAAGATGTCCCCTGAAGAGCTGGAAGGGAAAATCATTACGGGTGTCCTCGTGGACAAAGACCTGCCTGTTTACGAGGAAGAATACGAAAAGGTAAGGGCGCGAGCCAAGGGCCTGGCATAAAGGAGAAAATGTATGCGTTATGAAGTCAGACTATCCGGTTCCGGGGGTCAGGGACTCATCTTGATTGGGATCATCCTGGCGGAAGCCGCCGGGATCTACGACGGGAAAAACGTCGTTCAAACCCAGAGCTATGGTCCCGAGGCAAGGGGCGGCGCGAGCAAGTCGGAGGTCATTATCAGTGATGAGACCATCTACTATCCCAAGGCCACCCGGCTCGACCTTCTTCTCTCCATGACCCAGAAATCGTGTGACGAGTATTACCTCGATCTCAAGAAGGACGGGATTCTTATCGTGGACAGCTCGCTAGTGCACCAGGTGCCCACCAACCAGGCCTACCAGATCCCCTTTACCCGGTTGGCGAAGGAAAAACTGGGCAAGGTCTTCGTGGCAAACATCATCGCCATCGGCGCGATAGCGGAGATTTCCGGGGTGGTCAAGGAGTCTTCCCTGACGGAGGCCGTTCTCAAGCGGGTGCCCCCCTGGAGCGCTGAACTGAACAAGGAGGCCCTTCGCATCGGCATGGGCGAAGGCAAGAAGGCGGTTGCGAAGGTTAAGCGCTCAGGCCTTTAAATCCGCGTGGTTCGGATTGCCTTCAGCGAGGGGTCACGTTGTGAACGG
>JALSPC010000019.1 GCA_026986155.1 bacterium
ATGGGCGGAAAGCTCCCCGGGAAAGGGAAGCATTTTTACATTCGTGCTCCCCGCGGAAGGCACGATCTAAACCGAAAACACCGGAGAGCCTCGACTTGCGCGCGGAAAAAGATAAAAATTCGTTCGAAAGAGCTAAACCGGTTTGCGAACGGGCTTTAAAGGATTCGCACGCGTTCCTTCTGCCTTAATCCAAAGAGAAAACGGAGGTTCCATGGAAAAGAAAAAAATTCTAATCGTCGATGATGTCCCCATGAATGTAAAACTTCTCGAAAGCATTCTGTCGATAGCCGGTTACGAAACCATCCCGGCCTACAGTGGGGAAGAGGCGTTGCGTATCATAGACGAATCTCTCCCTGATCTTGTTTTGGCGGACGTGATGATGCCGGTGATGGATGGTTTCGAAATGTGCCGGAGGATAAAGGAAAACGGCAAGACCCGGGGGATTCCCGTGGTCATGGTCACCGCCCTGAATGAAAGAAAACACAAGATGGAAGCGATGGAAGCGGGCGCGGATGACTTTCTTGGCAAGCCGGTGGACAAAATCGATCTTCTCGTGCGGGTGCGAGCCATGCTTCGCATCAAGTCTTACCAAGACGAGCTGGTCAAAATCAACAAGGAACTCCTCGAGAAAAACGAACGTCTCGAAAAGTTACAGAAAATCAAAGAAGGACTGTTTCAAATGATTATTCATGATATCAAAAACCCTCTCTCCGCCATCATGGGGAATTTGGAGTTGATGGGCTGGATGGGAAAAAAAGTGCCGGAACAGTTTGATGAAAAGATCAAAATCTGTCTCAATCTCTGCGGAGACATCGAAAAGTTAATTGAAAGCGTGCTGAATATCTATCGGATGGACCAGGGGAAATTCGATCTCCATCTTGAACCATCCAGCCTTGACAATCTGGTTCGGGACCAAACGAAAAAGTTCGCCGCCAGGGCCTTGTCAAAGGGGATTACCCTGAAACACCGGCTTGATCCCGCCGTCCCTGAAATTTTCATGGATAGAGACATCATCCGAAGGGTCATCGGGAATCTCCTGGACAATGCCGTTCGGTATACGCCCCCGGGGGGTGAAATCGTGCTGGGGACAAAACGGGAGAATCAAAAGGTCTGCTGCTGGGTAAAAGATTCGGGGGAAGGCCTCCTCCCAGAGCATTATCAAAAGGTCTTCGAAATGTTCGAACAGGTAAAATTGCGTAAGGAAGGAATCAAGATGGGGATGAGCGGACTGGGTCTTGCCTTCTGCAAACTGGCGGTGGAAGCCCATGGCTGGGAAATTTTTGTCGAAAGTGAGGGGCTTGGTAAGGGATGTACCTTCGGGTTTACCATCCCCTCATCGCTTTTCACCAAACCGATCCATTCATGAACAGGATCTCCCCGAACCGGCGGATTTGTGCGACGCCCTTGATCTCCTCCGCGGAAAGGGGCGTGGCGATGAGGGGGATTTTCCGCCCATAGCGCTCCTTCAGGATTTTCCAGTATCTCCGCTGCATGGCCTGCCGGCGCCTGTGAAAGTCGCAGTCCGCGTTCGCGATGACGTAGTTTACGACCATGGCGTGAACGGAGAGGCCGTTTTCCTCCAGCTCGCGGACAATGCGCTCGGTCTGCCGGACGCCCAGGGCCTCGGGGATGGTGACCAGCAGGTTGGCCACGTTCTCCGGGTCGCGGATGAAGTTGATGACCTGCCGCGACAGTTCCCGCCACCCCGCGATAATCTCGAGGAGAGTGCGTTTCCCGCCCTGGAGCTTGACGGAGGCCTTCAGCTTGTCGAAGGTGCTGTAGAGGTTCATGTAGAATTTCGTGGCGGCCTCCAGGTGGTCGAGAAAGACGCCGGGGAGCTGGAGGAGCCGGAGGGTGTGGCCCGCCGGCGCCGTGTCCCAGACGACGCGGTCGTAGGCCCCCGACTGGACCTGTTCCATGATGTAGTTCAGCATGTATTCCTCTTCGATGCCCGGGGCGGTGCCAATGTATTCCACGAAGTCGTAGTCCACCTTGGCGAAGGAGGAGACGACCTCGTAGATCTCCGGGCCGAAGCGTTCCTTCCACCGCTTCAGGACCTCCCTGGAGCTGATCTCCATCCCGGACAGCCCGGGAATCCCCGGCACGGGGGTGGGGGTGTCTTTCAGGGGCGTCTCGAAGATATCCGAGAGGGAGGGGGCCGGGTCGCTGGAGAGGATGAGCGTCCGGTGGCCCTGCGAGGCGTAGCGAAGCGCGATGGCGGCGGCGGTGGTGGTCTTGCCCACGCCGCCCTTCCCGCCGATCATGACGAGGCGCTGCCGGTCGAGGGTTAGCGTGGCAGCCATGTCAGCCGTTCCCTTCTTCCTTCAGGCGGTGGAGCATGGCGAGGGCGCGGGCCGCGGCGCCGCTGGCCTGGGCTACGCTTTCCGGGATGTCCTTGGGCCCCTGGATGCCGCCCGCCATGAAGATGCCCGGCGCGGTGGTTTCGATGGCCCCCCGGGTGGGGTGGCGTTCCGTTAGGAAGCCCGCGGCATCCCGTTCGGCGCCGAGGGTCTCGGCGAGGGCCGCCGCCTCCGCGTCCGGCTCCACGCCCGTCGCCAGGATGACGAAATCGAAGGTCTCGGCGGCCTTCGGGGTGCCCTCCACCATCTCCCCGAAGACGAGGGTGAGATCCTTCGTCGCCGGGTCTTCCTCGATGCGGGAGGGCAGGCCCTTGACGAAACGGACCCCGTGCTCCAGGACGCGGAGATAGAGCTCCTCGAACCCCTTGCCCGCCGCGCGGATGTCGTTGAAGAAGACGGTAACCTCCGCGTCGGGGACCGTTTCCTTGATGAGCATGGCCTCCTTGATGCTCGCCATACAGCAGTAGCCGGAGCAGTAGCGGTTGAAACGGACGTCCCGGGAACCCACGCACTGGATGAAGGCGATCTTTTTCATGGGCCTTCCGTCGGGGCGGACCAGGTCACCGCCGGTGGGGCCCGAGGCGCAGACGATGCGCTCGAAGTCGATGTTGGTGAAGACGTTTTCGTAGCGCCCGTAGCCGTAAGCGGCGCGCTTGGCGGCGTCGAAGGGGTCCAGCCCCGCGGTGACCACGATGGCGCCCACCCGGATCTTCCGGGTCTTTTCCGTGTCGTCCAGGTTGATGGCGTCCTTCTCGCAGGCCTGGACGCACAACTGGCACCGGATGCAGTGCGCCATATCCACGCTGGCCCGCAGGGGGATGGACTGGGCGAAGAGGATGTGGATGCACTTTCGCGGCTTCAGGTTCAGGTCCCAAGGGTTGGGCAGAATCACCGGGCAGACCTCGGAGCACGACCCGCAGCCCGTGCACCGGCTCATGTCCACGTAGCGGGGATGGAGTTTCAGGGTCACCTCGAAACGCCCGGCGTGGCCCCGGATGGCGGCAACCTCCGCCAGGGTCAAAAGCTCGATGGCGGGATTCCGCCCCACGTCGGCCAGCTTCGGTCCGAGGATGCAGATGGAGCAGTCCAGCGTGGGGAAGGTCTTGTCCAACTGGGACATGATGCCGCCGATGGAGACGGCCCTTTCCACGAGGTAAACCTTCTTTTCCGCCTCCGCCAGGTCCAGCGCCGCCTGCACGCCCGCCACCCCGCCGCCCACCACGAGGACGGCATCATCGGTCACCTTTCGCGCCCGGGACGTCTGGCGCTTCACCGCCGTGGCGAGGTAAAACAGGACGTGGGCCGCCGCCTCCGTTTCCGACGGGAATTTCGCCACGTCCAGGCAGGTGACCGGGGCGCCCGTTTGGGCTTCAAGCAGTCCGGGGATCTCGCCCGCGGCGGGGCAGCGCCCCGTCAGGACGAGCCCTTCCGCCTCGCCCAGGAAGGCCGCCGCCTTCCGAATCCCGTTCTGGCCGCAGAGGTAAGGGACGACGGCGATCTCGCGGTCTGTCCCGAGGGCCGCCTTCAATTTCCGGAAGTCCATGGCCTCCGCCAGGCAGGGGGCGTCGCAGAGGACGAGGCGGGGTTCAGCCATTTTCCGCCTCCAGTTCCTTGAGCCGCGCGTTCATTTCCGTCACCACCCGCTGGAAGATGACCCCCTCCGTGGCGGAGATCCATTCCAGGCGGAGCCGGTCGGGGTGGATGCCCCGCTTTTCCACGATGTTCCGGATGGCCCGCATCCGCCGCTCGCACTGGATGTTGCCCGAGATATAGTGACAATCGCCGGGGGGGCGGCAGCCGGAGATGAGGACCATCCCCGCCCCCTTCTCGAAGGCGTGGAGGATCAGCTGCCGGTTGACCCGTCCCGAGCACATGTACTTGATAATGCGAACGTTGGCAGGGTAAGAAAGGCGGGAAACCCCGGCGAAGTCCGCCCCGGCGTAGGAGCACCAGTTGCAGCAGAAGGCGAGGATCTTGTGGGCGGGGTCGGTTTCGAGGGCCGCGTCGATCTGGGCGTAGAGCTGTTCCTTCGTGAAGCCCTTGAGCTGCATGGCCTCGTGGGGGCAGGCCCCGGCGCAGGTGCCGCACCCCTTGCAGGCCGCCTCGATGATGCGGGGCTTCTTCTTCCCGTCCAGCACGATGGGCTCGATGGCGGAGAAGGGGCACTGCTTCATGCACAGCAGGCACTCCCCGTGGCACGCGTCGTAGTTCACGAAGGCGACGATGCCGTCCAGTTCCAAATGATCCTTGGTCAAAAGCCCCGCCACCCGGGCGGCGGCGCCGCTGCCCTGCGTGATGCTCTCCGCCGCGTTCTTGGGGGCCTGGCAGGCCCCGGCCAGGAAGACCCCGTCGATGGCCGTGTCCAGGGGCTTGAGCTTGGGGTGCGCCTCCAGGAAGAACCCGTCGTCCGAGGTGCCGAGTTTCAGCACGCTTTTAACCCGGTCCCGGTCCGCGGGGGGGACGCTTCCGAGGGAGAGGACCACCATGTCGGCGGCGTCCGCGAGGACGCTGTCAGTCACTTCGCTGTGGAAGGTCACGACGGCCCCGTCGCCGTCCCTCGTGACGGACTGGGTGACGCCCCGGATGAACCGGACACCCTTATCCCGCACCTCCCGGTAGAGGTCCTCGTCGGGCTTCTTGATGGTGCGGATATCCCGGTAGTAAACGGTGATCTCCAGGGACGGGTCCCGCTCCAGGAGCTCCTTGGCCTGCTTCAGGGCCACCATGCAACAGATGCGGCTGCAGTAACGGTTCCCCTCCGGATCCCGGGAGCCCACGCACTGGATGAAGGCGACGCGGCGAACCGGCCTTCCCGTCCCGGGGTGCGTGAGGGGGCCCTTCCGGG
>JALSPC010000020.1 GCA_026986155.1 bacterium
CACTATCCGATATTTCCCGGAAAACCTCGAGTAACCTCAACCCGGCCGGCAGTCCCCGCTTTCCGTGGGCTTGGGACGGTAGCGCGGGGCGTTCAGCGTCCAGTCTCCCACCTGGATGGCCTCGGTGGGACAGCGATGAACGCACCGGAGGCAGGAGACACAGGTATCGCCGAAATAGATGGCACCGTCTTGGCAAGTGATGTTGCCTTCCGGACATTCCCGGACGCAAAGCATACATCCCGTGCACCTCTCCGGAAGAACCCGGTATTTTTTTCTGAGGACCTGGTAGTTGCCGGTAAAGCGGTGTTCCAACGGCTTGATACCCTTCTCGTCCAAAAACGTGTACCACTTCCGCCCGGGGATCCTCGGGCGGGGATTTGCGAGAAGGCCCTCAACGAAACGTTCCACCTTTTCCCCTATTTTCCGTGACCGCATACCCATCACCAGCCTCTCCGAGAGCCCACCCTTTTTCGCGAACAGGAGAAGATCAGTCCCCGGCAAGCGGATCTCCAGGGCCCCATTCGGGACGAACCCGGCCGCGCGGCACCGTTGAAGAACGCGCCGGCTGACGTTTCCCGAGTACATCCCCTTCGTGCAGAAGGCGAAGGCCCGTTTTCCCTCTCCCTCCAGGCGCCCGACGACATCGAAGACGATCCGGGGCGCTCGCCGGAAATAGACGGGAACCCCGATTCCCACCAGGTCGACCCCGTCCAAGTCGGAAGGTTCGAGGCGCCGCGTGATGCGTTCGCGGAAGGCCACGCGGCACGACGCACGGGAGGAAAACGCCTTTTCAAGTAAGTGGGCGAGGCACGCCGTGTTTCCGGCTCCGGAGAAATAGAGGAGACCGACGGTTAATGTCCGCTGGTTTTCGAGGAATTCGCGCAACGGTGTTCCACAGGGAGGTTAAGAAGAATGGTCGGGACGACTGGATTTGAACCAGCGACCCCTGCGTCCCGAACGCAGTGCTCTACCAGACTGAGCCACGTCCCGATCCACAGGCTTCGTATCACAAAACCGGAAACGCGTCAACAGCGCGTTTCCCTTCGGGTCATTCGGAAATTAAAAATTTCTCACAATCTCTTCGGCGAACGTGCTGCAGGCAACCTCGACGGCATCCGGGCGAAACCGCGCCAGGTCGTAAGTCACCCTTCCCCGCCGGATGGCCTCTGCCACCCCCTTCTCGATCAGCCGGGCGGCCTCCTTCCATCCCAGGAAATCGAACATCATGGCCCCCGAGAGGATCAGGGAAGAGGGATTAACCTTGTCCTGGCCCGCGTATTTGGGAGCGCTGCCGTGGGTCGCCTCGAAGATGGCCACATCCTGGCCAATGTTGGCGCCGGGCGCCATGCCGATACCCCCCACCTGCGCCGCGCAGGCGTCCGAGAGGTAGTCCCCGTTGAGGTTGGGCAGGACGAGGACATCGTATTCCTCTGGACGAAGCAAGATGAGCTGAAACATGGCGTCGGCGATTCGGTCCTTCACCACGATCTTCCCGCCGGGCGGGGCGGTCCCCGCCAGATCGGCCTCCATGACGACGGCCTCCCCGTAGTCCTCCCGGGCCACCTGGTAGGCCCACTCCCGGAACGCCCCTTCCGTGTATTTCATGATGTTGCCCTTGTGGATGAAAGTTACGCTCTTGCGGCCATGAGAGAGGGCGTAATCGAAGGCCCGCCTCACGAAGCGTTTCGTGTTCCCCTCGCTGATGAACTTGATGCCGATCCCGGCGTCATCCGGGATCTCCCAGCGGAAGGCCTCTTTCAAGTAGACGCCGAGCCTCCTCGCCTCCTCGGACCCCTCCGGCCATTCCAGCCCCGCGTATACGTCCTCCACGTTTTCCCTGAAGATGACCACGTCGAGCCTTTCGGGATGCTTCATGGGGGAGACCACCCCCTCGAAGTAACGGACGGGACGGATACAGGTGTAGAGATCGAAGTGTTTCCGCAGTGTGACGTTCAGGCTCCGGAACCCCTTCCCCACAGGGGTCGTCAGGGGGCCTTTGATGGCGACCCGGCACCGCGCGATGGTCTCCAGGGTCTCCTCCGGCAGGAGGGCGCCCGCCTTTTCCAGGGCCTTTTCCCCCGCCAGGACCTCCGTCCAGACCACAGACCGGGCCTCTCCATAGGCTGCCTTCACCGCCTGGTCGAAGACGTAGCGCGCCGCGGGCCAGATGTCCCGTCCCACACCGTCCCCCTCGATGAAGGGGATGACTGGGTCGTCTGGAACCTGAAATTCTCCCCTCTTCGTTTTCGTAATCAACGTTCCACGCATGACTTTATCCCAATTTCAATCTATGGGTGCCTTGTTAAAATCAGTCTTCGAGGCTGAAGTCCCCATATTTTCTGACGTGGGCGACCAGCCCCCCCTCGCGGAGGATCCGCGTCATGACGGCGGGAAGCGGGGGGAAAGGGACCTCGAATCCCCGGGTCACGTCTTTCAAGATTCCCGCTTCCAGGTCGATGCTCAGGGTATCTCCCTCCCGGATCCCGGACGTGTCGCACATAACGACGGGAAGGCCGATATTGATGCAGTTCCGGTAGAAGATTCTCGCCACGGACCGGGCCACCACGGCCTGGACCCCCGCCAGCTTGATCACGGTGGGGGCGTGCTCCCGGCTGGAGCCCTGTCCGAAATTCCACCCGCCCACGACGATATCGCCGGGGCGGACCCCCATGGCAAAATCCTCCCGAGCGTCCTCCAGGACGTGTTTCGCCAGCTCTTTCAGATTGGATCTGAGGTGAAAATACCGACCGGGGGTGATCTGGTCCGTGCTGATTCCGTCGCCGAAAACCCAGGCGCGTCCTTCCAACTTCATGCTGTCTCCCTAAAGATATTCCCGTGGGTCCACAATCTTCCCCGCGACGGCGGAGGCCGCCGCCGTCAGCGGCGAGGCCAGGTAGATCTCCCCCCTCGGGTTCCCCATGCGTCCCTTGAAGTTCCGGTTTTGGGTGGAGAGGCAACGCTCCCCGTCCCCCAGGGCCCCCGCGTGGACCCCCACGCACGGTCCGCATCCCGGCGTCACCAGGGTCGCCTCCGCCGCGAGGAAGATATCCAGGAGTCCTTCCGACATCAGGACGCGCAGGACCCGGCGCGAGGCGGGAACGACGAGCAGCCGGGTGCACGGGTGCCGGTGTCTCCCCCGCAGGATCTCCGCCGCCTGCCGGAAATCGGACACCCGCCCGTTGGTGCAGGTTCCGATAACCACCTGCTGGATCTCCAGGCCCCTGACCTCTTTCCCGTCCACCGGGAAGACATTGTCCACCGCGTGGGGACAGGCCACCTGCGGGGCAAGCGCGCCGAGGTCGATCTCCACCTCCTGGCCGAAGTCCGCCTCTTCGTCCGGGGTGATTGCCCTGAAAGAGGCCCCACGTCCCAGGGTCTCGAGATACGCGCGGGTCGCGTCGTCCGAGGGAAAAAGCCCGCACTTGGCGCCCGCCTCCACGGCCATGTTGGCCACGGTCAGCCGGCTTTCCATGCCCAAAGAGGCAACACCCTCACCCCCAAACTCGAGGGCCCGGTAGTTGGCGCCGTCGGCGCCCAAGCTCCCGATGAGGGAAAGGATGATATCTTTGGCGGTCACGCCCGGCATCATCTTCCCACGCAGAATGACCCGGATACTCTCGGGAACCAAGAACCAGGTCTTCCCCAGGGCCATGGCGACGGCGATGTCCGTGGATCCCATGCCCGTGGAGAAGGCGCAGAATCCTCCGCCCGTGCAGGTATGGGAATCGGCGCCCACCATCAGATCGCCGGGTGAAATATAACGCTCCGCCATGATCTGGTGGCACACCCCCTCCCCCACTTCATGGAGGACCGCACCAGTGGCGCGGCAAAACTCCCGCAAAAAGACGTGATCGTTTGACAGCTCCCGGCGAGGGCTCGGAGCGGCGTGGTCCAAAAAGACGTGGGTTCGTTCCGGGAGGGCGAGGGCGTCCTTCCTCAGGGCCTGGAACTGCCGGACGGTCAGGGGACCCGTTCCGTCCTGCATGAGCATCCAGTCCACCCGGGCGAGGACGAAATCTCCCGCCTTCACGGGACGGCCCGCGTGCCAGGAAATGAGTTTCTCGGCGAGGGTCTGTCCCATGATTACTCTATCTCCTCGGTTTTGACCAGCTCCTCGAACCGAATGTCACACCCGATGATTCCCACGATCTCCCCGTCGGCGTCACAGCAAATGGGGGCCGACACGGTGAGACAGAGGGCCCCGGTGATGGCGGAGGTATACAGGCCCGTCACGTGGATCCTCCCGTTCTTCATGGGTTCGATGAACCATTCGCGGTCCAGGTAGACCTCGTGGAGCCCCACCTTTCCATACTTGGCGCGGTCCACGATCTGGGTGATATTTTTCGTAATCTTGATTCCTTCCTTGTTGACCACATAGGCGAACTGGATGAAGGGGTGATCCTCCACGAACCAGGTCAGGATCGGCTCGATCTTCTCGGGATCCATGGACTGGATCTCCGAGAGCTCCGCAACCTCCTGAATGAGGTGCGCCGCCATGTCGTGGGCCCGCCTCTTGATCTGGTCGAAATCGGAGACGAAATACTCGGGGAGATATTTCTTGGCCAGTCGCGCCATCTCCTCGTTGGAGATGTCCGTGACCCGTCCCTTCTCGTACTGGGCCATCACCCACTTGTAGATCTTCGCGGCGCCGGGATGGCGCTTGTCCACCTTCCGGCCCTCGGGGAGGATAAGGTAGGAATTTATCCACTGGACGATCCCCGCGATCCCCGACTTGTCGTTGATCATGACCCCCAGCGGCCGGTTGAGAATCTTGGCCGTGTCGAAGATATTGTAGATCTCCTCGTTCTTGAAGATACCGTCCGCATGGATGCCCGCCCGGGTAACGTTGAACTCTGACCCCACGAACGGCTGGTTCTTGGGGATGGCCTCCCGTATCTCCCTCTCGAAATAGTTTCGTATCTCCGTGATGACCTGCGTGTCGATTCCCTCGACCCTGCCCGTAAGGCTGATATACTCGATGATCATGGCCTCGATAGGCGTGTTTCCCGTCCTCTCCCCGATACCGAGCAGCGAGCCGTTCACCGCGCCGCAGCCGTAGAGCCAGGCCGTGGCCGAGTTGATGACCGCCTTGTAGAAATCGTTGTGCCCATGCCATTCCAGTTGCGCGGAGGGCACGCCCGCGTCGTGAACCATGGCGCGGATCAGTTTCGGAACGGAGCGCGGCAGGGCCGCCCCCGGGTACGGAACCCCAAACCCCATGGTGTCCGCCAGCCGGATCTTGACCGGGATGCCGCTTTCCTCCGAGAGGCGCATCAGGGCCTGGGCAAAGGGAACGCAGAACCCGTAGGTGTCAGCCCGCGTAAAGTCTTCGAAGTGACAGCGCGGCCGGATCCCTTCTTCCAGGGCCTTTTCGACGATCCTCAGGTAGTCCCGCATGGCTTTCTTACGGTCCTTCTTCAGTTTCAAAAAGATGTGGTAATCCGAAACGGAGGTTAGGATCCCCGTTTCTTCCAGGTTCATCTCCTTGACGATCTCGAAATCCTTCTCATTCGCGCGGATCCAGCCGGTTATCTCCGGATAACGGTATCCACGCTCCTGGCACATCCGGACTACCTCTTTGTCTTTGTCGCTGTAAAGGAAAAACTCGCACTGGCGAATCACGCCCGTGGCGCCGCCCAGGCGGTGCAGCATGTCGTAAAGGTCGAGAATCTGGCGAATCGTGTAAGGCGCCCGGGACTGCTGGCCGTCGCGAAAGGTCGTATCCGTGATGAAGATCTCCTCGGGCGGGCTGGGAATCTCGATGTTGTAATCGAAGAGGGTCTTGCAAACCTCCGTGTAGGGAAAGATCTCCCTGTAAAGGTTGGGTTCTTTGACCTCCTCCAGCTCGAATTTCCTGGCGCCCTCGGCGCTTTTTAAAAATCCTCTCTTCACCGGCTACCCCCTTTTTAGCCCTATACAATTAAACAAGTTTGTTCATTGTGTCAAGAAAAATATTTTAAAACCAGTTGAAAGTATTAGTTATTCTTACTTCTTCAGGGTCCCGGAACTTGGTGTATCCCGAAGAATCACCCCTGATTATGCCGCTTTACGAAAAATCAAAAGGCGAATTTGTAGCCTTGCGCGGATTTTGGGAGCATGCGGATCACGGAATCCAGGGAGGCGTTACTTGCCGCCAGGCCCACCTTCGGGCGGAGATAAAGAGTCCCCTTGAGATGAAGAGCCCCCGAGACGGGATCGGGCCAGATCACCGCGTTTCCCTCCACGTCAAGCATGGCTCCCCGGAAACGGATGGTGCCCATGTTCAGGACGGAGCTCGAAATGTTTCCCTTGACCAGGCCCGAAAGGAAGGTCACGTCCAAGGGCCCCACGGGAGACGCGGCCCACTTGAGGCGCAGGTGTTTCCCCTTGAAAAGCATCCCCCCCGAAAGGCCTCGCGCGCCGCCTTTCATGTTCACGTCGATGTCCGATTCCATCTCCCACGCCCCCCCCAGGGTGACACCCGGCCGGGGCATAAACGGCGAGGGGAGTGAAACCGGCCCCGTTGTGGCCAGAGAGACAAGCAGGTGCCCCCTTTTCACTTCGATGGGCCCCGCGATGCCGGCCCCTTTAAGGGCCGTCTCCGCGCGGAAGGCGCGGTGTCCAAACAAGACATGGGACCAGTCGGGCCGGACCACGACTCGCGGAAGAACCGCCGCCGCCACGAGGGGATTCTTTTCCAGGCGCCAGGTCACCCCCTCCAATTTCACCCGCATCATCGGATCGACCGCCACCCGGGAAACAATGATTTCCCCGGGAACCCGCAGGGACCCGATCCAGGAACGAAGCGTGTCTTTCGGAAAGAACAGTGTAAATCCCAGGGGAAAGACGATAAGAAAGGTCAGCAGGAATGTTCCGGCCGCCTTCAGCCATCCGCGCAACTGCTTCATGATCCCTTCCCGGCTTCCATGAGGACAATCTCCATGGATAACGCGTAGCGTCCCCCGCCCGCCCGTTTCAACGTCCAGGAAACGACCCGCATGGGCAGGTAGTGACGATCAATCTTCTGAATCAGGGTCAACGCCTTGCCGGGAGTTATCCTGAGGACGAGGGATCCGTGTTTCACAACCACGCCCTCGCCTTCCCACACGGTGTCCAGTTTCAACGCCGGTTGCGTTTCCCCTTCCCCGAGGACGTTTCGGACGAGAATCCGCAGCTGATCCGACGCCGAGGCCTTCCCGCCGCCGGCCCGCGCCCTGCGCAGAAGGTCCCGGACACGGCCCGAGATCCTCGCGTAATTCCCCACCTCCGACTCGAGCCGGGCGAGTTTCGCCCACGTCCGGACGATCCGCCGTCGCATCTTGCCGTGATACGCCATCAGCGGAAACAGGGCGAGCCAGAGATAGAGAAGGCAAAAGGCCGCCAGACCGCCGCCCCAGAGCCATCGTTTCTCCCGGTCACTGAGCACGACGCGCCCCCTCCCTTTCCTCCACCTCGAGGGTGTAAATCGGTTTACCTGAGTTTCCGGATTGCGCCCCGGCCCTACCAATTGTTATCTTTCCGCCTTCCAGCGCCTTTTCAAGCCTCTCCTCGAAAGGCTTCACGTCGATGGGGGCGGCGCTTTCAAAGACGATCGTTGTCCCTCCGGCGCGGGCGTCTATCTCCCGGACCTCGATTCCCCCTTTTTCATCCAGGATGGGCAACACCAGGATGGGAACGCGAAGCGCTGACGGCGCCAGGAAGGGGGCCAAGTGTTTTCGGATCCGTTTCACCTTCAAGAGCTGGGACTTCACCAGTTCCGTGGTGGCAACAGGCGGCGCATGGGGAAGCACCGTCTTCACAAGACGGGACATGGCCTTTTTCTGGCTTTGGGCGATTTGCCGATCCGCCCGGCACCACGTTGCCAGGACCGCGCCCGCCCCCAGGAGGAGTAAGACGAGCAGGGCCGCGGCATATCCGAGGGCGCCGAAGCCGGCCTTCTCCCGGCCGGAGACCCCGTCGAGGCGCACCCCGCCATAGACCGCCGTGCCGAGCCACGCGGGTAGCTGGGAGAGAAGAATCGCCAGGACGTCCCTCGAAAGGGACCGCCGTCTTTGGATGAGTCCCTGGGCGTCCTGCCCCGACTCCAGGGGTCGAAAGAGGTCCGTCCAGGACGGCAAACGAGGGGAGGGGTCTCCCCGGGGGGAGACCGCCTCGAAGCCGTAGACCGCCAGGTCCGGAACCCGGGAAAGGTGCCTTTGCAATCTTTCTTCCAAAACCGATTCGTCACCGTAGAATATCTCCAGGTCGTGAAGCCGTCCCTCACGGACGACGCCCACCATGAAGATCTCTCCCTCCACGAGGAAGAGGAGGGCCGGGTCCTTGCCCACCTCCTGCATGAAGGCGAACATCAAGGGAAAGATGGGAAGTGTCAGCAGGGTCGGGGCGATCCCGAAGGGGCGGTACCTTCCCCTGAGATCCTTCAAGTCGTCGGCGGAAACGGCCAAGGCGAATCCCGCGTGTCCCCCTTTCTGGCCGCGGTGTCTCCCCGCCATCCCGGGACAGAACCCCACAACGGGTGAGAGGAGTTCATCGATGCTTCGCGAGGCGAGTTCAATCTCCAGGGCCTGGAAGACTTGGCGGGGCCTGAGCCTGGGAAGGGCAACCGGGAGGGCGGCCACGGGCGTTTCAGTGTCGAAGGCAACCGTGCCGTCTGGCGTCTGGGACGGTACGATCCGGTGAATCTCTTCCGCGGGATACAGCGACGTTCCGTCGGGCTGCGTAAAGGAGGGATGCCAGGAGACATGGGTCACCCGCTTTCCCAAGCAAACGGCGACGGCGATGCCTTCCTTCGAGGTATAAACCCCCATTACGCGGGCTGCCATGATCCCTCCCTGAAGTAAAGAATCCTGACTACAAGCCCCGTGCGCCGCAACACGGCCCAGAGCCCGGCACGAGCCTTCCTGTAGGTCACCCGGATTTGGACACAGAAGGTCCGGCTTCGCGTGGTTCCCCACCGCGCGAGGTCCTGGAAGACAGCCGCCGGAACGTGAAGCACGCGATTGAAATCCCCCATGGTCTGAATCTGCCCCAGCTCTCTCGCCGCCAGGATCCGGTCGGCCAACGCCGGGGTCATCCCCTCGCTCAACGCCATCAGGACATCCCGGCTCGCCGTCAGGAGGTTTACCCTTCCGTCGCCCCACGTAGTCAGGTCGCGCCGCAGGGGCGGCGCCTTTATCTTTTTCAATCTTTCCACCTCTTCCTTCACGTAGGGGATCCGGGAAAGCTCGAAGATGGACTGGAGCGGCCGGTTCCCAGGAAGCACGCCGAGTTTCCCGTAGAACGATGCCTCACTCTCCCCGGTGACAGTCCGTTCGTCGGCGTCTATCCAATCGACCAAGGCGTGAAAGGATCCAGGGGATCCCCCGCGAAGATCCCAGTAGCGCCGGAGGATTTCGATGCCGCTCATGCCCGCGCCCACCAGACGGTTCACCGGGAGTTTTCCCTCCTCGTTTGAGATCACGCCGTCACACGTTCCCTCCTGGCACACCTTCTCCGCGATAAGGGGAATAAGCCCCGGGTCCCGCCAGCGATCCGACGCGATGGCCACCTTCACCCCTGCCAGCACGGACTTCGCCTCCTGGCGGGCGAGGGTTTCATCCCTGAAGTTCCCGGCGGTCAGGGTTCCCAACTGGGCGTCCACGCCAAACTGTACCAGGATTGCCGCCAGTGCCGCAACCACCGCCGCCACGAGAATCAGAAAAAACCCCCTATGATTGTCCATCTATCTCATCCAGTCCTGCATGGGATGAACCTGTCCCTCTAAAGCGTGGCGGCCGCCCCGCTGGTCCAGGATGACAATCTCGATCCGGATGAGGGTGGGAAGCCGGTCCCGCCACTGCCGCGCCCTGGAATCCCACCGCCGCGATAAACGATGGTTTTCATCCAAAAAGACCGCCCGGAACGACGCGACGCGATCGCTCAACAGTTCCTCCCTGGCAGGAAGCTGTCCCCCAAGAGGCGCCACGTCCCGGTAGAGGAAAAACGTCTCCATCTCCTTCGAAACGGGCTTCAACCGATACGTGATGAGCCCCAGGTCAGCGATGCGTTCCGACGCGTCCCCGCCCTCCCCGGCGCGCGTGCCGGCAAAGGCGAGGCGCGTGGTCCGCCACGGCGTTCCCGTCACCTTCCCTTCGAAGGCAAAGCGCTCGGGAAAGGCGGGATTTCCCAAGTAGGCCGACTCAAGGTCCAGCATCACCTGGTGCAGAAGCCCGCTGCCTTCCACCACCGCCTCGTGCCTCACCAGGCTTTCCGCCACGCCCCTGCGAATCGCCACGTAGGTGCCCATGACCACCCCCACCATCAGGGCGGACAGTCCCACCGCCAAGAGGAGTTCAATGAGCGTAAACCCTCGGCTGCCTATCGGGACGTCATCCACCGGGTTACCTCCAGCAGGGTCTTGCCTCCCTTTTCACGCGCGATGATAATCGTCACCTTTCTCACCCCGGGGACCGGGGATGCCTCAACCTTCGACCGGTAAAAAAGCCGGGGAGGTCCCGGGTCGTATCCCCGCAGCGCGGAGACATCCGACCAGCCATACGCCTCCATGCGGGCGCAGACGCTCTCGCCCAGTAAGGACGCCCGATTCAAAAGCTCGCTTTCCGCCAGTAGGGTGAAGGACTGAATATGGGTGCGAATCAAAAGGACGAAAGAGATGGCGAGAACCGCCACGGCGACGAGGACCTCCAGCAGGGTCATTCCCCGGTTATTTTTCATCCCGGGGTCCTTCCACCCAGCCCCGCGCGATTTCAACCCCCGGCCGGTAGGGATAGCCCGTTACGGTCATCCGTGCCTCGCCCCGCGCGATGAAAATGCCGAAGCCCTCTCCCCGGCCGTCCGGGAGAAACACGATGGACAGCGCGCGGGATTCACCCTTTCCCCCCCGAAAACCGGTCATTCTGACCCCGTCGGGCATCTTCAGGGTCGTAACAATCTTTTCCCCCGTTTTTTCCTTCTCGACAAGGAGGATCTCCTGCCTTTGAAGGTCAAAGGTGACATCCACAGGCACCTGATCCCGCCCGGCGATCCAGCGCGCCCGCGTGACGGCGTGGCGAAACCGGTTCGAGATGGTCTCCTCAGAGGCGGGGAAAAGGGCGGAGATCTTGGGGGCCGTTATCCCGATCAGAATGGCCGCGATGGCCAACGTGATCAGGAGTTCCACCAGGGTGAACCCCCGGGCCCTATTTTCCGTTTTCCCTTCCATCGCCAACCTCTTACGAGCCTTCCTCCTTGTCCAGGTTCCAGCTTTCGATGTCCGCGTCGTTGCCTTCGCCACCCTCTTCCCCGTCGGCGCCCAGAGAGATAATGTCGAAATCCTTGTCGTGCACCCCAGGCGAGATGTAGATGTAGGGATTCCCCCAGGGATCCTTGGGGATCTTGTGCCCCTCCAGGTAACCGCCCTCCCGGTAGTGCTTGGGAATCCTTCCCGTGGTCGGCTTCTCGATAAGGGCCTTCAGCCCCTGCTCGGTGCTCGGGTAGAAACCGTTGTCCAGGTAGAAGAGACGCAGGGCCTTCTTGAAATTCTGGATCTGTATCTTCGCCTTGACGCGCCGCGCCTCCTCCGGTTTCCCCACGATCTTCGGGATCACGAGACCCGCCAGGATTCCCAGGATAATCACGACCACCATCAGCTCGATGAGGGTAAAGCCATCTTCATTCCATTTCTTCATTGTGTCACCCGATAAACTGGTTCATGTTGAAAATGGGAAGGAGCACGGAGATCACGATCCACCCCACGATTCCCCCCATGAACAGGATCATGAGGGGCTCCGTGACGGAAAGCACCGTCTTCAGGGCCGCCTCCGTTTCCTCCTCGTACATCTCCGCCACCTTCATCAGCATGTCTTCCAACTCCCCGCTCTCTTCACCCACGGCAACCATCTGCGCCACGACCGGCGGGATCCAGGAGAGCTGGCCCAGGGCCCATCCCAGGGGCTGCCCCTCGCCGATCTGCCGGATCACCCCGTCGAGGGAGGTCTGGAGAACCTGGTTCGTGACAACCCCCTTCGTCAATCTCAGGGCCTTCATCAGGGGGATCCCGCTGGCCAGGATGGTCGACAGGGTCCGGGAGAATCGGGCGATCTGTCCCTTTCGCACCCATGTCCCCACGGAGGGAACCTTCAGCCACAACCGATCAAGGGCTTTCCTCCCCCGCGCCGTCCGCCTGAACCGGTAGAGGGCCGCGATTCCAAGGACGAGGACCACGGGGATGATCATGCCGTAGGCCTCCATCCACTTCCCCACGCCGAGCAGGAGCCGCGTCGTGGCGGGAAGAGGCTGGTGGATGGCCTTGAAGATTTCCGAAACGGAGGGCAGCACGTAGGTCATCAGGATGAAAAAGACTCCAAGCGCCACCACCCCCATAACGACCGGGTAGGCGAGGGCGGACAAGAGACGGTTCCTCAAGGTTATCTGGCGGCTGATATATTCCGAGAGTCCCTGGAGAACCTCGCTCAGACGGCCGCTCTCCTCGCCCGCCGCGATGCTTTCCACGTAGAGCCTCGAGAAGATGTGGGGATAGCCCGCCAGGGCCTCGTGGAGGGAGGACCCCTCGGAGAGACGCTCACGGATGTTCGTGAGGACCCCCTTGAGGTAGGGATTCTTCAACTGGGAGACCATGGCCGTCAGGCTCCCCGTGACGGAGAGTCCCGCCTTCAGGAGAATGGCGAGCTGGCGGGTCAAGACCATAAGGTCGCTCAGGCTCACCCGGTGCCAGAAACGGGATCCAGCGGAAACCGCGGGCGTCCGGGTGTCGTGAAAGGTCTCTTCCGTGACCCTCAAAGGAATCAGCCGCTTGAGTTTCAGGCGGTGCGCCGCGACGCGGGCGCTCTCGGCATCGATGATTCCCTTGATCTTCTTCCCGTCTTCCGCGACGGCCTCGTAAGAAAAGACCGGCATGCCTACTCCTGGATGACCCGCAGGACCTCTTCCGGGGTTGTCACACCCTCAAGGACCTTCAGAACACCGTCTTCCATGAGCCGACGCATACCCCGGGCCACGGCCACCTTCCGTATCTCGCCCGCCTCC
>JALSPC010000021.1 GCA_026986155.1 bacterium
GGTCCGCGCGATGACCTTCTCCATCTCTTCGTCACAGAGAAAGAGCTCGTAGATCCCGGTCCGGCCCAGGTATCCCGTTCCCATGCAGGCCTCGCACCCCGTTCCCCTGTAAAGGGTTGTCTCGCTGGCCTTCCGGGAGATGCCGAGTTCCTCGAGCAGCGCCCGGGGTGGCACGTAGGGCTCCCGACAGTGGGGGCAGATGGTTCGAACGAGCCGCTGCGCGATGACGGCTTCCAGGGAAGAGGTCACGAGAAAGGTCTCGATCCCCATGTCGATGAGGCGCGTGACGGCGGAGGCCGCGTCGATGGTGTGGAGGGTGCTGAAAACGAGGTGACCCGTCAATGAGGCGTGAATGGCAATCTCCGCCGTCTCCATGTCCCGGATCTCCCCCACAAGAATCACGTCCGGGTCCTGGCGCACGATGGAACGCAGCCCGTTGGCAAAGGTCAGTCCCACCTTTGGGTTGACGGGGATCTGGCTGATACCCGCGATTTGGTACTCGATGGGATCCTCGATGGTGATGATGTTTCGCCCCGGCTCGTTGATGCGATCCAGGGCCGCGTAGAGGGTCGTGGTCTTGCCGCTTCCCGTCGGGCCGGTTACGAGAATCATCCCCTGGGTCTTGTGGATCAGCCTCTCCACCGTGGCGTAGGTATCCGCCGCCATCCCGATGTCCTGGAGCCCCCTGAAAAGGGTCGTCTGGTCAAGCAATCTCAACACGACCCGCTCCCCGAAGGCCGTGGGCAGCGTGGAAACCCGGATGTCCACGTCCTTGGGACCCACCCGCAGCCGGATCCGCCCGTCCTGGGGCAGGCGCTTCTCCGCGATATTGAGCTTGGAGAGGACCTTGATGCGGGAAACCACGGACCCCTGGTGCCTGGACGGTATCTTGAGGCGCTCGTAGAGAACCCCATCGATCCGGTAACGCACCCGCATGTATTCCCGGAAGGGCTCCATGTGAATATCGCTGGCTCCCAGCTGGACTGCCCGGGCGAAGATACGGTTGACCAGCCGGATGATGGGGGCCTCGCTGTCGGAGTCGAGGAGATCCTGCATCTTTTCGAGATCGTGGGTCAGGTCCTCGTCGCCGAAGGAACTCAAATCCTGGATAATCTCCTCCGCCTCCCCCTCCGTGTCCCCGTAAACCTCCTGGAGCAGTTCCAGAATCTCTGATTCGGGCATGACCCTGGGAATCACGCGCTTCCGTAGTTTCAGGGACAACAAGTCGACCAGTTCCCGTTGGGTTCCCTCGCAGGTCCCCACTTCCAGGCAGGCGTCTGTGTCGCTTAGGGGAACCAGCCGGTTGTGACGCGCGAAGGCCGGGGGAACCATCTCTTTCAGGTGTTCCTTCCGTCGTAAGTCCTGTTGGGCGGCACGTGGCATGGGCGGCAGGGTTAGAAAGGCGCCGCGCTTTTCTCGGAGAAATTAGCGCGATCCTTGTCGATGATATCTTTCTTGTGTTTTGTAATCTCCGTAAGGGTCTTCTGGGTCCGGATAATCTTCGGCGTGATGAAAACGAGCAGGTTGGTCTTTTCGTTGGTCTTCTTCTTGTACTTGAAGAGCCACCCCAGGATGGGAATCTCCCCCAGGATGGGCACCTTTGAGGTGTTGTCCGTCTCATTGTTCTTGATGAGCCCCCCGATGACCACCGTTTTGCCGTCCTTGACGGCCACCACGGTCTTGGTGGAACGCTTGGTGTAGGTGGGCCCCAGCTCGTCCCGGGTATCCGAGGGCAAGATGGCGGATACCTCCTGGTAGATGGACAGCCGCACAACGTCCCCCTCGGTGATCTGAGGCGTGAGGCGGAGGGTGATTCCCAAGTCCTTCCGCTCGATGAGGAAACTCTGGTTCAGCCCCCCGGCCCCCGCTTCGCCGGTAACCATCTTCTGGGTGGCGATGGGGACGTTCTTCCCCACGATGATCTCCGCTTCCTCGTTGTCCATCGTCAGCAAATGGGGGGTCGAAAGGATATTGATCCCCGCCGTCTTCTTCATGGCCGCGACCATGGCGGCAACCGAGGGAAAGCTGATATTCCCGAAGGTGATATTTTCTCCCAGCATCCCAAAGATCATCCCGGGGGGCATGGACGTGGGCATGTTCCCCGAAGCGATCGCGGCGGAAAAGGGATAGATGTCCTGCGTGTTTCCGGAGCTCCCGACCACGCCCAGCCCGGTGCCGTTGATGCTCGCCTTCCCCGTCACGAACCACTGGACCCCGAGTTCCTGCAATTTCTCCTCTGTAATCTCCATGATGAGGGCCTCCACGTAGACCTCGGACCGGAAGACATCCAGCTGCCTGATGACATCCGCGATGACAGGATAATCGGAAGGCGAGGCGTTGATGACAAGGGCGTTGGTCGCCTTATCTGCGGTGATAACGACCCGGCCGGTGACCGCCCGCTTAAGCACGGCCGTCTCTCCCCTCAGGGTCTTGGAGGTCTTGAAACCGACCCCGGTGGATGAACCGAACATATCCTTCAAAACCTTGGCTAGATCCTCCGCCACGGCATTTTTCAGGTAGAAGACATGGATCCGCTCTTTGTCCTTCTGGGGGGGGACATCTAGTTTATGGATGATCGCCTTGATCTCCATCATCTCCCGGCGGGGCGCCATCACGAGGATGGCGTTAATCCGCTCGTCCGGAACCAAGCGAACCTCCTGCCAGGCCAGCTTCTCCTTGGTCTTCCCCCGGGCGAAGGCAAGGCGGTAAAGCCTTTTCTTTTCCTCCGGCATTTCGAGAAGCTTCGTGATTTCGTCCGTCAATTCCCTCGCGTAGGCATACTGAAGAGGGATCACGTCGAACTCGATCTTCGCCCTCGCCTGATCCAGCCGTTTCACGATGGCAGCGATCCGGGCAATGTTGTCCCGGTAGTCTGAAAGGATGAGGATCCCCGCGTCTGGATAGGAGATGATCTCGCCCCCCTCGGACACCAAGGGTTTCACCGCCGCCATGACCTTCCCCGAATCGGCGAAGTTGAGCTGGAAGAGACGGGTAACGAACTCGGCCCTTCCCGGCTCTGCCCCCGCCTCGCCCGCCAGGGGGATATTCCGTCTGCCGGCGCGCTTCACCGGCAGGATCTCCACCACGCCGCCATGGGCCAGAGTGGTGAGGCCGCGGCTCTTGAGCACCACCTGGAACACCGGGTAGACCTTGGAGAGGGGAATCGGCTTGGATGAAACGATGGTCACCAGGCCCTTGACCGACTCGTCTACCACGAAGTTGCGGCCCGTCAGTTTCCCCACGAAGCGGGCGATGGTCCGGATATCCGCGTCCTCGAAGTTGAGGAGGACCCCTTTGGGCTTCGCGATCTCCCGGCGCTGGATCCCTGAACGGGAAGTCTCGGGGACGGTGGCGGCCGAAAGCCCGCTCAACGCAACTCCCGCAACCACCAACCCCGGGATCACGGCCAGTAAGATTGCTCGGAGAACAGATTTCAGTTTTTCTTGATTCAATGGAATTTCCCTCTTGAATCTCACAAGGCTGATCCTACCATAGTTCTCGTCTGTTGTCCACGGAAACACACCTACCTTGACATTTCACCACGTGGAATGATAGTCAAGGCAAGGTTTCAAGAACAACGAGAGGACGCCGGGAAAAAGGGCTCACCACAATACCATGAATTCCCTTTACGAAGATTTAACCGAAATCACCCGCGAGGCCATCCACGCCGTCGATCCCTATCACGCCATCCGGAAGACCTGCGACCTCGTGGACGGGCGGTTTTGTATCCGGGACAAGGTTTTCCAAGTTGCCGGGGAGAACAAGGAAGACGGGTTTTCCTTCGACCTTTCCGGGGGAAGACTCTACGTGGTCGGCGCCGGCAAGGCCGCCCCCCGCATGGCTATGGCCGTCGAAGAAGTGGCGGGCGAGGCCATCACCGAGGGCCTTGTCGTCACGAAGTACGGCTATCTTTCCCCGCTGAGGAAAATCCGGCAGTTCGAGGCGGGCCACCCCGTTCCCGACAAAAAGGGCGTCCAGGGCGCCAAGGCCATCGAACGGCTCCTTGAAAAGACCCGTGAAAACGACCTGGTCCTGGTCCTCATCTCCGGCGGGGGATCATCCCTCCTGCCCTACCCGGCCGAGGGCGTCACCCTCAAGGACAAGCAGGCGGTCACGGAGCTTCTCCTTTCCTGCGGCGCTACCATCCAAGAAATGAACACGGTGCGTAAACACCTCTCCGGCATCAAGGGGGGACACCTTGCGCGGATGGCATCCCCGGCCACCGTGATGAGCCTCATTCTTTCCGATGTCATCGGGGACGACGTGTCCGTCATCGCCTCGGGCCCCACCGCGCCGGACGACAGCACGTACCAGGAGGCGTTGGAAATCCTTTCCCGGCGCGGAATCTCGGACAAGGTTCCGCCCAAGGTGCGGGCGCGCCTTGAGGCGGGCAAGGACGGAAAACTTCCCGAAACCCCCGACAGCGGGGATCCCGTCTTCAAAAAGGCCTATTTCCGTTTCATCGGCTCCAACCAGATCGCCCTGGAGGCGGCGGCCGACGAGGCAAAGCGCCTTGGTTACACGCCGGTCATCCTTACCAACGCGGCTTGCGGCGAGGCGAGGGAAATCGCCAAGTACTTCGCCGCCATCGCGAAACAGGCCGTCAGGCATCACCAGCCGCTCCCCCCGCCTCTCTGTGTCTTGTCCGGCGGAGAGCCCACCGTGACCCTGCGGGGCAAGGGAAAGGGCGGCCGGAACCAGGAATTCGCCCTGGCGGCGGGGCTAGAGGTTGACGGGCTGGAGAACGTTCTCATCGCGAGCGTGGGAACGGACGGCTCCGACGGCCCCACGGATGCCGCGGGGGGCTACGCGGACGGAAACCTGGTGCGCGAGGCCCGTAAGCGGGGTCTCGATCCCCGGATGTTCCTCTCTGAGAACAATGCCTATCCCTTCCTCGACCAGACGGGATACCTGATAAAGACGGGCCCCACCGGCACCAATGTCATGGATATTCAACTCATCCTCCACAGGAAAGTCTAAAACATCAAGATCCATCGGAGTTTACCAATGTATGAAATAAAAATCATCCGTTTTTTCTCCGCCGCCCACTTTCTCCAGGATTACAACGGGAAGTGCGAGGCCCTCCATGGTCACAACTGGAAGGTGGAGGTGATGGTCCGGCGGGCGGACCTGGGAGAAGGCAACATGGCCTTTGACTTTTCCAGGCTCAAACAGCTCACCGACGCGGTTCTCGACACCCTGGACCACAAGAATCTGAATGACCTCCCTTACTTCCGGGACCAGAATCCCTCTTCCGAGGTTATCGCCCGCTATATCTTCGAATCCCTCGAGAAACGCCTGGGGGACGCGCCGGTCACCGTTACCCGTGTCAACGCCTGGGAATCCCGGGACTCCTGCGCGGGGTATATGAAATGAACCGGGGACAGTCTCCCGAGAAAGTTCCCCTCGAAGGCCTGGTGGACATCCAGAACCTTCCGGATGACCGAAACATCCGCATCAAGAAGGTGGGGGTCAAGAATATCCGCTACCCCATCACGGTTCGGGACAAGAAGAACGGCATTCAGCACACGGTGGCCAGCGTGAACATGTACGTGGACCTGCCCCAGCACTTCAAGGGAACTCACATGAGCCGTTTCGTGGAGATCCTCAATACCTACCGGGGAGACATCGCCATCCGGAACTTCTCCAGGATCCTTGACGACATGAAAAAGACCCTCGACGCCAAAAGCGCCCACCTGGAAATCGAGTTTCCCTACTTCATTGAGAAAGAGGCCCCCGTGACCCACGCGAAGGGCCTGATGGAATACATCTGCCGGTTCTGCGGCTCCAGTAACGACGTGGACGACTTCTACGTGGGCATCGTGGTGCCCGTGACGACCTTGTGTCCCTGTTCCCGGGAGATCTCCGCCCGCGGCGCCCACAACCAGCGAAGCATCGTCACGGTGAACCTGCGATTCCGGAAATTTTTCTGGATCGAGGATATCATCGAGCTGGTGGAACAGTCAGCCAGTTGTGATGTCTATTCCATCCTCAAGCGGCCCGACGAGAAATTCGTAA